>QHCA01000380.1 GCA_003244095.1 Pseudonocardiales bacterium | reverse complement strand
AGCAGCTTCTGGGTGACGGTGGCGTTGTACGGCGGCATCCAGCCCTGCAGGATCTTCGAGCCGGCGGTGGCCGGCGAGCCCTGCTGGACCAGGATGTCCTTGAGCGCCAACGGAACTCCGGCCAGTGCGTCGATGCGCGTCTGGCCGCGGCCGATCGCCGCGTCGACCTCGCGGTCGGACCGTTTCGTCCCGGCGCGAGCGGCCACCTGAACGCCCGGAGCAGCCAAGCGGGGGCGCCGCCGCTGACGCTGCTCAGCGATGAAGTCTCGATCGAGCCCAATGGTGATGGGGAGTGCCTGCGCGTGGTGATTGTCGATCGCCGAGCCTGAGCGCGGCTGGGCCAGGCTGCGCCCGCACGTCAGACCCCGTTGAGGATCTCCTCGGGTGTGTCAGCGAGCGCGATCCGCTCGGCGACGCCGGTCAGGTCGAGCAGGCGCTGGACCTGCTGCGGTCCCCGGATCAGGCACAGGGTTCGTCCCTCGTCGGCCAGGTGCTGATGGGCCTTGACGATAATGCTGAGCCCGGTCGAATCCATAAATTCCAGCCGGCGTAGATCGAGCACCAACAGCTCTGTCTCGGTACCGGAAACGCGCTGGAGCTCGGCCTCCAGGGCGGGGCTCGAGGCCAGGTCGAGCTCACCGGTGACCACGATGATCGCCGCCCGGCCTTCGCTCCGTACCTCTACCTGGAAAACACTCTGCACGCTGGGTCGAGCCTACTGATAAGCGCGACGGCTTGTCACGGCTGACGTGAGGGTGGGCGCCTGGACCTCGACGGACTTTGAACCGGTGCCGTGACCACGGACTGACAAGTTTGCGGGCCGCCGGGCCGGGTAGCACGACCGGGTGAGCGAGGTGGCGTTTCTGGGCACGGGCACGATGGGTCTGCCGATGGCCCGCAACCTGATCGCAGCCGGCTACTCGGTTCACGCCTGGAATCGATCAGCTGACCGAGCCCGGCCGCTGGAGCGAGACGGCGCCCAGGTGTTCGATGACCCGGGTGCGGCCACCCGGGGCTGCGCCCAGGTGGTGACGATGCTCGCCGACGCCGAAGCGGTAGTCGAGACCGCGACCCAGGCGCTCGCGGCCACCGACCGGGACACGACCTGGATCCAGATGAGCACGATTGGGGTCGAGGGGACCGAGCGCTGCCGTGAGTTGGCCCGCGTGCGCGGCGTGACCTTCGCCGACGCTCCCGTCCTGGGCACCCGGGCGCCGGCCGAGCAGGGCAAGCTGATCGTCCTGGCCTCGGGCCCCGAAGACGGCCGGGCGGGCTGCGAGCCAATCTTTGCTGCCGTGGGAGCACGGACGGAATGGCTGGGTGAGGCCGGCGCGGGCACGCGCCTCAAGGTGGTCATCAACGGCTGGCTGATCGGAGTGGTGGGAGTGTTGGCCGAGACGGTCACCGTGGCCCGGGCGCTTGGCGTTGATCCTGAGCAATTCTTCTCCGCGGTCGAGGGCGGGCCCCTCGACCTTCCCTACGCGCGCACCAAGGGGGCCGCGATGGTCGCGGAGTCGTTCGATGACGTTTCCTTTCGACTCGCGCTCTCGCGCAAGGACGGGGATCTGCTGCTCGCCGCGGTCGCCGACGCGGGGCTCGAGATCCCGATCCTGCAGGCGGTGGTGCAGCGCCTGCGCGACGTCGAGGCGGCGGGACACGGCGACGAGGATCTGGCGGCGACCTACTCTCTGGGCTCGCACCCGCGCGGGCCATCCGACGACTGAGCCCGACGCGCTCAGCCGCAGATATCGCGCAGCCGCTGGAGTGAGCGGCGCAGCAGCCGCGAGACCTGCATCTGTGAGACCCCCACCCGGTGGGCGATCTCCGTTTGGGTGAGATCGTGGGTAAAGCGCAGGAAGAGGATCTCGCGCTCGCGCTCGGGCAGGCACTGGGCCGCGGCGAAGATCGTCGCCTGGTCATCGATCCGCGTCAGCCGTCCGTCCTCGTCACCGATCGCCTCCAGCCGGCTGACCGTGGCGCTGTCCTCGCCGCTGCGGGGCGCATCGAGCGAGACG
>QHCA01000379.1 GCA_003244095.1 Pseudonocardiales bacterium | reverse complement strand
GCCGCGCCGCGATCTCAGCGACCTGTTGGCCGAAGAGCTGCACCGGCTCGCCCCCGACCGCATTTACGGTGACACGCTGGGGACAGCCACCGGGAAGAAGGGGCTCAACCGCCACGACACGGTGCGGGTGCACAAGTGGCTCGATCCGGCCAGCCCGCAGGCAGCCGACCAGGAGCCCGGCCTGTTCGGGCCGGGCGTGCAACGCCCTCGGGGCTAGCGAGTTGACGAGGGGCGAATGAGCATCGAGCGAAGCGANNGCGAAGCGAGGAGCGGAGCGAGTTGACAACCGGCCGGACGCCGTCGTGAGTTCACCGGCAGTTGTCGTACATCGCGATCCTGGCCTGCTGGCCAAGGCGGTAGCCGCCCGCCTGGTCACGCGGCTGGTCGACTGCCAGTCAGCCCGCGGGGCGGCGTCGGTAGTCCTGACCGGTGGCGGGGTCGGCATCGCGATCCTGGCCGAGCTGCAGAGCAATCCCGCCCGCGACGCCGTCGACTGGCGGCGGCTCGACGTCTGGTGGGGCGATGAGCGCTTCCTGCCCACGGGCCATCCCGAGCGCAACGAGACCCAGGCCCGTGCGGCGCTGCTCGACTCGGTGGCCCTCGATCCCGCCCGGGTCCACCCGATGCCGGCCGCCGACGGGCCGGACGGGGACGACGTCGAAGCTATGGCCGAGCGCTATGAGACGCGACTGCGGGAGGCGACCCGGCCGGAGGACCACGGTGAGGTGCCCACCTTCGACGTGCTGCTGCTCGGCATCGGCCCCGACGGTCACGTGGCGTCGATCTTCCCGGGGTCCCCGGCGGCCTACGACGACCGACCGGTCGTCGCGGTACGCGGGGCACCCAAACCACCGCCGATCCGACTCTCGATGACCTTTGGCGCGATCAACAGCGCGGCCGAGGTGTGGCTGGTGGCGGCCGGCGCCGAGAAGGCGCCGATCATCGGCCTGGCACTGAGCGGGGCGGGCCGGGTGCAGGTGCCGGCCGCCGGTGTCGTCGGGCGGCGGCGCACCCTGTGGCTGCTGGACCGGGCGGCAGCGGCCAGCGTACCGGCCGAGCTGCGTAACCCTTGGTAGGCCTACCGAAAGCGACGCACGAACCGGCCCTGCCAGGGCGTCTCCACGGCGCGTGACGAGTAGCGCTCGCGAACGTAGGCGACGGCCTCGGAGTTGGGCACCCCGTCGAGCACGGCGAGGCACGCCAGGGCGGTGCCGGTGCGCCCGAGACCTCCGCCGCAGGCGATCTCGACACGTTCGGTCTCGGCGCGGCCCCACGCCTCACGCAGCACGCCGGTCGCGGCCGTGCGGTCGGCCGGCAGCCAGAAGTCGGGCCAGCGAAGCCAGCGGCACTCCCATGCGACGGCCGGGGGCGGACGGCCGAGCAGGTAGACGGCGAAAGACGGCGGCGGGCCCGGCGGGAGCGGGCGGCGCAGTGCCCGACCGCGGACGAGTCGGCCCGAAGGCAGCCCCAGCACACCGGCCGCCGTGGCCTCCCATGTGGCGGGCACGCGCCGAAAGCAGGTAAGCGCTGGCCCGCTAGCGGCCGCGCCGGTCCCGGAGCTTGCTCAACGCCTCGTCGAGGATGGCGTCGCCGTCGGAGTCGCTGCGCCGCTCGCGGACGTAGGCGAGGTGCGTCTTGTACGGCTCGGTGTGCGGCGGGGCGGGCGGGTTCTGCCGGTCCCGCCCGGCGGGCAGCCCGCACCGGGGGCATTCCCAATTGTCCGGCTCGGCGGCCTCGGCCGCGAACGCCGGCCGGGTCTCGTGCCCGTTGGCGCAGAAGAAGGCGATGCGCCGGCGTGGCGCTGATTCCCCCCGCTCGGCCTCACCCATGGGTCCGGCACCGACTCGGGTGCCACGAATGGCATTGCCACCGGCCACGGGGTGTTACTCCTGTCTACGACTATCTGCATCAGCCTTCAGCGACGTCGAGAGTCTACGTGACCTAGGGCTTGATCTTGAGCAGTAGTCCGATCCCGACGATGCTGATGATCCAGACAAGGCCGCAGATAACGGTAAGCCGATCGAGGTTCTTCTCCGCCACCGACGATCCGGACAGGTTCGAGCTGACGCCGCCGCCGAACATGGAGGACAGGCCACCGCCCTTGCCGCGGTGCAGCAAGATCAACACGATCAGCATGAGGCTGGTGATGATCAAGATGATGTTGAGGGCAAGGACCATGACCTACAGCACGTTCCTCTCTTCGGGGAAATGACATGCCACCTGGTGCACCGGGCCGATCGACAGCAGCGGCGGCTCCACTGTCTTGCAGATCTCCTGCGCCTTCCAGCACCGGGTGTGGAAGCGGCAGGCGGGCGGCGGGTTGAGCGGGCTCGGAACGTCGCCTTGCAGCAGGATACGCTCCCGCGATTTCTCCTTCTGCGGGTCCGGTACCGGCACGGCGGACAGCAGCGCGTGGGTGTAGGGATGCCGGCCGTGTTCGTACAGCGACGTACGGTCGCCGATCTCCATGATCTTGCCGAGGTACATGACCGCGACCCGGTCGGCGATGTGGCGCACGATCGACAGGTCGTGGGCGATGAAGACGTAGGTGAGGCCGAATTCGGACTGCAGGTCCTCCAGCAGGTTGATCACCTGGGCCTGGATGGACACGTCGAGCGCGGCCACCGGCTCGTCACAGACGATCAGCCGGGGCCGCAGCGCCAGGGCCCGGGCGATCCCGATCCGCTGCCGCTGGCCACCGGAGAACTCGTGCGGGTAGCGGTTGTAGTGCTCGGGGTTGAGACCGACGAGCTCGAGCAGATCCTGGACCGCGCGCTTCACGCCGTTGGGCGTCTTGACGTTCTGCAGCCGCAGCGGGGCACCCACGATGGTGCCGACGGTGTGCCGGGGGTTCAACGAGGAGTACGGATCCTGGAAGATCATCTGCACGTGCTTGCGCAGCGGTCGCATCTTGCCGGCAGAGAGGTGGGTGATATCGCGGCCCTCGAACGTGACCTTGCCGCCGGTCGGCTCCAGCAGCCGGGTCACGAGGCGGCCCATCGTGGACTTGCCACAGCCGGTCTCGCCCACGATGCCCAGGGTCTCGCCGACCCTGACGGCGAAATCGAGCCCGTCGACGGCCTTAACCGCGCCGACCTGCTTCTGGAAGATGATTCCCTGCGTCACCGGGAAATGCTTCTGCAGCCCGGTCACCTCGAGCAGGACCTCATCGGAGGTCTTCGGTTTGGCCGTCTCCTGCTCGGGGCTGGTCGTCGTCACACCGTCTCCAGGTTGGCTGGCTGGTTGTGGCTAGCAGCGGGCCGGGTCACAGCGTGGGCTGCACTTCGTCGGTGAAAATACGCGCACGTTCCTCGTCGGACAGGTGGCAGGCGGCGAGATGGCCTGGGGACACCTCTCGGAGCGTCGGCACCTCGGTCTGCGACCTCCCACCGTTGAGGGCTTCGTACGGGCAGCGCGGATGGAAGGCGCAACCTGACGGGACGTTGATCAGCGACGGCGGTGTGCCGGCGATCGGCCGCAGCCGCTCCTGGCGGACCCGGTCGAGCCGGGTGACCGACGACAGCAGGCCCCAGGTGTAGGGGTGCTGGGGCCGGTAGAACACATCCTCCACCGATGCGCGTTCGACACACTTGCCGGCATACATGACCAGGATGTCGTCGGCGATCTCGGCGACCACCCCGAGGTCGTGGGTGATGATGATGATCGCCGAGTTGAACTCCTTCTGCAGGTCGAGCATGAGATCGAGGATCTGCGCCTGCACGGTCACGTCGAGCGCCGTTGTGGGCTCGTCGGCTATGAGCAACTCCGGGTTGCAGGACAGCGCCATGGCGATCATCGCGCGCTGCCGCATGCCCCCGGAGAATTGGTGGGGATAGTCGTCGACCCGCCGGTCGGGCTGCGGGATGCCCACCCGCTCCAGCATCTCGATCGCCCGGCGCCGGCCCTGCTTCTTGTTCACGTTGTTGTGAACGCGGTAGGCCTCCCCGATCTGCGAGCCGACCGTAAAATAGGGATGCATGGCCGACAGCGGATCCTGGAAGATCATCGCCATCTTGGCGCCGCGCATCCTGCGGACGTCCTCCATGCTGCCGCTGATGATCTCGTCGCCGCCGACCCAGATCTCCCCGGACAGCCGGGCACGGGTGCCCTTGTGCAGGCCGAGGATGGCCAGGCTCGTCACGCTCTTGCCCGAGCCCGACTCCCCCACGATTCCCAGCGTCTGCCCCCTGTCGACCGAGAAGGTCAGCCCGTCGACGGCCTTGACCAGCCCGTCGTCGGTCGGGAAGTGGACTTTGAGGTCTTTGACCTTCAGGGACGCGTTCGCGTCCCATGCAGCTGCGGGCGTGCGCCCTTCCTCAAGTGCCGACGACACGGTTGCCTCTCTGTCCACGGTGACAACAAATCCTGGCTGGCCAGGGTACGCCGCAGGCGCTGCGCACGAGGGGGAAACTAGGACAGGCGCACCTTCGGATCGACGAAGGCATACAGCACGTCGACGATCAAGTTGGCCATGACGATGAAGAACGCCGCGACGAGGACCGTGCCGACGATCACCGGCAGGTTCAGCGTGTTGACGGCGTTGACGGCCAGGCGCCCGATGCCGTTGAAGTTGTAGACCGTCTCCAGCAGGATCGCGCCACCCAGCAGACCGCCGATGTCGAGACCGGCAATGGTCACGATGGGAGTCAGTGCGGCCCGCAGGCCGTGCTTGCGGATGACGACCGCCTCTGACAGGCCCTTGGCCCGGGCAGTGCGGATGTAGTCCTCGCTCATCGTCTCGAGCATGTTGGCGCGGGTGAGCCTGGCATAGAGCGCGGCGTACAAGAACGCGACAGTGATCCACGGAAGGATGAGGTTCTGCGCCCAGCTCAACGGATTGTCCGCGAAATTCACGTACGCGGGCAGCGGGAGGATCTTCCACTTGGCCACCACGAACGTGATGACCAGCAGACCCGTGAAGAACGATGGCAGTGACACTCCCGCGAGCGCCACGACCATTGCGGCTCGGTCGAAGATGCTGCCTTTCCTGAGGCCCGAAAGCACCCCGACGCCGACGCCGATGAGCAGCCACAGGATCGCCCCACCAATGGTGATGGAGAAGGTGACCGGGAAGTCCTCCTTGATCAGATTGGTCACCGGCGTGTCCGTCGGGTCGTGATATGAGATCCCCAGGCACGGCGCGGGACAGTGGGTGATGGCCGAGCCTTCGCCGAAGTCTCGGCCGACGAAGATTCCCGCCATGAACTTGCCGTACTGCACCGGTATCGGCATGTCGAGACCGAGCTTGTGGGAAACCTGCTTGATGATCGCCGGGCTGCAGGACTTGCCGCACGACAATGCGGCCGGGCTGACCGGCACGGCGAAGAACAGCACGAACGTGGCCACCGAGATCACGCCCAGCATGATCACGACGCCGATGAGGCGCCGGATGATATAGCGGATCATGCTCGCACCTTCCTCTACCCGGGCGGTGTGTCGAGGTTGTCGGGCGGGGGTGTGGCGCCGTGCGCCACACCCCCGCCCCGTACCCGCTACCTACTGTCGCCGTCGATGGCTGTCAGGCCACGCTCAGCGCGTTCACATCGATCTCGCCATAGAAACTGTGCAGGAACGCGCCCTTGACGCCCGAGCCGTACATCTGGGTGGTCTTGGTCCAGATGGTCGGGATCGCCGCGGCGTCCTGGACGACGGCCTCGTCCAGGCCACCCCACAGCTTGGCCTGCTTCGTCAGGTCGGTCTCACTGGTCGCCGCGTCGATCAGGGAGTCGATCTTCGGATCCTTGAGCTGGGAGTAGTTCGTGCTGCCGTCGACAGTCGACAGGTTGCCGCCGAACAGTGGCGGGATCACTGCCGAGCCGTTGGGCCAGTCCGGTCCCCAGCCACCACCGCTGATGTCACTCTGGGTGGCCTTCTTGCCGATGAGCCCGTAGTAGGGGCCGACCGGGAGGGGATTCAGGGTGACTGCGAAGTTGCCATTGCGCTCGAGGGCCTCTTTGGCAGCGGCGGCCGCCTTGACGGTGGCCGGACGGTTCCGGACGTCGAACTTGATCGGGTACGGCGTCTTCACACCGGCTTCGGTGAGCAGCTGCTTTGCCTTGGCCGGGTCACCGGTCGGGCTCTTCTTGATACCGAAGACGTCGAAGTCCTTGTGCGACTTCAGCGCGGGAGTGATGATCCCTCTGGCGTAGTCGCCGTACTCCTTGCCGCCATAGGCGCCCCGAAAGGTTTCGAGGTTCATCGCGTAGGCGAGGGCCTGGCGCACCTTCAGGTTCTTGACCTTCGAGGTGTTGATGGCGATGTAGAGAGCGAACCCGTCGAAGCCGTTGACAGCCCGCTTCTTCAGGCTCGCGTCGTTCAATACCCGGTCGAGGTCCTGTGGTTGCACATTGGTGGCGTTCATGATGCCGGTCTTGGCGTCACCTGTGTCACTGATGAACTGGGTGTCGATGACGTTCGGGTCGGCACCCATCTTGACCACGATCTTGTCCGGGAACGCCTTGCGGACGTTGTCGGTCTTGGGGTCCCAGTTGGAGTTGCGGACCAGCGTCAGCTGCTTGCTGCGCGAATACGTCTCGATCTTGTAGGGACCGTCGGAGAACACGGTGTTGTCGTACTGCGCCTTGGTGTCCTTCGCCTGCGGCACCGCAGCGAACTCCGGCAGGCTGAGCGTGTAGTTGAAGTCGCCGATGGGCTTGGCCAGGTGGAACACGATGTTCTTCGGGTCGGTGCACTGCACCGCGTTGTCGAACCCACCGTTGGAGCCGGCGACGTAGGGACCGCCGTAGACGGGGGTTCCGTCGGCCTTGAGGTCCAGCTTGAGGTCGGCGAAGGCGTACGTCGGACCGTCGGTGATCACGCCGGTCGCGAAGCCACGCGAAACGCCGTACTTGAAGTCGGCACACGTCACCGGCGAGCCGTCCTGCCACTTCAGGTTGTCCTTGAAGGTGAACTTCCAGGTCTTGTTGTTGTCAGACGCCCGACCCAGGTCAGTTGCCATGTCCGGCACCAGTTCCGAACCGGACGGCCCGGGCACCGACTTGTATGTCACCAACGTCCGGTTCATGAAGCGCTCGGTGAAGTTGAGGGAATTCGAGACATAGGTGCGCTGCGGATCCAGGTGGTCGAAGTCCGCGTCGTTGATCAGGAAGAGCGTGCCGCCCTTCTTGCCCGTGGGGCCGCTCGAGTTGGAGCTTTTGCTGCTGCCACCACAGGCCGTCACAGCCAGCGCGAGACAGGCGCCGACCACGGCCACCTTCTGCGCGCGTGTTGCGAGGAGCGTCATGCGCTCACCCATCCTTTCCCCCACCGCGGCATCGCGGCGGTGTTGGCGCTGGCCCGCGGTCGCGGGCCGACGTTGAACGGAGCGAGGCCGCTAGCGGCCGGCCTTCGGGTCGAGTGCGTCGCGCAGCCCGTCACCGAAGAGGTTGAAGGCGAGCACCAGGGCGAAGAGTGCGACACCGGGGATCAGCAGGTAGGTCGGGTCGGCGTAGGAATAGACGACCGAGTCGGAGAGCATCTTGCCCCACGACGGAGTCGGCTCGATGACCCCGACGCCGAGGTAGGACAGGGCCGCCTCGAGCGAGATGTAGGTGGGGATGATCAGCGTCGAGTAGACGAGGATCGGGGCCACGAGGTTAGGCAGCAGCTGTTTGAACAGGATGTGACTGTTGGTCGCGCCGAGCGACCTGCTGGCATCGACGAACTCCCGCTCGCGTAGGGACAGGGTCTGGCCGCGAATGATGCGGCCGATGTAGGGCCAGCCGAAAAAGCCGATCACGGTGATCAGGTAGACCAGGTGAGCTGCGCCGCCGCCGATCCCGAGGCCGGCCAGCCGGTCGATGGCGACCGGGGTGAGGGCGATCAGGAGCAGGAGCTGCGGGAAGGCGAGGATGAGGTCCATCGACCTGCTGATCAACGAGTCGATCCGGCCACCGAAGAAACCGGCCATCACGCCGAACAGCGACCCGAGCCCCACCGACAGGACGGTCGAGGTGAGCGCGACAAGGAGAGATGTCCGCGCCCCGAAGACCAGCCGGGCGAACAGGTCACGGCCGGTCGTGGGCTCGACGCCGAGCCAGTGCGTGCTGCTGACCCCGCCGAAGTGGCCGCGGGGCAGGCTGCCATGGTCGAAATTGAGCGTCTCAGAATTGAACTTGAACGGGCCCTGGCCCTCGATGGCCGCCAGCACATTGGCCAGGATGGCCACGAGCAGGAACAGGATGACAAGCCCCAGGCTCACCATCGCAACCTTGTCGCGCTTAAGGCGGAGCCAGGCGATCTGGCCGAGGGACCGGCCTTCGATCTGCTTGGCGCTCTGCCCGGCGAGGATGGCCTCAGGGTCGGCCGTCTGTGTGCTGGGATCCGTAGTCAGTGGAGCAGTCATCCGATCACTGTCCCCTCAGCCACTCCGTTGTGACATCCCTACGACGTATGTGGACTATAGGTGCCACACCGCCGACGGTGAGTCCGCGAGCAAGCATGTGGCGAAATCGTGACCTTGCAGTTACTCCGCTGCCACGCTCACCGCGGCGTGAACGTAGCGCCTTCGGCGAGCTCGCGGTAGCGGCAGATCGCGGCGAACTCGTCGGCGTTCAGGCTGGCGCCACCCACCAGGGCACCGTCGACATCGGCCTGCGCCATGATCCCCACGACATTCGACGATTTGACCGACCCGCCGTACAGCACACGCACCCTCGCGGCGAGGCCCGGGGAGTACAACTCACCCAGCCGGCCCCGCAGCGCGCCGCAGACCTCCTGCGCGTCCTCCGGGGTCGCCACCTTTCCGGTACCGATGGCCCAGACCGGCTCATATGCCACCACGATCGGGCCGGCCTGCTCCGGGCCCACACCGGCCAGCGCGGCCGTCAACTGGTCGACACAGTGGGCCACCTGCTGCCCGGCCTCGCGGACGTCGAGGCCCTCCCCCACGCACAGGATCGCGGTCAGCCCGTGACGGCCGGCGGCCAGCACCTTGGCGTTGACCGTCGCGTCGTCCTCCCGGTGGTGCTGGCGGCGCTCCGAGTGCCCGACGACGACATAGGTGCAGTCCAGCCTGGCCAGCATCGGCCCGCCGACGTCACCGGTGTACGCCCCGGAATCGAACGGTGACAAGTCCTGCGCGCCGTAACCGATCAGCAGCCGGTCACCGTCGACTAGCGTCTGCACGCTGCGCAGACAGGTGAACGGCGGCAGCACCACGACCTCCACGGCGTCGAGCTGCTGGTCGGTGAGGCTGAAAGCGATCTTCTGCACCAGCGCGATCGCCTCCAGATGGGTGCAGTTCATCTTCCAGTTGCCGGCCATCAACGGCCGTCGCCTGGTCACTCCTCCGCTGATTGTCATCTCGCTCCGCCCCTCGCTTCGCTCGATGCTCACTCGCCCAACGCCTGCAGGCCGGGCAGCGCCGCGCCCTCCAGGTACTCCAATGAGGCGCCCCCACCGGTCGAGATGTGGGTGAAGGCCTGCTCGTCGAGCCCGAACGCGCGTACAGCAGCCGCCGAATCGCCCCCGCCGACGACGGTCGTCCCGTCGCATGCGGCGACCGCCTCGGCGATCGCCTTCGTGCCCGTGGCGAACGGCTTGACCTCGAAGACTCCCATCGGGCCGTTCCAGAACACCGTGGCGGCCTCGGCCAGCACGCGGCCGAACGCCTCGACGGTGTCGGGTCCGATGTCGAGACCGATCAGGTCGGGGAGGATCTCGTCGGCCGGCACCGTTTGCGGCTCGGCGGCGTCGGCGATCCTGTCGGCCACCACCACGTCGGTGGGCAGGACCACCCGGTCGCCGGCGCCGGCCAGCAGCCGCCGGCACGCGTCCACCTGGTCGGCTTCGAGCAATGACCGGCCGACCTCGTGGCCCTGCGCCTTGAGGAAGGTGAAGCACATTCCGCCACCGACGAGCAGCCGGTCGACCTTCGGCAGCAGCGCCTCGATGACGCCGAGCTTGTCAGAGACCTTGGACCCACCGAGGACCACCACATAGGGCCGCTGCGGCGACTCCGTGAGGCCGCGAAGCACCTCGACCTCGCGCAGCACCAGGCCGCCCGCGTAGTGCGGGAGCAGCCCCGGCAGGTCGTAGACGCTGGCGTGCTTGCGGTGCACGGCGCCGAAGCCGTCGCCGACATAGGCGTCACCGAACCCCGCGAGCCGCGCAGCGAATCCCCCGCGTACCGCATCGTCCTTGCTGGTCTCGGCCGCCTCGAACCTGAGATTCTCCAGCAGTACGACGTCCCCGTCGGCCAGCGCCTCGACCGAGGCCGTGGCGTCTGCGCCGACGACGTCGGTGGCGAAGGCCACCGTGCTGCCCAGCAACTTCTGCATGCGGATCGCCACCGGCTCCAGCGAGAACTCCTCGAGCCGCTCGCCCTTTGGCCGGCCGAGGTGGGCGCAGACGACGACTCGCGCACCGGCGTCGGCCAGCGAGGAGATCGTGGGCAGGCTGGCCCGGATCCGCCCGTCGTCGGTGATGTCGCCGTCGTCCATCGGGACGTTGAGGTCGCTGCGCACGATGACGCGGCGGCCACGCACTCCCTCGCCGAGCAGGTCGTCGAGCGACCTCACAGGCGGCTGCCCACGAGTGCGGTGAGGTCGACCAGCCGGTTGGAGTAACCCCACTCGTTGTCGTACCAGCCGACGATCTTGACCTGGTCGCCGATCGCCTTGGTGAGCTGGGAATCGAGGATGCACGACGCCGGGTCGCCGGCGATGTCGGAGGAGACGATCGGGTCGGCCGTATAGCGCAGGTAACCCGTGAGGGGCCCGTCGGCCGCCGCCTTCAACGCCGCGTTGACCTCGTCGACGGTTGTGTCGCGGGACACCGTCACGGTCAGGTCGGTGACCGAGCCGGTCGGCACCGGCACCCGTAGCGCGTAGCCGTCGAGCTTACCCTTGAGGTCGGGCAGCACCGCGCCGATCGCCTTGGCCGCACCGGTGCTCGTGGGGATGATGTTGATCGCCGCGGCCCGGGCACGGCGCAGGTCGGAGTGCGGCGCGTCCTGCAGGTTCTGGTCCTGGGTGTAGGCGTGGATGGTCGTCATCAGGCCGCGCTGGATCGTGAACGAGTCGTGCAGCACCTTGGCCATCGGGGCGAGGCAGTTGGTGGTGCAGGAGGCGTTGGAGATGATGCTCTGCGACCCGTCGTAGGCATCGTGGTTGACGCCCATGACGACGGTCAGGTCCTCGCCGGTGGCCGGCGCCGAGATGACGACCTTCTGGGCGCCACCCTCGTCGATGTGCTTGCGCGCGCCGTCGGCCTTGGTGAAGAAGCCGGTCGACTCCAGCACGATCTCGACGCCGAGGTCCTTCCACGGCAGCTTGCCCGGGTCGCGCTCGGCGAGGCCCTTGATCGTGTGGCCGTCGACCGAAATGCCGTCATCGGTGACGGCGACCTCGTTGGGCAGCGTGCCGGCGATGCTGTCGTATTTGAGCAGGTGCGCCATCGTTTTCATGTCGCCGAGGTCGTTGAACGCCACCACGTCGATGTCGTGATCGCTGGCCTGCACCGCCCGCCAGTAGTTGCGGCCGATCCGGCCGAAGCCGTTGATGCCAACCCGAATGGTCACGGTGCTCTCCTAGTGTCCGGTCGCTGCAAGTCCGGTCGATCGGCTGTCGTACCTGACCCTATCGAGGCACGCCTCGTGGCGCGATCGAGCGTCACGGGGCGGCACCCACTCCTCGTCAGCGCTGCCGCCAGACCGGTCCTGCTCAAGTTGGCGGTCGCTGCCGTCGATCCAACAGGTATGACCTGGAAGAGGCCTTGGGCGGTCCTGATGAGCACTGCGATCGTGCTGGCGCTGGTGGGCGGCCTGGCCGACTACCTGGTCCGCTCGCAGGAGCAGGCCCGGGCCGGCATCCGTACCAAGCTCACGCAGGATGCCGTGACCGTCCAGCGCACGGTCTCGACCCTCGTGGTGGCCCTGGACCAGACCGACGTCGTCAAGCAGTACTTCGACGTCCCGGACGACGAGGTCCAAGCCGCCGTCCGCAAGATCCAGACGACCGGGCACCTGCCTCGGCTCCTCGTCTTCGACGGCGCGGGTCGGTTACTCGGCTCGGACCCACCCTCGCTGCTCAGCGATCGACGGATTCTGGACGAGAACCCATGGTTGCCAGACCTCATTGGGGGAAAGCTGCGGATCTCGGAGGTCTACACGGCGCCTGGCGGAATGCGAGCAGTGGACGTCGGCATCGTGACTCGCACGAAGCACGGGGTGCGCGCGCTCGTGGCCGCTCAATCGATGAAATCCCTCGAGCCTCTCGTCGCCGGCTTCGTCTCCAGCGTCGGAGGGGTGTCCGGGACGCGCGCCTACCTGGTCGACGGAAGGTCTCAGATCCTGGCCGGATCGACCGGGCAGCCTGCCGACACACGGCTGGCCGAACCCGGACTCGTCACCCCGCTGCGGACGCGGTCGGCGGGCAACTACGGCGACCGGTACTTTGCCTCGGCCCGGGTTCCCAACACCGATTGGCGGGTGGTGCTCACGGCGCCGACCGGCGCGCTCTATGAGCCGGTCAACGGGCCGACGCGCCGGGCCTCCTGGACGCTGTTCGGCGGCTTCGTCCTGGCGCTGCTTGCGCTCGTCGCGATCGGGGCCACCGCCCTGCGGCGATCCGCCCGACTGGCCTACGAGCGCCTGCACGACGCGCTGACCGGGCTGCCCAATCGCACCATGTTCCTCGACCGTGCCAACCGAGCGCTCGGCATCGACGAGCGCAAGCGACTGCTGCTGGCGGTGATGTTCATCGACCTGGATCGGTTCAAGCGGATCAACGACTCGCTCGGCCACCCGGCCGGGGACGAGTTGCTCAAGGAGGTCGCGAATCGGCTGCGCGACTGCGTCCGGACCACCGACACCGTGGGCCGGTACGGCGGGGACGAGTTCATCGTGCTGTGCGAGGCACTCCGGGACGAGGACCAGGTCCTCGAGGTGGCCAACCGCATTCAACAGGGAATACGCCAGCCGTTCGCCCTCGGCCGCACTCAGCTGGAGGTTTCGATCGACTGCTCCATCGGCGTGGTCATGCGCCACCCCCAGGACGCAACGGGTGAGGGATCGACCCTGATCCACGACAGCGACGTCGCGATGTACCGCGCCAAACATGGCGGCGGAGCCCGGATCCAGATCTTCGACGCAGAAGTCGACCAGCACATTTCGCAGCTGATCCGGTGATCCTCCCTGCTCCGTGACCTGACCTACGGAGCCAGCATCTCGGCTGTCACGGCGGACTCGGTATCCGGGATGCCGGTGTCCTCGGCCCGCTTGTCGGCCAGCGCCAGCAGCCGCCGGATCCGGCCGGCCACCGCATCCTTGGTCATCGGCGGATCGGCGAGGGCGCCGAGTTCCTCCAGGGAGGCCTGCCGGTGCTGCAACCGCAGCCGGCCCGCCTCCAGCAGGTGGTCCGGCGCGTCGTCGTCGAGGATCTGCATGGCCCGCTCTACCCGGGCGCCCGCGGCGACCGCCGCCCGCGCCGAACGCCGCAGGTTGGCGTCGTCGAANNGCCAGCCGGTTGGCGGTGGCGCGTACCTCGCGGCGCATCCGCCGCTCCTCCCACGCAAGCACGCTCTCATGGGCGCCGATCCGGGTGAGCAGGGCGCCGATGGCATCGCCGTCGCGCAGGACGACCCGGTCGATGCCGCGCACCTCACGCCACTTGGCCGGGACGCCGAGCCGCCGGGCGGCACCGACCAGCGCCATCGCGGCCTCCGGTCCCGGGCAGGTCACCTCGAGCGAGGACGAGCGACCGGGCTCGGTCAGCGATCCGTGGGCCAGGAACGCGCCGCGCCAGGCGGCCTCGGCGTCGCAGATGCCGGCCGACACCACCTGCGGGGGGAGTCCCCGCACCGGGCGGCCACGCAGGTCGATCAGGCCGGTCTGCCGGGCCAGCCCCTCGCCGTCCTGGGCGACCCGCACGATGTAGCGGTTGCCCTTGCGCAGGCCACCACCGGCGAGCACCTGGATGTCGCTGGAGTGGCCGTACATCTCGCCGACCTCCTTGCGCAGCCGGCGGGCCGTCGCGCCGGTGTCTACCTCGGCCTCGACGACGATGCGCCCGGCGACGATGTGCAGGCCCCCGGCAAACCGCAGCAGCGCAGACAGCTCGGCCCGGCGGCAGCACGGCTTGGTCACCGTGAGCCGGCTCAACTCGTCCTTGACCGAGGCTGTCATCGCCATCTGCCCATCATCTCCCAGGGTCCTGCGACGCGGTGCGATCGGACGCCGCTGGAGAAGTCGCGGGCCCGATCATCAGCCGGTGGTACTCCTGCGCGAGCCGATCATGGTCGTGCCGGGAGCTGCCGTCGTCGGCGGCGATCGGTGCCAGCACCAGGCGTCCTCCCATCGATTCTGCCGCACGAGCCAGCGGACGGTCCGCAACTTGGGCCTGCTGGTCGGCCAGCACCACGTCGATCCGCAGGTCGGGAGCATGCTTGGCCAGCACGTCGAGGTGGGCGGCCGGGGAGAACCCCTCAGTCTCTCCCGGTTGCGGCGCCAGGTTGAGCGCCACGATCCGCCGGGCCGATGTCTCGACCAGGGCGTCACACAGGTCGGGCACCAGCAGGTGCGGCAAGACGCTGGAGAACCACGATCCCGGCCCGAGCACCACCCAGTCGGCCGCGCGCACCGCGGCGACGGCCTCCGCGCAGGCGGGCGGGTGCTCGGGGATCAACTGCACCGACAGCACCCTGCCCGGCGTGCTCGCCACGGCGACCTGGCCGCGAATCCGCCGGACGGGCGCGAACTCACGTCCGGTCGAGCAGTCCACGTCGGCCACGATCTCCAAGGGTACGGGCGACATCGGCAGCACCCGCCCGACCGCGCCGAGCAG
>QHCA01000378.1 GCA_003244095.1 Pseudonocardiales bacterium | reverse complement strand
GGTTTGATCCCGCCGGAGGCCGGAAGCTCTCCTGATGCGAGTCCACCGCGGGCGAGGTCGACGAGGGCGTCGGCCCGTCGCTGTGCCGCTGTGCGCGGGTCGGGGAACCCTTGTGGATAAAGAACTTCTGGCGGCTTCCGGCGTGCCTGCCGCCGTGCGGGGCAACGGCCCTTGCCGGTGATCCAGGCCTCGTCAGGCTCGTTCTGACCGGATCAGCGAGGCCTGGATCACGCAGGATTGGCGGCACCCAGCGGTAGCTCGGCGATCGAGTGCCTCGAGCCCGGCTCTTGCTCTTTCGAGCCGCACAAGACCTGCACCGAGCTCACCGCTGCGGCCAGTGCGCAGGACGGGTGACCGACGCCGGCAACCTCGTCCGCGCATCGCCACGAGCCGCCTCGAGCTGAGACTGGGTGAGGAAGATGCTCCCCCGCAGGTCGGCTTCCCCGATGTCGGCACCGCGGAGGTCGGCGCCGAGAAGATCCGCCCCACCCAGATCAGCCCCGCGAAGGTCCGCGCCGACGAGCAACGTCCCCCGGAGACTGGCTCCCCGGAGATCGGTGCCGTGGAGGTCGGCACCGAGGAGGTCGGCACCGAGCCGGTCCACATGCGCGCCAGGGAGGCCGGACCGCACGAGCTCGCTCGCCCGCAGCAACAGGGCGCCGATGCGCGTGCGGTGCGACGCCAGGTCCAGCGCCAGGAGAGCCTCGGGCGGCCTGAGGGTGAGGGCCTCGATCTCGGTGGATGCCGCAACGAGCTCGGCGTGGAGCGGGCGGGCCGCCGGGAGCGTGCGGGCTTCGGCCAGGTACCACAGCCATTCGTGCAGTTGCCGCATGACGGCGAACACGTCGAACATCGGCTTCGCGGTGTGCGGCGCCTCGCGCCAGTCCTGCCCGCCGAACGTCGTCTGGGCGACCTTCTGGCCCGCCCCGAAACAGGTGAAGACCGCGCACCCGGGAAATCCCTCCGGCCTGAGCCGGTCGTGGATGCCGCAGCGGAAGTCGTCCCGCAGGTTCGGACAGGGCTGGTCCGCGGGCTTGTCGATGGCGAAGTCCGCCGACGCGGCGAACGCCGGTGCGACGCAGCACAGCCCGAAACAGCTGGCACAGTCCGCGTGCAGGTCGCTGGCCATCAAGGCGCCCTCAGCGGCCCGACGGGAGAATGCCGCGCTCGATGGCGACGGTGACGGCAGCCGTACGGTCGTCGACCCCGAGCTTGCCGAAGATCCGCAGCAGGTGGGTCTTGACCGTCGACTCGCCGATGTAGAGCGCCCGGCCGACGTCGGCGTTGGTCCGCCCTCGCGCCACCTCGGTGAGCACCTGGACCTCGCGGGGCGTCAGCGAGCCGGCCGGTGGCGTGCGGATCCGGCTGACCAGGCGGGCGGCGACCGGCGGGGCGAGCACCGTCTCACCGCGCGCGGCGGCCAGCACTGCCGCGGCCAGCTCGGCCCGGGGCGTGTCCTTGAGCAGGTAGCCGGCAGCGCCCGCCTCCACCGCCCGCAGGATGTCGTCGTCGCTGTCGTACGTGGTCAGCACGATGACCCGCACGGCCGGGTGCCTGCGGGTGATCCGGCCGGTTGCCGAAACGCCGTCCATCCCGGGCATGCGCAGGTCCATCAGGACGACGTCGGGCGCCAGTTCGGCCACCATGGCCACCGCACTGTCACCGGAGGAGGCCTCACCGACGACATCGAGCGCCGGGTCGGTTGCGAGCATGCCGCGCAGTCCTTCTCGTACGACGGGGTGGTCGTCGACGATCAACAGACGTACGGTCACTGCAGTCTCACCTGCACCGCTGTGCCCCGCCCCGGCGCGCTGCGTACGGTCACCACACCGCCGGCCTGGCTGACCCGCTCGCGCATCCCGCGCAGCCCGAAGCCGTCGGCAAGGGTCGGATCGAAGCCGCAGCCGTCGTCGACGATCTCGACGCAGACTGCCTCATCGAGATAGGTCAGCGTGACGCTGAGCCGGCCGGCGCCCGCGTGCCGTCGGACGTTGTTGACGGCCTCCTGCACCACCCGCAGGAGCACCACGTCGGAGCTTGCCGCGAGGGGACGCGGGGCGCCCCTGAGCTCGAAGCCGGCCGAGGCGGATGTCTCCGCCGCGAAGCGCTCGGTCACGCGGGCTATGGCGTCGGACAGGGAGCCCGACTGCAGCGGTGCCGGGCCCAGCTCCGTGACCAGCGAGCGGGCCTCGCCGAGGTTCTCCCGGGCGGTGCGCTCGGCCAGGGCGAGGTACCTGCGTACCTCCTCCTCGTGCCGGCCGACCTCCGCCTCGGCCGCCTGCACGAGCATCACGACGCTGGTGAAGCCCTGGGCGAGCGTGTCGTGGATCTCCAGGGCCAGCCGCTGCCGCTCGGCGGCCGCACCGGCCTCGCGGTGCGCCTCGGCCAGCTGCTCGCGGGTCGCCTCCAGCTGGTCGATCAGGCCCGCCCGGTCCCTGCTCTGCTCGATGATCCGGGTGATCCAGACGCCGAAAGCCACGGAGAAGCCCAGGGACACCGCGCCGATGCCGAAAGCGGCCACGGCGCCCGCGCTGGACCATCCGCTGTGCGCGGCGTTGAGCACGGCGATGCCGAGCGTGAGGGTCGCCACAGCCGGGATCGAGGTCCGCAGTTCCTCGAGATAGGCGAACAGCTGCGGGTAGACGACGAACAGCAGCACCGAGACCGCGGGATCGGCGGCGAACCCGGCCAGCATCAGCACGACCGTGCCTGCCGCGGCGGTCCAACTCCACCGTGGGCCGCGCTGCCGGGTCTCCCGGCCGCCGACGACCAGGTACCAGACGACGAGGGCCGTCACGCACCCGGCGGCTATCAGCCGGCGGTTCGCCGGAAAGTCGTCGGTGACCACGAGGATCAGGGCGAGCACGGCCATCGCGGCGAACCCGATGTGCCACCAGATCTGGTAGCGCTCCCAGGCGTGCTTGTCGGCGACGGTCACCCGTCGCGTCGCCCCTTCCAACGGAACGTCCGCAGGCATAGCACCAACCCTCCGACGCACCAGGCAAGCAGCACCAGTGCCATCCTCCCGTGCTCCCAGGCGTGCGCGGGCTCCTGGCCGAGGAAACTGTCGGGCAGGAACACCGAGCGCAGCCCCTGGGTCATCCATTTCAGGGGGAAGATCGCGGCCACCTGCTGCAGGCCGCTGGGCAGTGCGCTGAACAGGAAGTACACGCCGGAGATGAACTGCAGGATGATGAACGGCGGCTGGACGACCGCGGCAGCCGCTCGCCCGCTGCGCGGGACGCTGCTCATCGCGATGCCCATCAGCGAGCAGGCGACGAGGGAGAGCACGAACACCCAGGCGAGGGTCAGCCAGCGGGCGCCGGTCTGCGGCAGGTCGAGGCCGAAGAAGGCAGTGCCGATGGCGAGCAGGAGCGCGGTCTCGAGCACCCCGGTCGCCAGGACCAGGATGACCTTGCCGATGAAGTACGAGGCACGCGGCATCGGCGTGCCCGCGAGCCGCTTCAGGGTGCCGTCGTCCCGCTCCTGCGCGATGCTGATCGCCAGGCTGGAGAAGCTCGTCGACATGATGCCGGAGGCGATCATCCCGGAGATGAAGACCTGCCGGTAGTCCACGCCGGTGTGGCCGATCTCACCGTGGAAGATCGACGCGAACAGGATCATCAGGCCGACCGGGAAGCCGAGGGTGAACACCACGGCGTCGCGCTCCCGGAGGAACTGCCGGATCTCGATGTAGCCCCGTTGCAGCCCGACCCGTAGCGCCGACGGCGGGTTGCCCGAGGTCGCCCGGGTGCCGGGCGCCGTGGTTGCGGTGTCACTCATCGAGCCGCTCCGATCATCTTGAGGTAGACGTCTTCCAGGGTCGGGCGGCTGACCGCGAGGCCGGGTACCTCGCCGTCGAACCGCCGCGACAGCTCGGTCACCACGCGAGTCGGCGAGTCGGTCTGTTCCGACTCGGGCCCGTTGGGACCCGTCCAGGGCACGGTCGCCTTGCCGCTGTCGCGACCGCCGAGGCGGGCCGGCGAGCCCACCTCGATGATCTTGCCAGCGCTGACGACGCCTACCCGGTCGGCCAGTTCCTCGGCCTCCTCCAGGTAGTGCGTGGTGAGCACGATCGTGGTGTCCTCGTCGTTGAGCAGCCGGATCAGCGACCAGAACTGCCGCCGCGCCTCGGGGTCGAATCCTGTCGTCGGCTCGTCGAGGAACAGCAGCTCCGGCCGGCCGAGAATGCCCAGGGCGACGTCGAGCCGGCGGCGCTGGCCGCCGGAGAGCTGGCGGGTGCGGGCCTTGCGCTTCTCGGTGAGCCCGACGAGGTCGATGACATCGCCGGGATTGCGCGGGTTCGGGTAGTAGTGGGCGAAGTGGCCGACCATCTCCTCGACCGTCAGCTCCGCGGCGTCGTTGACGCTCTGTAGCACGATGCCGATCCGGGTCCGCCAGGCCTTCGGGGGGCGGCCGGGATCCTCACCGAGCACGTCGACGGCGCCGCCGTCGCGCGAGCGGTACCCCTCGAGGATCTCCACGGTGGTCGTCTTGCCCGCCCCGTTGGGGCCGAGCAGGGAGAAGACCTCACCCCGGCGGACGTCCAGGTCGAGCCCGTCCACCGCGACGCTCTTGCCGTACGTCTTTCGCAATCCGCGTACGGAGATGGCCAGGTTGTCGTCGCTGTCGCTCTCGTTGTCCATGTGTGCAGGATCTCAGGACACGCCCGGGGGCCGGCACGACCACCCGGTCCCCTTGGTGTCCACCGACTGGTGGACCTTTGCGGCGTCAGGTCCGCTCGGGGCGGTGGCGGTGGCGGTCGGCCTCCGGTCAGAAGCCGATCGGGATGTGCGGCACCGACGTGCGGGGCAGCCGCGGCTGTGCCGCTCGCCACCGCGGCCGCGGCCGGGGGATGGCGAGGGTGAGCAGCGGCCCGCGGCGGACCCGACGCCACCGGACGACGGCGACCGCCACGCCGATGGCGACGAGCAGCCCCGAGGTCAGCAGGCCGACCAGCTGCGCCAGGGTCGAGGTCGAGGTGAGGATCGCGAACATGTCCCACAGGAGGTGGCCGATGATCAACGGCCAGAGCCGACGGTAGCGCCGGTAGTAGACCACCGACAGGAACGCCCAGGGCAGCAGCACCAGGGCGCCCACGCCGTAGTAGAGGTGGTAGGACAGCCGCAGGGCCACCAGCAGGGCGAGGATTGCCCGGTCGGACAGGCCGAGCCGCTCGAGCATCCGGTAGGCGAAGCCGAGCACGACGATCTCCTCGGCGAAGCCGGCACTGACCGCCGCGGGGATCCCGATCGCAGCCAACTGGCCGAAGGACACGCCGCCCCCGACGTCGACGTGGGCGGTGTAGCGCGCGGCACCTGGGACCAAGGTGAGCAGCCAGCCCAGCCCGAACTCCAGCACCCCGCCCAGGGCGAAGATCCACACGAAGGTCCACCAGGTCGCCACCGCGGTCTCGCGGGCCGGCCTGGCAAGCAGCCCCAGCCGGGCCATCCGGTCACTGATGAGCCGCAGGCCCGCCCACACCAGCACAAGCGGCAGGCCACTGAAGAACACGACCACGACGACGGCCAGCGCGGAGTAGTCGCCCAGCGGGTCGACCGGGTGCCCCTCGATGACCTTGGCCAGACCGTCCAGCGCGGACAGAACCTCCACGCCGGGGAAGACGACCAGGACCGCAGCGAGCACCGCCCACAACCAGGCTCGCCGGGTCGGCCCGGCGTAGGGCTCCGGCATCCGCGGCGTGAAGAACAGGTCGAACACCCTGGTCGGGAAGCGGGTCACGCCGTCATGGTCCTCCGCGGCCCATTTCGCTACCAAGCCCATCTCCCTACGAGCCCCGGCTCCTACCAGGCATATGCCTCCGGCGCGGCGCCCCCCGGGCCTGGGAAGATCTCGTCGAGCCGGGCCAGCGCCTTGTCGTCTATGTCTATGTCGAGGGCGCGCAGCGAGCCGTCGAGCTGCTCCATCGTGCGCGGACCGATGATCGGCCCGGTCACTGCCGGCTGGGCGAGCAGCCAGGCCAGGCCCACGTGCGCGGGGTCCTCGCCGAGCTCGCCGCAGAACTCCTCGTAGGCCTCGATCGCCGCCCGGTTGCTGTCAAGCGCCTCCTTGGCGCGGCCCTCGAGGCGGCGCTTGCCTTCGTTTTGCTTGCGGAGCACGCCACCGAGCAGGCCGCCCTGCAATGGCGACCACGGGATCACGCCGAGGCCGTAGTCCTCGCAGGCCGGCAGGACCTCGAGCTCGACGTCGCGGACCATCAGGTTGTAGATCGACTGCTCGCTGACCAGGCCATAGAGGTGCCGCTGGCGGGCGCGCTCCTGGGCCTTGGCGATGTGCCAGCCGGCGTGGTTGGACGAACCGACGTAGATGATCTTGCCCTGCTGACGCAGGACCTCCATCGCCTCCCAGATCTCCTCCCACGGAGTACGGCGGTCGACGTGGTGCATCTGGTAGATGTCGATGTGGTCGGTCTGCAGCCGCTTCAGCGAGGCGTCGCAGGCCTGCCGGATGTTGAGAGCGGACAGGTAGGTCTGGTTGGGCCAGTCGCCCATGCCGCCGTACAGCTTGGTGGCGAGCACCGTGCGCTCCCGCCGGTCGCCGCCCTTGGCGAACCATCGGCCGATGATTTGCTCGGTCCAGCCCTCGCCCTTCTTCCAGCCGTAGACGTTGGCCGTGTCGAAGAAGTTGATCCCCAACTCCAGGGCGTGGTCCATGATCGCGTGACTGTCCTCTTCGGATGTCTGGGGCCCGAAATTCATCGTGCCCAGGCACAGCCTGCTGACCGAGAGACCGGTCCGGCCGAGATTGGTGTACTTCATGGCAAGTCCTCCATAGGCGAGCTTTCTAGACACATTCGCACATCCCCCCAAAGGCGGTCGGCCTGGCCTAGATTCCCGGCCGTGATTTTCCCCACCCGGTGACTATTCGTAGGAGTTGGCCTCCGGGGCCGGATCGGTGCCCGGCGGCCCGAAGCGCCAGCGGGTCATGGTCTCGGGGAACGCGATCTCCGCCCAACTGTGCCCGATCACCGGGGTGACGACCCAGGCCGGCCCGGGGAGCCCGCAGCGCTCGCCGGTGCGCGGGAGCACGTACTTCGCGGCGTAGAGCTCATCGGCCCGGGCGACGTCCTCGGTCAGGGCCGCGGTCCCTTCGACGATCACCAGGTTGTCGGCACTCTCCAGGTGCACTGCGACCCGCGGGTCGGCGACGAGGTTGCGTGCCTTCACCGCGTCGGGTGAGGTGCCGAAGTAGAGCCGGCCGCCGAGCCACACCCCCCACACCGGGGCGGCGTGGGGGCGGCCGTCGGGCCGGTGGGTCACGATCCAGTAGTTGCGCGCCTGCTCCAGCCGGAGCCTTACCTCTGCCCACGCCGTGGGGATCCGCTCGGTCATGCAGGCATTCTGGTACGGGGGTGTGACATCGACGGCGTAGGCACAGGGTGCCCGAAGGAGGCGCGTGGTGACGGTCACGGCGCAGCAGGTTCGTGAGGTGGCACTGTCACTGCCGCGTACGACCGAGCATTTGGTCCGCGAACGTGTCAAGTTCCGGGTCGGCAGCCTCGTCTATGTGGCCCTTTCGCAAGACGAGACGGTCATGGGCTTCGCCTACCCCAAAGAGGAGCGACTGGCGCTGATCGCCTCGGAACCGGAGAAGTTCCACCTGCCGGTGAAGTCCGACGAGCGCTACAACTGGATCCGGGCCTGGCTGGCAGCACTCGACCGCGCCGAGATGACCGAACTCGTCATCGACGCGTGGTGCATGGTCGTGCCCAAGCGGGTGGCAACGGCGCATCTGCACGGCTGACCCATGGCTGGCCTGGGGCGGGGCCCGACACGGCCGCCTCGCTCGCCTGGACCGGCCGTTGGGCCGCGTGGTGTTGCGGTATCAAGCGTCCATCGCCGGTCTCGGGCGGACACGCCACGCCTGGACGGTGACGGCCAGCGCGATGGTGGCGACGGCGACACCGAAGATCTCGAACGTCGGCCGGAGGCCCAGCGTGGTGACAACCGCTCCCGCGAGGACCGCAGGGAGCGACAGGGACGCGTAGGCCACGAGGTAGAACGCCGACATCACCGAGGCCCGGTGCTCGGCTGGAATGACCGCCGACAGGGTGCGCAGCGCGCCGAGGAAGGCGACACCGAACCCCGCTCCCGCAATCAGCGCGCCGAGAAGCAAAAGGCCGCTGGAGGCGGTGGTGGCGGCAGCGACGATGAGCAGCATTCCGATCGCCAGGGCTATTGATCCGGCCGCCGCGCCGGCCCAGGGCACCGTGCGAGCAAACGTGAGTTGCGCGACGGCGCCGGTGCCGGCGAGGGCAAAGACACTGATCGCCGTCACCAGGTGGTTGCTGGTGTGGAACAGGCTCGCTGACAGTTGGGGACCGAGCGAGAGGAACAACCCGCCGACCGACCAAGAAGAGATCACCGCCAGCGCGGCGAGGATGAAGGGTCCGCGCACGACAGCTGGCACGTTCAAGCGCTGGGGACTCAGGCGCAGCGGTGAGCGAGACGTGACGGGCTCTGGCATCCACCATGCCGCGGCGAAGCATGCGCCGAACAGGACGAGCAGCAAGACATAGGGCAGGATCCTGGGCGCGGGTAGCAGTTCGACGATCGCCGCCGAGGCGAGCACCCCCAGGCCCATCCCTGCGGCGCTGACCACCCCGTTGGTGAGTCCGACCGCGCCCGCGTCGCGTCTCGGGTGCAGATCCAGCAGCGCGGCGCTGGCCGCACTGAGGGCGAGCCCGGTAGCCAGGCCTTGCAAGCCGCGGGCTGCGAATAGCCAGCCGACGGAATCGGCGGCCATGAACAGGCCCGTGCTCAACATCAGCGCGCCCAACGCGAGCAGCAGGACCGGGCGCCTGCCGATGTCGTCCGAGACGTGGCCGGCCACGATCAGGCTGATGAGCACACCGAAGGCGTAGGTGGCATAGACGAGGGTGAGCACGACCGGGGTGAAGCCCCACATCGCTCGATAGATGCCATAGAGCGGTGATGGCGTGGCGGAGGCGAACAGGGCGAGCCCGATGACGGACGCCGCCAGCACGTAGGCGGCCGGCGGGGACAGGCGGCGCCGGGCGGAGGGTCGCGCGGAGGCCAGTAGGGCGGTCATGAGCAAATTCCAATCTTTCGAAATATTTGGAACTATGGAAAAGGTATATCATGACGCACATGCCTGTCGACAGTCCGTCCCGCGACCGGATCATCCATCCGGCCACCGACACTTTGGATCTCGCCACCGTCATGCGCGCGGTCGGCGACCCGCTACGGCTGGCGATCGTTCGGTTGCTCGCCGACGGCAAGGAGCGGACCTGCAACGACCTCCAGCAGGCGCTCGGCCTGCCCGCCTCGACCGGCTCCTACCACCTGCGCCTGCTACGCGAAGCCGGCCTGACGCACACCCGGCCCCACGGGACCCAACGCATCACCTCCTTGCGGCGCGCCGACGTCGAACATCGGTTTCCCGGCCTGCTACAGGTGCTGACCCGATAGCCACCGGCCGGGCCGGCCCAGGACATCCGGCCGGGAACAGCTGTCGACGTCAGGGGCCGCCTCTGCGGGGTTAGCTGTCGGGCCGCGGCCGCCGGACGGGGCGGAAGCTGATGCCGTGGGTGCGGCGTCCTGGCCGTCGCGGCGCTGACCGAGCAGACACAGCGCTAGCCGTAGCTCAGGTCTTGCCGCCCCGCACGCCGAACACGATGTCGTCCCATGACGGGATGCTGACGTGCCGGGCGGCCTCGTCGTCGCGGCCGGCTGCCGCCGCCTTTGCGGCGGGCAGCGCGGGCGGGACCGGCTGCTCCTCAGCCGCGCGTGG
>QHCA01000377.1 GCA_003244095.1 Pseudonocardiales bacterium | reverse complement strand
GCGTCGCCGAGCCCCGGCACGATGTAGGCGGTGTCGTTCAGCCGCTCGTCCACGCTCGCCGTGACCACCCGGATCGGCAGCCCGCTCTCGGCCAGCCGCTGCAGGCCCTCGGGGGCGGCCAGGGTGCAGATCACCGTCACGTCGGTGGCACCGCGACTGGTGAGCAGGCCGACGCAGTGCGCCAGCGACCCGCCGGTGGCCAGCATCGGGTCCAGGACGATCACCGGCCGTCCGGTGAGATCCTCGGGCAGCGACTCCATGTACGCCCGCGGTGCGAACGTCACCTCGTCGCGGGCGAGCCCGACGAATCCCATCTGCGCCTCCGGCAGCAGGCCGAAGGCAGCCTCCGCCATCCCCAGCCCGGCCCGCAGCACCGGTACGAGCAGCGGCGGCTGGGCGATCCGGGTTCCCTCGGCCGGGCCGACGGGGGTCCGCACCGGCTCGTGCAGGACGGGCAGGGCGCGGGTCGCCTCGTACACCAGCATCAGGGTCAGCTCACGCAACGCGGCCCGGAACGTCGCGGGATCCGTCCGCTCGTCGCGCATCGTGGTGAGCCGGGCGGCCGCCAACGGGTGGTCGATGATGAGTGTCTCCACGGGCCGCACGCTATCGCGCGGTCGCGCTTCAGCATGGCCGGTACGCGTCCGCGCGATGGGCGACGCGCACGACGAGCAGGCTGGGCTCGGGTTCGGCGAGACGGATCAGTACGCGGTAGTCGCCGCGGTGGGCGCTGCGGTAGCCCTCAAAGGTCCCCGGTCAGCAGCTTGTTAGCCTGACTATTGGCCGAACTCCACGACGGCTCCGTATCCGCTCGACGGCTAGACTCGGCAGCGTGAGCGCCCCTCCCGTGGTGCGCGCGCCCTCTTCCGGTGGCCTGGGCGACGTGGCATCGTCTGACTCCTCGCTGCGCAGGTTCCTCTTCGGCCTGCCCGGCGTCGACCAGGTCGGTGCGGAGGCCCGGGCGGCCATGCTGTTCACCCGCAGCATCAAGAAGGGGTCCAAGGTCTGGGCACTGGAGCAGGCGATCCGGATGATCGACCTGACCACGCTGGAGGGCCAGGACACCCCCGGCAAGGTGCGCGCCCTCGCCGCCAAGGCCCGCCGGCCCGACCCGAGCGACCCGACCACCCCGCCGGTGGCCGCGGTCTGCGTCTACCCCGACCTGGTCGGGGTCTCCGTCGAGGCCCTGCGGGGCTCCGGGGTGCACACGGCATCGGTGGCCACGGCCTTCCCGTCCGGCCGGGCGGCGCTGGCGACCAAGCTGGTCGACGTGGCGGAGGCGATCGCGGCCGGTGCCGACGAGATCGACATGGTCATCGACCGCGGCGCCTTCCTGTCCGGCCGGCTGCTGGAGGTGCACGACGAGATCGTCGCGGTCAAGCAGGCCTGCGGCGGCCGGGCGCACCTCAAGGTCATCCTGGAGACCGGCGAGCTGTCCACCCTCGACAACGTCCGCCGGGCCTCCTGGCTGGCGCTGCTGGCCGGCGGCGACTTCATCAAGACCTCCACCGGCAAGGTCTCCCCCGCTGCCACTCCGCCGGTCGCCCTGGTCATGCTCCAGGCCGTCCGCGACTTCGCGGCGGCGACCGGTGACGTCCGCGGGGTCAAGCTGGCCGGCGGCATCCGGTCGGCCAAGGACGCGGTGCGCTACCTGGTGCTGGTCAACGAGGTGGCCGGCGAGCGCTGGCTCACCCCCGACACGTTCCGCTTCGGCGCCTCCAGCCTGCTCAACGACCTGCTCATGCAGCGCACCACCCAGCGCACCGGTGCCTACTCCGGTCCCAACTACTTCACGCTGGACTGATCAGATGGCCTGGGAGTACGCCCCCGCCCCCGAGTCGCGCAACATCGCGCGGCTGCGGACGTCGTACGGCATGTTCATCGACGGTGCCTTCACGGGAGGTACGGGGGGATCGTTCAAGACCGTCAATCCGGCCACCGAGGAGGTGCTGGCCGAGGTCGCCGAGGCGGGGCAGGCCGACGTCGACCGCGCCGTGGCCGCGGCCCGCAAGGCCTACGACAAGGTGTGGGCGCCGATGCCGGCGGCGGAGCGGGGCAAGTACCTGTTCCGGATCGCCCGCATGGTGCAGGAGCGCTCGCGCGAGCTGGCGGTGCTCGAGTCGCTCGACAACGGCAAGCCGATCCGCGAGGCACGCGATGTCGACGTGCCCCTGGTGGCCGCGCACTTCTTCTACTACGCCGGGTGGGCCGACAAGCTCGGCTACGCCGGCTTCGGGCCGGACCCCCGACCGCTGGGGGTCGCCGGACAGGTCATCCCGTGGAACTTCCCGCTGCTCATGGCGGCGTGGAAGCTGGCGCCGGCGCTGGCCGCCGGCAACACCTGCGTGCTCAAGCCCGCCGAGACGACACCGTTGACCGCGCTGGTGCTGGCCGAGATCTGCCAGCAGGCCGGCCTGCCGCCGGGCGTCGTCAACGTGCTGCCCGGCGCGGGCGAGACCGGCCGGGCGGTCGTCACGCATCCGGGCGTCGACAAGGTGGCCTTCACCGGCTCCACCGACGTGGGCAAGCAGATCGCCCGCTCGCTCGCCGGCACCCGCACGAAGTGCACCCTGGAGTTGGGCGGCAAGGCCGCCAACATCGTCTTCGACGACGCACCGCTGGACCAGGCGGTGGAGGGCATCGTCAACGGGATCTTCTTCAACCAGGGCCACGTCTGCTGCGCCGGGTCGCGCCTGCTGGTGCAGGAGTCGATCGCCGACGAGCTGCTCGACAAGCTCAAGGGCCGCCTCGCCACCCTGCGCCTGGGCGACCCGCTGGACAAGAACACCGACATCGGGGCGATCAACTCAGCCGAGCAACTGGCCAAGATCCGCGAGCTGTCCGACATCGGCGACGCCGAGGGCGCCACCCGCTGGTCGCCGCCGTGCGAGCTGCCCGAACACGGCTACTGGTTTCCCCCCACGCTGTTCACCGGCGTGTCCCAGGCACACCGGATCGCCCGCGAGGAGATCTTCGGGCCGGTGTTATCCGTGCTCACATTCCGCACCCCGGACGAGGCGGTCGAGAAGGCCAACAACACGCCGTACGGCCTGTCCGCCGGGGTGTGGACCGACAAGGGATCGCGGATCCTGTGGATGGCACAGCGGCTGCGGGCCGGGGTGGTGTGGGCGAACACGTTCAACAAGTTCGACCCGGCGAGCCCGTTCGGCGGTTTCAAGGAGTCCGGGTTCGGCCGCGAGGGCGGCCGGCAGGGGCTGGAGGCCTACCTTTGCGCCGGCGACGGCAGGAGCGGCACATGACTGGGTCTGACGAACGCTTGGCAGTGTTGAAGACCTACAAGCTCTACATCGGCGGGAAGTTCCCGCGGTCGGAGTCCGGGCGGTCCTACGCGGTGTCCGACGCCAAGGGTCGTTTCCTGACCAACGCCGCGCAGGCCTCCCGCAAGGACGCCCGCGATGCCGTGGTCGCGGCTCGCAAGGCCTTCCCGGGGTGGACGGCGGCCACCGCCTACAACCGCGGGCAGGTCCTCTACCGGGTCGCCGAGGTGCTGGAGGGGCGGCGGGCGCAGTTCGCCGAGGAGGTGGCGGCCGGCGAGGGTCTGTCGGCCAAGCGGGCCGACGCGGTCGTGACCCAGGGAATCGACCGGTGGGTCTGGTACGCCGGGTGGGCCGACAAGCTGGCCCAGGTCCTCGGCGGCGCCAACGCGGTGGCCGGGCCGTACTTCAACTTCTCGGTGCCCGAGCCGACCGGCGTCGTCGCCGTACTCGCCCCGCAACGCTCGTCGCTGCTGGGCCTGATCAGCGTGGTCGCGCCGGTGATCGTCGGAGGCTCGACCGCGGTCGTGGTCACCGCCCAGGACCGGCCGCTGCCGGCAGTGAGCCTGGCCGAGGTGCTCGCCACCAGCGACCTGCCCGGCGGCGTGGTCAACGTGCTGACCGGCCGCACCGCCGAGCTCGCGCCGTGGCTGGCCGGGCACATGGACGTCGATGCGATCGACCTGTGCGGCGCGCCTGATGACATCCACGCCGACCTGGAGCGGGCAGCCGCCGACAACGTCAAGCGGGTCGTCCGCGCGCCGCTCGGCGGCGAGCCCGACTGGACCGCCGAGCCGGGGTTGCACCGCATGTCGTCGTACCTGGAGACCAAGACCGTGTGGCATCCGATGGGAGTCTGACCCTTGACCTCGCCAACCCTGTTCCTCGGCGTCGAGCTGGAGCCCGTGCAGCTGTGCCTGCCGACCGACTCCGGCTACACACTGCGCTACTACCGCGAGGGGGAGGACGGGCCCGAGCCGGTGTTCCTCGGCTCGAAGGGTGTGGTCTTCGCCTTCCGTACGACAGAGGGGCTGGTCGAGTTCCTGCGCAGTGGCGCGGAGCACGACCTGGCCGGCCTGGAGGGCTGGCAGGACGTCGCGGCCGAGGACGACATCGACGTGACGCCCGACGAGATGGGCATCTACCAGCTCGACATAGTCGTGGAGATGTTGCGGGCCGGCGCCGACTCCTGGGACTTCGAGCTGCTCGTGCTCGCCGGCGAGGCGGCCCGCGACGTGGCGAAGTACGCCGAGCTGGACGAGGTGCTGGCCGCCCTGGGGCCCGGCTCGCCGCTGGACTCCCTCGACGACGACCTGCGCGACGGCGGCCTGATGGCCCGTCGGAGGCTGAAGAAGCGCGACGGTGACGGGCTGGCGATCGGCTGGCGCGGCGTGATCGGCCGGCTGACCCCGGTGATCGACTTCCGCGACTGACTCGCCGCCTCGCCGACCCCAAGTTGGGCGGGCGTACTAAGGTCGTCGGCTGTGAGCCGAGCATTTCCTCCGGCCGGGCCCCCACCGGTCTACCCGGTCGCCCAGGCCCAGGCCCCTACCTCGCCGCCGGCAATGCTGCGCGCCGGCCTGGCGGTGGCGCTGTCCGGTCATCTGATCGCCACCCTGGGGCTGTTCACGCTGCCCGTCCAGCAACTCGGCCGGATCGTCCCGGGCGCTGTCGGCTACGTCGAGATCCGCGGACTGGCGCTGACCGGCAACAAGGATCACCTTTTCGCCTCGGCATTCGCCGCGTTCTGGTGGGGCTATGGGCTGCTGGCGGTCGTCACCGTCCTGGTCGCCCTCCTGATCGCCGCCGTGCTCGGCGCCCCGCCCCGGCCGATCGGGATCGCCCTCGCCGCCGTCGCCCTGGTGCCGATACCGCTGCAGGTGCTGGCACTCGCCCAGACCAGGGACTATCGCGGCGTGTACGTCGGCTTCGGCCTGCATCGCCCGCCGTTCTCCAACTCGATGCTGGCAGGCACGGCGTTCGGCGTCTGGATCGGCCTGGCCGGATTGGCCATCCTCGCGGTCGGCGGCGTGCTGATCGCCCTCACCCCTCGCGGGCATCGGCTCGCCTGAGCCGTCGCGCTCTCCGCGAAGGGCCGCGCCGTTGCCGGTCGGCGCTGCCCGCGGCGCTGGCGGCGACAGCACCCGTCGCCCACTATTCGCCTGGGCGTCGCCTGTCCATAGCCGGCCCGTCCACGTCGTCTGCTGCGGTGGGCCAATGCAAGCAACCCGCACCCGGCGCATCGCAGCTCCGCTGTTCGCAGTCCTCCTCACGCTGGTCGTGATCCTCGGTACGACCGCCGGCGCGCACCGGGTCGGCTCGGCCAGGGCCGCCGCCGGACACCCGGGCAAGGAACACGGCGCCGCTCCGCTGATCTTCGGGCACCGCGGCGCGGCCGGGTACCGGCCCGAGCACACGCTGGCCAGCTACGACCTGGCCGTACGGATGGGGGCCGACGTCATCGAGCCGGACCTGGTGTCCACAAAGGATCACGTCCTCGTCGCCCGGCACGAGAACGACATCACCGCGACCACCGACGTCGCCGGCCACCCGGAGTTCGCCGGCCGTCGCACGACGAAGACGGTCGACGGCATCGCGGAGACCGGGTGGTTCACCGAGGACTTCACGCTGTCCGAGCTCAAGACCCTGCGGGCCAAGGAGCGACTGCCCGACGTCCGGCAGGAGAACACCATCTTCAACGGGCGCTACCAGATCCCGACGTTCCAGGAGGTCGTCGACCTGGCGAAGCGAGAGAGCGTCATCCACCACCGGCGGATCGGCATCGCGCCCGAGACCAAGCACCCGACGTACTTCGACTCGATCGGCCTGTCCCTCGAGGAGCCGCTCGTCGCCGCCCTTCGTTCGAACGGCCTGGACAACCGGGACAGCCGCGTCTACCTCCAGTCCTTCGAAGAGGCAAACCTGCGGGAGCTGCACAGCAGGTTCCATCTGCGCGTACACCTGCTGCAGCTGACCAGCGCCGGTCCGACGGCCCGCCCGTACGACCACGTGGTCAGCGGTGACCCGCGGACCTACGCCGACATGACGACGCCCGCGGGACTGAAGGAGATCAGCACCTACGCCGACGTCCTCGGGCCGGACAAGGAGCAGATCTTCACGCGCGACCCGGCCGGCAACACCGGGGCGCCGACGACGCTCATCACCGACGCACACGCCGCCAACCTCGCGGTGGTGACGTACACGATCCGGGCGGAGAACCAGTTCCTGCCGCTGCAGTACCGATCCAGCGCCGACCCGAACGCGTTCGGCAACATGTTCGGCGAGCTCCACGACCTGTTCGCGGCCGGGATCGACGGCTTCTTCACCGACCAGTCCGACATCGGCTTCGCCGCCCGCGAGGACTTCCTCGGCTTCACCTACGGCGTCGAGCACCCCCAGGCGAAGGCAGCCTGAGACCTAGCGGCCGATGAGGTCGGCGTACCTCGGTTTGATCACGTCGTTGATCAGGGCGAGCCGCTGGTCGAAGGGCAGGAAGGCCGACTTCATCGCGTTGACGGTGAACCACTGCAGGTCGGCCCAGTCGTAGCCGAACGCCTCGACCAGCTGGGTCATCTCGGTGGTCATCGAGGTGCCGCTCATCAGCCGGTTGTCGGTGTTGACGGTCACCCGGAAGTACAGCTTGCGCAGCAGGCCGATCGGGTGCTCGGCGATGGACGGTGCGGCCCCCGTCTGCACATTGGACGACGGGCACATCTCCAATGGGACCCGCTTGTCGCGTACGTAGGCCGCGAGCCGGCCGAGTTCCACCTCACCGTCGTCCTTGACCGTGATGTCGTCGACGATCCGCACGCCGTGGCCGAGGCGGTCGGCGCCGCACCACTGCAACGCCTCCCAGATCGACGGCAGGCCGAAGCCCTCCCCGGCATGGATGGTGAAGTGACCGTTCTCCCGTTGCATGTACTGGAAGGCGTCGAGGTGCCGGGTCGGCGGGAAGCCGGCCTCGGCGCCGGCGATGTCGAAGCCGACGACCCCGCGGTCGCGGTACTCGATCGCGAGCTCGGCGATCTCCAGCGAACGGGCGGCGTGCCGCATCGCGGTCAGCAGCGCGCCGACCCGGATGCCGCGGCCCTGCGACCCCTCCCGGAACCCGGTCAGCACCGCGTCGATCACCTGGTGCAGGGTGAGCCCCCGCTCCACGTGCAGCTCCGGGGCGAAGCGGACCTCCGCATAGACCACCCCGTCGTCGGCCAGGTCCTGCGCGCACTCCCGGGCGACCCGGGTCAGCGCCTCTGGGCTCTGCAGCACCCCGACCGTGTGCTGGAACGTCTCCAGGTAGCGCTCCAGCGACCCGGAGTCCGCCGATGCGACGAACCATCGGGTCAGCTCGCCGACGTCGGTGGTCGGCAGGGCCTCGTAGCCCCCCTGCAGGGCGAGGTCGATGACGGTACGAGGGCGCAGGCCGCCGTCGAGATGGTCGTGGAGGAGCACCTTGGGTGCGCGGCGGATGTCGTCGGCGTTCATGAGGCCAAAGTACCCGCGGGAGTGTGCGAAGACGGTAGAGATCCGGCACGTGCTCTGGCACGGGGTGCTCAGTGCCAGATACTGGAGTCATGTGGCGAGCCGTATCAGCACGCATGATCATCCTGGCAAGCTGCCTCCTGCTTGCGGTTGCCTGTCGCCCGCCCGAGCCCGATGCCTTCGCGGTCACCTTCCACAACGACCTGGGTCAGCCGGTCTGGCTGGCGCTGTGTACCAGCGACCACAGCGCGACGTGCGAGCACCCGTCGTATCGCAGTCGCATTGCCCCCGGCGGTTCGGTCCCCGAGAACATCGCTCCCGACGTCGGGACCGAGTGGGCGGTGCAGGACAAGGATGGCCGACTGATCAGCTGCGTCCTCTTGCACTGGCGGCACTATCCAGGGCACCCCCAGGAGCTGCTGCTGTCGAAGGCCCCGCCTTGGAGCAATCCCTGCCCCGATACCACCTCAGCCGCGACGCCCAGCACGTAGGCTACTGGTCCCGGTGCACCAGGTCGAGGCCGAAGGCCGGCAGGCACACGGCGACGTATTCCGCGCCGGCCGGGTCCGGGGTGCTGTAGCGCACCCGCTCCCCCGCCCGGGCCAGCACCGCCTGGCCGGCCGTCACGTCCAGCAGGCCGCCGTCGTGCTCGACCCGCACGGTGCCGCGGATGACGAAGGTGACCTCGTCGAACTCCGGGGTCTGGGCCGGCTCGTCCCACCCCGCCGGGGAGATCATCCGGGCCACCGAGACGCCTTCGGTGCCGGTGGCCACCCGGCCGACGTACTCCTCGACGACCTTGCCGCCCGGGACGGGGATCTGTCGGGGGGTGGCGATGAGCTGGGGCACGGTCGCCTCGTTCCGGTCGGCAGTCTGGCTGATCACGCTACCTCCTGGTGCGATGCCACAGGTCGACGGCTGCAGGAACGTGGATGTCCCACATTGTCGTGCGGAGCTCCTGCTCGTTAGCGTGAGGATGCCGACGCTCCACGTCACTGCACAGGAGTCGCCGGGCACCCGAGAGCGAGGCACCCGCATGCTGAAGCCGCAACGGTCGGTCTGGTCGATCCTTCCGGCTGCGGGCATCCTCGTTGCCGCGTCCCTGGCCCTCGCGGTCACCGCTTCCGGGGCGGCCGCGGCACCGTCGTTGACCCAGGTGCCGAGCTTCGGCAGCAACCCGGGCAACCTCACGATGTACAGCTATCTTCCGGCCACGCTCGGCCCGGGTGCGCCGCTGGTCGTCGCCTTGCACGGCTGTACGCAGAGCGCCTCGGACTACTACTCGCACTCCGGCTGGCCGCAGCTTGCCGACCGGGGGGGCTTCGCGTTGGTCTTCCCGCAACAGGCCTCGGCGAACAACAGCCAGCAGTGCTTCAACTGGTACACGCCCTCGAAGGACGGCCGGGGCCAGGGTGAGGCGGCCTCGGTCATGTCGATGGTCACCTACGCCGAGGCCCAGTACGGCGTCGATCCGGCGCGAGTCTTCGTCACCGGGCTGTCGGCCGGTGGGGGCATGACGTCGGATCTGCTCGCCGACTATCCCGACGTCTTCGCCGGGGGAGCCATCGACTCGGGACTACCGGCCCAGTGCGCATCCAGCCTGTCCGAGGCGAGCACCTGCCAGTACAACGACCGCAAGCTGACGCCCGGCCAGTGGGCCCAGAAGGTCTACGACTCCCATCCCGGCTACAGCGGCCCCTGGCCACGGGTGGCGATCTGGCAGGGCAGCGCCGACTTCACCGTCTACCCGGTGAACGCGAGCGAGGAGCGCGACCAGTGGACGCAGGTGTGGGGCATCGGCCAGGCCGCGTCGAGCACCCGGTCGCTACCGGGTGGGACGACCGAGAGCACCTACAACGACTCCCGCGGCCAGCCTGCGGTGGCGCTCTTCTCGATCTCGGGGATGGGGCACGGGCTGGCTGTCGCGCCTGGCCCGGCACCTGACCAGTGCGGCAGCACCGGCGCGTACTTCCTCGACTACATCTGCTCGACCTACCACACCGCCCTGTTCTGGGGTCTGGACGTTGGCGGGTACACCTACGCCGACGGCTCGAACCAGAGTCCACGCTTGGCTCAGGTCGATTCGGTGAGGGCACGTACGGCCGCTCTAGCGACGGCGGGGTGGACGACGGCTTCGAGGGCGAGGCGGGCGGTTTCCTGGCCGCGGTAGTCGCTGTTGTGGGCGAGTACGCAGCACACGGCGTCGACCAGCGCGGCCAGCCTCTGCTCGCCGGTGCTGGTGTCGGCGTTGAGCAGATCGAAGGCAACCAGCTTCGCCGCCGACGAGATGACCCTGCACAGCCGGCTCATCCCGATCCGTTCGGGTAGACGACATGGACGCGCGCCCCGGTATCTCTCTCGATGAGGAGCCGGAGCGCCTGTCGGCCGCCGGGAAAGCCCGACAGGTGCTCGAGCGCGGGTACGACGACCGCTCCGATCTCCTGGTGCTTAAGGGCCTCCACCAGCCCCGATAGGGCGGCCCGGCCGGAGTCGGCCCGCTCGACGAAAACATCGGCCAGGGCGAAGCCTTCCCGTTCGGCGTAGGTCACCAGGTCGCTGTGCAGCCAGTCGAGGAGTTCACTCGTCGGGCCGGGTCGGACCTGCAGATAGCCCAGCATCAGCGGTCGTACAGACACGTTGGCTCACTTCAAGAACAGGCGGGGTATCAGAGCGGATCGGCGTTCAGCCTGGCCGCGGTGCCGATACCGGAGTGAGGCCATCGGGGGTACCCATGGTGGCTACGCTGCGAGGGGATGTCGGACGAACGTCTGACCGGTGAGGATGCATGCCGTGACCGCGCCCCGCCGAGTCGTGGTTTCGGCTGCTCTGCTCGCCCGGCCGGAATTCGTTTCCGCCTGCGCGACGCGTGATTTCGGCGTGGTCTTCGCCCTGGTGCGAAAGTACGAGGGAGTTAGCCAGGTCCGCATCGCCGCCGTATTGGACATGACGGCGAGCCGGGTCGGTGAGATCGTCCGCGGCTGCCGGCAGGTCACCAGCATCGAGGTGGTCGAGCGGATCGGTGACCGGCTGGGCATCCCCGGGGAGCTACTCGGGCTGGCGCCACGCGAGTGGGAGCCTGACCGCGGCCCACAATCGGTAGGCACGGCGGATCCGGGGCTGGACGATCTCGGCGCCGTCCTCGGCTACCGGGACCAGAACATTGCCGCTGACGCGGCCCTGCGGGTGGCCCATGCGTGGCTCGTCACCGAACCGCCGCAGATCACCGAGTTGGCCGGCGGGCGCCACGTCGGCTCGGGTTTGGCCCGTCGCGTCGAGGCACGCATCCGGCATCTCCGCCACTTGGATGACTACATCGGCGGCTGCGACTCCTTTGCCATCGTGACCCGTGAGGTCGCTGCGACGGCCGCTCTGCTGCGCGAAGGCTGCTACCGGGAGCCGATCGCGACCGGACTGCTCGGCAGCCTGGCCGAGCTGTGCCAGCTTGCCGGCTGGGTGCTCGATGACGCCGGACGCCATGCTGCAGCGACCCGCTACTACCTCGCCGGCGTCCATGCGGCCCAGACAGCCGGAAACCGGACGCTAGCCGCCAACCTGCTGTCGACCCTGAGCTACCAACGCGCCAACACCGGCAAGCCACAAGACGCCGTCCTGCTCGCCCGTTCGGCGTTGCAGGGCATGGGTCGACAAGGCTCGGGTCGGGTCGACGCCTTGTTCTGGGACCGTGCCGCCTGGGCGCACGCCCGCAACGGCGACCTGACTGAGTGCGAGCGCGCCTTGGCGGCCGCCGACGAGGCATACGAACGGCGCGACACCGAGCACGAGCCACCATGGGTTTACTGGCTCGACCGGGGCGAGCTGGACGTCATGGCCGGGCGATGCCTGACCGAACTCGGCCAGCCCGACCGTGCCCAGCCTCTGCTGAGGTCTGCCATCTCCCACTACGACATCACCCGCTCCCGTGAGGTCGCGCTCTACCGAAGCTGGCTCGCCGAAGCCTGCGCCAAGGCGGGAGAGGTCGAGTCGGCATGCGCTGAGACGATGAGAGTCCTCGACGCGGTCGAGGGCGTGAATTCCGCCCGCATCGACAACCGCGTCGCCGTCTTGCGGCAGGTGCTACGCCGGTATGCCGACCAATCCGCCGTTGGCGAGGTCGAGGAGCGTTTCCAACTCATCGGCCATTTCGCCTGACCCACAACCTGAAGTCTCGCTGCCGTCCACCGCCTGCTCGCCGGCCCGGCGTACCAGACCCCCCCAAGCCAACGGCACTGACGCGCACCATCGAAGACTGGTCGGCCGGCGTCAGCCGCCGATGCGGTCGATGACGAGAGGTACGGCGCGCGTCGCCGACGGCCCGATGGCACAGGCGCCCTCGAGGGCCTCGAGGGCACGCTCGAACCGGTCCTCGGTGTCGGCATGGAGTACGAACAGCGGGCCGCCCTCGGTCACCGGGTCGCCGACCTTGGCCGCCATCACCACCCCTGCCCCGGCCGAGACCGGGTCCTCCTTGCGGGCGCGGCCGGCGCCCAACCGCCAGGCGGCGACACCCACCGCGTAGGCGTCGAGGCGCTGCACGACTCCCGAGGACGGCGCCGTGACCGTGTGTGACTCGACGG
>QHCA01000376.1 GCA_003244095.1 Pseudonocardiales bacterium | reverse complement strand
AGAACCCGATCGAGTCCGAGGGCGTCTACCCGCTGCCCGAGGCACAGCGCGACCGGTTCCTGATGAAGATCGTCGTGGGCTACCCGACGGCCGAGGAAGAGCGCGAGATCGTCTACCGGATGGGCGTCGACCGGCCCACCGCCGAGCGGGTCCTCGCTCCCGACGACCTGCTCCGCCTGCAGGGCGCCGCCGACCGGGTCTTCGTCCATTCGGCTCTGGTCGACTACGCGGTACGGCTGGTGCTGACCACCCGCGACCCGCGCGCCTTCGGGCTGCCCGACCTGGCACCGCTCGTCAGCTACGGCGCCAGCCCCCGGGCTTCGCTGGGGATCGTGGCGGCCGCCCGCGCACTGGCGCTCATGCGGGGGCGCGACTACGCGTTGCCCCAGGACATCACCGACGTGGCCCCCGACGTCCTCAAGCACCGGCTGGTGCTGTCCTACGACGCCCTCGCCGACGGCATCCCCGCCGAGCAGATCGCGCAGCGGGTTCTGGCCGCGGTGCCCGTGCCGCAGGTCAGCCCCCGGCAGAGCGCCGACCGCCGGGACCGCGGGACGCCCGGCCCCCGGCCGGTGCCCCTGCCGCAGCCGGGCCGGCCGGTCGACCGGCCGCACGAGCGGCCGGCCTGACCGGTGGCCGCCCTGCCGTCCCACCCACCTCGACTCGACCTCGGCCCGGCCGAGGGCGTGCTGCGCCGGCTCGAGCTGACCATCACGCGCCGCCTCGACGGGCTGCTGCAGGGTGACCATCTGGGGCTGCTGCCGGGGCCGGGCAGCGAGGCGGGGGAGTCGCGGGAGTACCGGCCTGGCGACGACGTGCGCCGGATGGACTGGCCGGTGACGGCCCGTACGACGGTCCCGCACGTCCGGGAGACCGTGGCCGATCGGGAGCTCGAGACGTGGGTCCTCGTCGATCTGTCGGCCAGCCTCGACTTCGGCACCGCGCGGTGCGAGAAGCGCGACCTGGCCATCGCAGGGCTCGCCGCCGTGACCCACCTGACAGTGCGCGGCGGCAACCGCGTGGGGGCAGTCGTCGTCAACGGCGAGCAGGTGCTCAGGGTGCCCGCCAGGGGCGGGCGGGTCGCCGCGCAGGCGCTGATGCGCCAGGTCCTCCGGACGCCCCGGGCGGCGCCCGGCGAGCCGACCGATCTCGCCGCGGCGATCGGGCTGCTGTCCCGGCCGCCGCGGCGTCGCGGGCTGGCCGTCGTCGTCTCGGACTTCCTGTCCGACCCGGCCGCGTGGGAGCGACCGCTGAAGGCGCTGCGTACCCGTCAGGACGTGCTGGCCATCGAGGTGCTCGATCCGCGCGAGCTCGAACTGCCCTCGGTCGGCGTGCTGACCGTGGTCGACCCCGAGACCGGCCAGATGCTGGAGGTGCAGACAGGCAATCGAGCCGTACGAGATCGTTACGCCGTAGCTGCCCGGGAGCAGCGGACGGCCGTGGCGGCCGCCCTGCGCCGGGCCGGTTCCGGGCACCTGCAGCTGCGCACCGATCGCGACTGGCTGCGTGACATCGTGCTGTTCGTCTCCGCTCGGCGGCGCGGCATGGCTCATGGGGCGGTGCGCTGATGACGTTCCTCGCCGCGCACTGGCTGCTGCTGCTCGTCGCCGTGGCCGCACTCGCCGCCGCCTATGTCGCCGTCGCCCTGCGGCGCAAGGTCTACGCGGTGCGGTTCACCAACCTCGCGCTGCTCAAGGCCGTGGCGCCGCGCACTCCTGGCTGGCGCCGGCATGTGGCCGCGGCGGCGTTCCTGCTCAGCCTGGTCGCCCTCGTGACCGCGCTGGCCCGCCCGGCCACCTTCGTCAAGATCCCGCGCGAGCGCGCCACGGTGATGGTCGCCATCGACGTGTCCCTGTCGATGCAGGCCGACGACGTCCGGCCGACGCGGATCGCCGCGGCCAAGGCGGCGGCCAAGCAGTTCGTGGCCGAGCTGCCCAAGACGTTCAACGTCGGCCTGGTGTCCTTCGCCGGCACCGCGTCGGTCGCCATCTCTCCCACCAAGGACCACGGCCAGGTGGCCGCGGCCATCCAGGACCTCACGCTGGCCGAGTCGACCGCGACCGGTGAGGCCGTCTTCGCTGCGCTCGGCGCGATCAAGGCAGTCGCCCCGGACGGAGCCCGGGGGGCCGCTCCCGGGCGCATCGTCCTGCTCTCCGACGGCTTCCGCACCGTCGGCCGCAGCAACGACGAGGCAGTGGTCGCTGCCAAGGCGGCGCACGTCCCCGTGTCGACGATCGCCTTCGGCACCGACGAGGGCACGGTCGAGCTGCACGGCGAGCAGATCCAGGTCCCGGTCGACCGGGCGGCGCTGCGCCAGTTGGCCGAGTCGACCTCCGGCAAGTACTACTCGGCCGCGACCGGCAAGCAGTTGCGCTCGGTCTACCAGGATCTCGGCAGCTCGATCGGCTACCACCGGCTGCCCCGCGAGGGCACCACCTGGTTCCTCGGGCTCGGTCTGCTGTTGGCCTTCGCGGCCGGCGCCATGTCCCTGCTGTGGACCTCGCGCCTGCCCTGATCGGCTTCCCGGTAGCGTCGGCATCCCCGGCCGGGCGGCATCACGAGCAGGCCGGTCCGCAGGGGGCCGATTCGCAGGAGGAACAGTGGCGCGCTCGGTGCTGGTGACCGGAGGCAACCGGGGCATCGGTCTGGCGACCGCACGGGCCTTCGCCACCCTGGGTGACCGGGTGGCGATCACCCACCGCGGCAGCGACGTGCCGGAGGACCTGTTCGGCGTGCGCTGCGACGTGACCGACTCCGGGCAGGTCGACGCGGCGTTCGCCGCCGTCGAGACCGAGCACGGGCCGGTCGAGGTGCTCGTGTCCAATGCCGGGCTGACCGACGACGGCCTGCTGCTGCGGATGAGCGAGGAGCAGTTCACCCGGGTGGTGGACGCCAACCTCACCGGCGCCTACCGGGTCGCCAAGCGGGCCGCGCGTGGCATGCTGCGGGCGCGCAGCGGCCGGATGATCTTCATCTCCTCGGTGGTCGGCATGGCCGGATCCGCCGGCCAGGTCAACTACGCGGCCTCCAAGGCCGGCCTGGTCGGGCTGGCCCGGTCGATCGCCCGGGAGCTGGGCTCCCGCAGCATCACCGCCAACGTCGTGGCACCCGGTTTCGTGGAGACCGACATGACGGCCGACCTGCCGGCCGAGCGCACGCGGGAGATCCTGGCCGGCGTGCCGCTGGGCCGCTTCGCCCATCCTGACGAGGTGGCCGGCGCGGTCACCTGGCTGGCCGGCGACAATGCCGCGTACGTCAGCGGGGCGATCATCCCCGTCGACGGCGGCCTCGGCATGGGGCACTGACCATTCCGGACCGCCACAGATTCAAGCGACAGATTGGAGACCGACCGTGACCGGCCTGCTCGAAGGCAAGAACGTGCTCGTCACCGGCGTGCTGACCGAGGCCTCGATCGCGTTCAGCGTGGCCAAGCAGGCGCAGGAACAGGGCGCGCGGATCGTGCTCACCGGATTCGGCCGGGGGCTGTCGATCACCGGACGGATCGCCAAGCGGCTGGCCGACCCCCCACCCGTCCTCGAACTCGACGTCACAGACGAGGAGCAGCTGGGCTCGCTGGCCGACCGGATCCGCGAGCACCTGCCGAGCCTCGACGGCGTGGTGCATGCGATCGGCTTCGCCCCTCAGACGGCAATGGGCGACGGCTTCGTCGACGTGCCGTGGGACGACGTCGCGGTGGCCGTTCGGGCGTCCACCTGGTCGCTGGCCTCGCTGATCCGGGCCGCCCGGCCGCTCTTCGGCGAGCACGCATCCGTCGTCGGCCTCGACTTCGACGCCACTGTCGCCTGGCCGGCCTACGGCTGGATGGGCGTGGCCAAGGCTGGTATGGAGTCGGCCGCCCGCTACCTGGCCCGCGAGCTCGGGCCGCACGGGGTCCGGATCAACCTCGTGGCCGCCGGCCCGCTGCGCACGATGGCGGCCAAGAGCATCCCCGGATTCGCCGACTTCGAGGAGGCGTGGGCCACCCGGGCGCCGCTGGGCTGGGACGTCGACGACGCGACACCGGCCGCGCGTGCCTGCATCGCGCTGCTGTCTGACTGGTTCCCGGCCACCACCGGCGAGATCGTGCACGCCGACGGTGGTTTCCACGCCGTCGGCGTGTGACCCCTGGGTTCAGACCAGGGCGTCGATGCCGTACACCGAGATGTAGGCCTTCCGCTGGGCGGCACTCGTCGAGACGGCGCTGAGCGAGGAGTTGGCCATCGTCAGGCGCAGGTTGTTGTCGAAGCCACGCACGCCGGCCGGCACGGTGAGGGTGAACGTCCGCAGCGTCCGGTCGGCCATGACGGTCCCCAGCGTCGCGGTGTGACCCCAATCCTGGAACACCGTGAGGCTGACCGGCAGCGCGTGCCCGGTGGGGGTCACGGCCTGCAGGGTGATCCTGACCTGTGTCACGTTGCGCAGGTCCAGGGCGTCCCGGAGGTAGAGCGAGCCCCAGGCCGCCGTGGGCCGGGACTGCGCGACGCTCCAGTGCATGGCGTTGTCCGCTGTGGAAGGCGAGTCGAACAGCGGCCCGGACGACCACAGGCCGGTCCCACTGAGCCCCGTGACCGCCCGGGTGTCGACGCCGGTCTCGAACGCGCCGAGTGAGTGCGTGCCGGTCACGACGTAGGCGTCTATCGGCATGCCCTGGGGCGGGTTGCGGCTGAGGCCGTAGGTGCGGCTGTAGGAGTTGACGAAGTCCATCGTGTTCCAGGCCTGCCCGCACGGCCAACCGGTCGCCGGGCGCATGTGGGCGCCGATGCCGACGTAGCGCATCGCCGGGTCGAGGATGTTGGCGCGGTGGTGGGCGCTGGCCATGTACGCATCGAAGAGTTGCCGGGGGTCGCAGGCCGACCCGTAGCCCACGTTCTCGGCCATCGCCGTCCAGCCGGCCGAGCCGGCGGCCGCGACGTTGGCGACCATGTTGGGGTTGTGGCCGAGCACGCTCGACCCGGCGATGGTGGCGCTCCAGCGCCGCGCGACGTCGGTCGTGCCTGGCACCATCGTCAGGGGGCTGCGACCGGCAGCGGCCCTGGCGGAGTTCACGTAACCGAGCAGTGCCGCCTCGTAGCCGTTGACCCGGCCCGCGGAGTTGTTCCAGGCGAACGCCGCGTCGGCGCGGCGGGCGGGCGCGACGGCGGTCAGACCGGCCACGAGCGTGCACAGCAGCACGAGAAGGCCGAGCGGCCTGCGGCAGGCGTGGGCGGTCAGCGGACACCTCGCTTCGTGGGGACACGACAGGCATCGGGGTCGCCAAGGGTCGTCTTGACCCACCACGGGGCCACCGAGCGTGGCGCTCACCCGACTGGCCCACACTGTGGAGGTGCCTGACGCCTACGACGCGCTGCTGCTGGTGTCGTTCGGGGGTCCCGACGGCCCCGACGACGTCCTCCCCTTCCTGCAGAACGTCACCCGCGGCCGGGGCATCCCCGACGCGCGCCTCCTGGAGGTGGCCGAGCACTACCGGCACTTCGGTGGCGTTTCCCCGATCAACGCCGCCAACCGGGCACTGCTGATGGGGGTTCAGGACGATTTCGCCGTCGCCGCACTCGACCTGCCGGTCTACTGGGGCAACCGCAACTGGCACCCGTACCTGCGCGACACGGTCGCGGAGATGGCGCGGGCAGGAGTACGCCGGTCGCTGGCGTTCGTCACCTCCGCGTACTCGTCCTATTCGGGCTGCCGGCAGTACCAGGACGACATTGCGGCGGCCCGGTCGGCCGCGGGACCGGATGCGCCGGTAGTGGACAAGCTGCGGCACTACTTCAACCATCCCGGGTTCATCGAGCCCAGCGCCGATGCCGTACGGAACGCGCTGGCGGACCTGCCCTCGGAACGCCGCAAGACGTGTCTGGTGTTCACGGCGCACAGCATCCCGACGGCCATGGCCGTGGCCAGCGGCCCCGAGGGCGGCCTGTACGTCCGACAGTTGCGGGCCGCGGCCGCCCTGGTCGCCGCCGCGGCGGCGCCGGACCTCGCCTGGGACCTGGTCTGGCAGAGCCGCAGCGGGCCGCCGGAGGTGCCGTGGCTGGAGCCCGACGTCAACGACCATCTGCGGTCGCTCGCCGTTCAGGGCCGTACCGCCGTGGTGGTCAGCCCGATCGGATTTGTCAGCGATCACGTGGAGGTGGTGTGGGACCTCGACACCGAAGCGGCCGCGACCGCGGCCGGTCTCGGTCTGGGGTTTCGCCGGGCCGCGACGGCCGGTGCCGACCCGCGGTTCGTCGCCATGGTGCGGGAGCTGGTTCAGGAGCGCATCACGCCCGGCGTCGACCGGCGGGCCCTGGGCGCGCTCGGGTCCAGTCGCGACTACTGCCCGGTGGGCTGCTGCCCCGCCCCGGTCCGCCGCCCGGTCCCGCCGAACTAGCTGGTCAGCTCGGTGTTGTAGGCCGCCAGCCGGGCCCGGCGGGCTGCCGCCGCGACCGGCCGCAGGAGGTCGTCGCGCTGCACCGCCGCACTGGCGGTCACGGCGGCGCCGGGGGCGTCGGCAGCGGCGAGCCGCAGGATGTCCCCGATCCGGTCGGCGAGTGCGAGCAGGCGGTGCGCGCGGGCCGGGTAGCCCGGTGGCAGTCCGGCATCTGAGGCGGGCCGGCGGATCGCGGCGAGGGCGCCGGCCAGCTCCGGTCGCAGCCCGGCCACGTCGAGCCGCCCCAGCGCCGAGGCTGAATCACGCAGGGCCTCCGCCAGCTCGGCATCGGCGTCGGCGAGGGGCACGAGATCTGGTGTGGCGGCCGGTACGGCGTAGCTGTGCCACAGGACGGTCGGCGGGATCGCCTCCGGCACCAGCCCCCACCCGCCGGCCAGCACCGCCTCGCCCGCCGCGAGGGCGTGGCTGGTGTACGGGCCGGGGCCGGGCAGGCCGCGCGGATCGCCCGGTACGGGCAGGACCAGCCGGGGCCGGTCGGCGCGTACCTCCATCAGTAGGCGCCCCAGGGCGACGTCACCGATGGCGCCGGTGACGCGGTGCGGCTGGCCGCCGGCCTGCACGACGTCCAGCACCTCGTCGTAGGACACCAAACCCGCCTGCCACGAGCGGGTCCAGGCAACCAGCAGTCCCGAGCGCATGTAGCGCAGCTAAGCATCTCGGGGCCGAGACCTCGCAGCGACGCGTCGCGATCGGGCCGCCGCGCCGGGTGGGGGACCATAGGCCCCGGCTCGCGCGTTGTGCTGGCATGATGCACGGCGTGCCCGCTTGGTTGATCTGGGTCATCGCCGCCGCCGTACTGGTCGGCGGTGAGTTGCTGTCCCTTGACCTGGTGCTGATCATGTTCGCCGGCGGGGCCGGCGTGGCAGCGGCGGCAGCGGGGCTTGGCGCCCCTCCGCTGCTGCAGGCGATCGTCTTCGCTGTCGTCTCCATCGGCCTGCTGCTGGGTGCGCGCCCGGTCGCCCGGCGGCACATGACCGTAGGCCGCACGCGCACCGGCATCGAGGCGCTGAGCGGGGCGCAGGCGCTGGTGCTGGAGCCGGTCGACCGCCACACCGGACGGGTGAAAATCGGCGGCGAGGTCTGGACCGCCCGCTCGTATGACGAGACAGAGACGTTCGCCGTCGGCGAGCACGTCCACGTGATGGAAATCTCCGGCGCGACCGCGCTGGTCTGGAGGCAGCCGTAATGCCCGGTCTCATCGTCGCGCTGGTGATCGTCGTGCTGGCGATCGTGCTGGTCGCGCGCACCGTGCGGATCATCCCGCAGGCGCGGGCGGCCGTGGTCGAGCGGCTCGGCCGCTACAGCCGCACACTCGCGCCGGGCCTGGCCGTCGTCGTGCCGATGGTCGACCGGGTGCGCCCCCTGATCGACCTCCGCGAGCAGGTGGTGTCCTTCCCGCCCCAGCCGGTGATCACCAGTGACAACCTCGTGGTCGGCATCGACACGGTCATCTACTTCCAGGTCACCGACCCGCGAGCGGCCACGTACGAGATCGCCAACTACATCCAGGCCATCGAGCAGCTCACCGTGACCACGCTGCGCAACGTCATCGGCGCGATGGAGCTCGAGGCGACCCTGACCAGCCGCGACCACATCAACAGCCAGCTCAGAGGCGTCCTCGACGAGGCGACCGGCAAGTGGGGCATCCGGGTCAACCGGGTCGAGCTCAAGGCGATCGACCCGCCGCGCTCGATCCAGGAGGCCATGGAGAAGCAGATGCGCGCCGACCGCGACAAGCGGGCCGCCATCCTGCAGGCCGAAGGCCAGAAGCAGTCCCAGATCCTCACCGCCGAGGGCGAGAAGCAGTCGGCGATCCTGCGGGCGCAGGGCGACCGGGAGGCTCGCGTCCTGCAGGCCGAGGGCCAGTCCAAGGCGATCGAGACGGTGTTCGCCGCGATCCACGCCGGCGACCCCGACCCCAAGCTGCTGGCCTACCA
>QHCA01000375.1 GCA_003244095.1 Pseudonocardiales bacterium | reverse complement strand
CCACGGCAACCGGACCTGGCGCACCCCATGCTCGGGGCAGGCCACCCGCGGCGGGCCAGCGCGCAGGAAGGTCAAGAACGCACACGAGTCCAGATGCCGCCAGGCCCGCTCGGCCGAGTGGTCATAGACCGGCAGCTGCCTATCGCAGTCCGGGCAGGCGAACCGAGTCCGGTCCAGATGGTGCACCCAAACGTCCACACGCCCATCGGCTACCGACAGCTCGACCCGACCCACCTCCCAGGGGGCGACCAGACCCAGCAAATGGCGGTACAACTCGGTGTCGCGCACGGCCCGATCCTGCCGCCAACGACCGGCCCGGACCAGATCTAACCCACGGAAAACCCGGAAGCGCCGTTATTTCTTCGGGGGTCGGGTCCAGGCGCTGGGGTCGTTGAGGTAGAGGCCGCAGGCGGTGTCGAGGGCTTCTTGGGGGCTGCCGGTGGTCATTCTGGTGTGGAGCACGCTGGGTTGGTAGTCGTGGTGGCTGGCGCGGTAGATCGAGAAGCCCCAGATACTGGCGGAGCCGCCGTAGTGCAGGCGGCAGAGCGGGAGCTGCTCGCCGTCGGTCAGGGTGGCGGTGACGTAGGCGTAGGCGGCTCGGTGGGTGACCTCGATGCTGCTCAGTTGCGGCCAGCGTTCGCGGGCTCGGGCTGACAGCTTCTGCTGCAGCGAGACCTTGGTGGAGTCCGGGACCTTCGGCATCTGCTCATGGTGGACCGTCCGGTCGTCCTCAGGTTCGGCGTGTCGGGCCACCTCGGTGTCGGTGTCGCGGGACAACGGTGGCATGACCACGGCCACCTCCCCGGTCCTGATCACCCTCACCGACCGAGATCGTGCGGGGCTGGAAGCGTTGGCCCGCGCTCGTAAGGCACCGCTGCGCAGCATCCAGCGGGCCTGGATCGTGCTGGCTGCCGCCGACGGCCAGCACAACGCCCAGATCGCTCGTGACCTGGGCCTGCACGTCGATACCGTCCGGACCTGGCGGGGCCGGTTCGCCGCTCAGGGCCTGACGGGCCTGACAGACCGGGCTCGGTCCGGCCGGCCGCCGGTGTTCGCCGCGACCGTCAGGGCCGAGGTGAAGGCCTTGGCCTGTTCGTTGCCGACCGAGTCCGGGGTGCCGCTGTCCCGCTGGTCCAGCACCGATCTGGCCGCGGAGGCGGTCGCGCGGGGCTTCACCGCCACGCTGTCCGCCTCCACCGTGCGGCGCTGGCTGAACGCCGATGCGATCAAGCCGTGGCAGCACCGATCGTGGATCTTCCCCCGTGACCCTGACTTCGCGGACAAGGCCGCGCGGGTCCTCGACCTGTATGACCGTCACTGGCAGGGCCGGCGGTTGCGCCCGGACGAGTACGTCATCAGCGCCGACGAGAAGTCCCAGCTGCAAGCCCTCCACCGCCGCCATGAGGACCTGCCCCCCGCACCAGGACGGACCCGGCGGGTGGAGTTCGAATACCGGCGCGGCGGGACCCTGGCCTACCTCGCGGCGCTCGACGTGCACCACGCCACCGTGATGGGCCGCTGCGCCCCCAGCACCGGGATCGTCCCGTTCAGTGACCTCGTCGAGCAGGTCATGACCCAAGAGCCCTACGCCTCCGCACGACGGGTCTTCTGGATCGTCGACAACGGCTCCTCCCACAACGGGCAAGCCTCCGTCCAACGGATGCACCAGGCCCGGCCCAAGGCCGTCCTCGTCCACCTACCGATCCACGCGTCCTGGCTCAACCAGATCGAGATCTTCTTCTCGATCGTGCAGCGCAAGGTCATCAAGCCCGCGAACTTCACCGACCTCACCGCCCTCGAGCAGCGGCTGCTCGCCTTCGAGAAGCGCTACAACGCCACCGCAGAGCCCTTCGACTGGCGCTACACCCAGGCCGACCTCAACGCCCACCTCGACCGCCTCGCCACCCACGAACAACTCAACGCGGCCTGACCCCCGAAGAACTAACGCCGATGACCACTAGCGAACAACGGTGTAGCGACAGCGCACGGCGATCTCTGCGACCGTCGCATCTCCCGTCAGCCCCAGGCCAGACCTGATCGCCACCGACGTAGCATCGTATTCCGACATCGTGTTCGGAATCTTCCGGCTGCTGGGCTACCGATTCTCCCCGCGGATCGCCGACATCGCCGACATCGGCGACATCCGATATTGGCGCGCGCACTGGCCGGCCGATCCGCCGGGCGATTACGGCCCGCTCAACGCGATCGCCCGCAACCGGGTCAACCTGGCCAAGATCAGCCAACACTGGCCGGACATGCTCCGGGTGGTCGGCTCCCTGTTGACCCACCAGGTCCGCGTCTACGACCTGCTGCGCATGCTCGGCCGCGACGGGCACCCGGCCCCGCACGGACAGGCGTTCGCCGAGTACGGCCGCATCGCCAAGACCCTGCACCTGCTGGCCATGATCGACCCGATCGATGACACCCACCGCCGCACGGTCAACACCCAAACCACCGTGCAGGAATCCCGACACACGCTCGCTCGCACCATCTGCCACGGCAAAACGCGGCCAGATCTACCCGGCCTACCGCGAAGGCCAGGAAGATCAGCTCGCCGCGCTCGGGCTCGTCGTCAAACGCCGTCGTGCTGTGGAATACCCGCCATCTCAACGCCGCGGTCGACGCACTACGCGAGCAGGGACACCGGCCACGAGAACAAGACATTGCCCGGCTGTCCCCACTCGGGCACGCCCACCTCAACTGCCCGGCCGGTACACCTTCCCGCCCACCCGGTCGGTGCCGGGCTACGCCGACTGCGCGACCTGGCCGCGAGCGACGACTGATCCGATGCGCCGCAAGGCCGATCGGCAACTCAGACACCAGTGTCGGCACCCGCACGCCGTTGGAGACTTTGTGGGCGCGCCAGCCATCGGTACAGTGGGCGCGTTCGCATGCTCACGTTCCCCAGAAGTACGCCACAGAGTCGGGAACACGCTGGGCACCCAACCCGGGTGTCCGTCGCCAAGGGGTGGCACGGAGATTTGCCATGCCCCGTGGCCATGAAAACGCCGCCCGCTCGGTAACCAACCAGAATACTCGACCTACCGACGGGGCCGACCCGCGGTGCGCGGATGGCGCGACCGAGGCGCCGGCCATGTCCGACGACTCGCCCCCGGCCTACCGCTGGCGCTGGGTGGTGTTGGCGGTGATGGTGGGCGCGGCGGTCATGGACCAGTTGGACACCACCGTGATCAACGTGGCCGCCCCGACGATCCGGGCGGACCTGGGTGGCAGCGAGGCGGTACTGCAGTGGCTGTCGACGGGTTACACGCTGCCCTTCGCGGTATTGCTAATCGTCGGCGGCCGCCTCGGTGACCTGTATGGCCGGCGGCGGATGTTCCTGGTCGGCGTCGTTGGTTTCACGGCCGCCTCGCTGGCCTGCGCGGCCGCGCCCGCACCGGCGGTGCTGATCGCCGCCCGGGTGGTGCAAGGCGGGTTCGGCGCGGTGCTTATCCCGCAGGGTTTCGGGATCGTCCGGTCGGTGTTCCCGCGTGAGGAGATGCCGTTGGCGTTCGGCGCGTTCGCCCCGGCGCTGGGCCTGTCCTCCGTCTTCGGCCCAACTCTGGCGGGGGCGCTGATCGGCGCCGACATCTTCGGCACCGGCTGGCGGATGATCTTCCTGATCAATGTCCCGATCGGGCTGGCCGCCCTGGCCGGCGCGCTGGTCTTCGTCCCCCGCCACCAGCACCGCACCACGATGCAGCTCGACCTGCTCGGTGTGGCGCTGGTGACTACCGCGGCCGTGCTGGTGATTTACCCGCTGGCGCAGGGCCGGGGACTGGGCTGGCCGTGGTGGTGCTTCGCGATGATTGTCGGCGGTCTGCTCGGGTTCGCCGTGTTCATCGCCTACGAACGCGCCACCCGGCGGGCGTCGGTGATCGAGGCGAGCCTGCTGGCCAACCGGACGTTTACCGCCGGCATGGCCGTCGCCGTGGTGTTTTTCGCCGCGGTGGGCGGGTTCTTGTTCGCGTTCGGCCTCTACGTCCAGCTCGGGCTGCGGTTCTCTCCGTTGCACGCCGGGCTGACCGCGCTGCCGCTATCGGTGGGCATCCTGCTCGCGGCCACCGCCTCGCGTTGGCTCACCCTGCGGCTGGGTCGCCGGCTGCTGCACGGCGGCGTGTTGATCGTCACCCTCGGGCTGGTGGCCCTGGCCGCCACCACCGCGCACTACGGACTGTCGATGACGACCTGGAACGTGACGCCGGCCACGCTGCTCATCGGGCTGGGCATGGGCCTGGTCTTCGGTCCGCTGTTCGGCGTGATCCTCGGCGCCGTCGCTGACAGCGACGTGGGCTCCGCCTCCGGCACCCTGTCCGCCGCCCAGCAGCTCGGCGGCGCACTCGGCGTCGCCGGGATCACCACCATGTACTTCGCGCTCGCCGGCCACGCCCACGACACCACCGCCGCCGCGACCACCGCCCTGGTCGCCGCGGGCGCAGCCATCGTCACGTTCGGGCTTGTGTTCCTTCTCCCGAGACAGGCCCGTTCCAACAGATAACTGTCTCACCGCCACGCCAGGCGTGATCTTGTGGCCACAGGGCGATCCGCTACGAGACAGGCTTCCGGCGGGCGGGCGTCAGCGCGACCGGTACGGCTGTTCCGGCGGGCCGCCGACCTCGGCGATCCGGCCGGCATGAGCCAGCTCGGCGTCCTGCTCGAACGGCGGGGGGAGTTGGTGGAGGCCGAACGGCTGTTCCGGCGGGCCGCCGACCTCGGCGATCCGACCGGCATGAGCCAGCTCGGCGTCCTGCTTGTCGGGCAGGGGGAGATGGAGGAAGCCGTACGGCTGTTCCGGCAGGCGTTCGACCTCTACGTCTCCGGTGGTGGCATGGCCGACCTCGGCGTCCTGCTTGGCAGGCGGGGGAAGCGGGAGGAGGGCGACGCTGAGGATGAGGACGGCGCAGAACCGCGTCGAGGCGGCGGCGACGGTTAAGGAACGTTTCCCGAACCAAGCTGGGCGTCAGTTCCGGGACGGCCAGCAGTCTCGCGAGGTGTCCTGGGTTTGTCATTCTAAGTTAGCATGTTAATCTAGTCGGGTGTCCGACCTCAGCTTCGATCTGCACGCGTTGACCGCGCGCCTGGACCGGTCAGCCGACCGCATCCTGCACGGCGAGTTCGACGTGTCCTACCGACGGTTCCTGACGCTGCTGATTGTCGGCGAGTTAGGTACCGCCACCCAGCGGGCGTTGGCCGAGAAGATGGGTGTGTCCGAGCCCTCGGTGAGCCGGATGACCGGCGTCCTAGTCGATACGGGGCTACTCGCCGCGCAAGCTGACCCGGGCGGCGGCAACCGGCGACGACTGCGCTTGCAGCCGCCAGGTGAGCACCTGGTGGAACAGGGCCGTGAACTGCTCGAACGCCGCTTCACCCGCCTGGTAGAACGCAGCGGCGTCCCGTACGACGACTACGCCCGCAACACAAAGCTCCTGATCGCGGCGCTGGACGCGAAAGAGCAGCAGGTGACCTGATGCACGGCCCAGATGGAGGTGATGACCGCCCAGCGGCCTCGGAGTTTCACTGGCTGATGAGGATCGGATCGGTCGGGGTGGTCCTGGGCGCCGTGACCGCCGGGATCGGCAATCTGCTGCACCCGGTCACTCCCCGCAACGATCCAGGCGGGGTGGCGAGGGTCATCGCGCACAGCCAGCACTGGACTCTCATCCACATGGTGATTATCTTCGGGGTGATCCTCATGCTTGCCGGCCTGCTCGGCATCCGGCACTCGATCACGACCCTCGGCCTGACCGGCGCGCTCACCCGTCTGGGCATGTGGGCGGCCACCATCGGCACCACCATCGGGCTGATCACGGTCGTGTTGGACGGCGTGGCCGCCAAGCAACTCGCGAACCAGTGGGCCGCCGCAGCCGACCCATCGAGACAGGTAGCCCTCGGCCTGGTCTCGGCCAACGAGACGGTCAACTTCGCGTTGGCCGGGATGTTCAACCTGTCCTTTGCCGGGGTCCCGTTCATCCTGTTCGGTCTCGCCGTGGCACGTTCCGGTAGCTACCCGCGGTGGCTGGTCTGGGTGGCCTACGCCGCCGGTGTCGGGTCAGTCGGAGCGGGACTGGTCCAGGCCTTCACCGGTGAGCCGACGACAACCTCGCTGATCCTGACCATCATCGGCCCCACCGTGATCTGCCTGTGGCTCCTCGTCATGGGAACCCTGCTCTGGCGCCGGGCGAGGTTCGAACCGCTGAACCCACCCGCCTCACGACTCCCACTCGCACAGCGACGCCATGAACCCATCGAAGAGCGGGGCCTACCGCCTCAAGACTCCTCGCGGATAGTCGAGCATTGGAGACCTATCGTGTGGCACACAATCTTCATCACCGTGCACGCGGCCAGCGCGACCACCGCGCTGATCGCCGGCATCGTCGCCGTCCCCCGAGGGCGGCTGTTCAGCGTTTACCTCGGGTCACTGGTGACGATGGAGGTCTTCCTCGTGCTCGCTATCGGCGTGCAGTGGCCGGCTAGGGACGGCGCAACCAGAATCATCTTCGCCGCCCTCGCCGGACTCGGGGCCGTCGTTGTGTGGTGCGGCCTACAGGCCCGCCGGTCCCGACCCGGAGACGACGACGCCGGCCTGTCATCGCGCTACTTCGCAAGCCTCGGATTCACCCTGATCGCCCTGGTCGACGCCTTCCTCGTTATCGCCGTCCTCAACGTCGGAGCACCAGGATGGGCGGGCGCCACGACCGGCGTCCTCGCCGCCGTGGTCGGCCACATCGTGCTACGAGTCGAGCGTCGCCGACTCATCCCCGGGACGTGCACCGGACCGAAGGTCGCGGCCTGACCTTAAGGATCCCGGTGTACACGAAACGCTCGGTTGTCGACGTCCGCCGGTGGACGTCGACACGCCGGGCCGGGCGTGTCCTTTACCCGTGTCCGATACTTTGGCGGTGCCGTTCGATGGTCGGTGGGTTTCGCTACGTTCGCTGGCATGGGACACGCTCTGGGCTACGCCCGGGTCTCCACCCCGGAGCAGGACCCGGCGCTGCAGCACGACGCGCTGAGGGCGGCCGGCTGCTGGCGGATGTTCACCGACACCGCGTCGGGGTCGACGGCCGGCCGGCCGCAGCTGGCGGCCTGAAGGTCCGCCTCGCCCAGGACAAGGTGTGCCTGCTCGTCATCCTCGGTGTCCGCGCGGACGGCACCAAGGAGCTGGTCGCGCTCGCCGACGGGTTCCGCGAAAGTTCGGAGTCGTGGGCGGACCTGCTGCGCTCATGCAAGCGACGCGGCATGCAAGCACCAGTCCTCGCCGTCGGGGACGGCGCGCTCGGGTTCTGGAGGGCGGTCCGCGACGTCTTCCCCGAGACCAAGGAGCAGCGCTGCTGGTGGCACCGCATGGGCAACGTTCTCGCTGCGCTGCCGAAGTCCGCACAGCCAGGCGCGAGGGGCGCCCTGGCCGAAATCTACAACGCCCAGGACCGCAAGCACGCCGAGGTCGCGGCGAAGGCCTTCCAGATCGACTACGGCGCGAAGTGGCCCAAGGCCGTCGCGAAGATCACCGACGAGCTCGACACCTTGTTGGCGTTCTACGACTTCCCGGCCGAGCGCTGGATCCACCTGCGCACCACGAATCCGATCGAGTCGACCTTCGCCAACGTCCGGCACCGCACGAAGGTCACCAAGGGTCCCGGCTCACGCACCGCCCGGCCTGGCGAT
>QHCA01000374.1:8638-12021 GCA_003244095.1 Pseudonocardiales bacterium | reverse complement strand
GTCGGTGGCCTTGCCCTTGCCCTCGTCACCCCACTGGGCTCCGACGAGCACAACTGCGGGCACGATGACAGGCTACGCGGGTGGACACGCTCCTCCTGACCTCGCCCGGTGCCGGATCGGCTTCCGGGTCGGAGTTGGACGCCGCGCGGGGGGTGCTTGCCGAGGACGGCGCGGTCGAGACGGCTGAGACGTCTTCGCGGGAGTCCCTCGACGCCGCGTTGGACCGGGTGGCCGACCGGCGGCTGGTGCTGGCCGGCGGCGACGGCAGCCTGCACGAGCTCGTCAAGCGGCTGTGGCGCCGGGGGTCGCTGGCAGACGTGCCGGTTGGCCTGCTGCCGATGGGCACCGGCAACGACTTCGCGCGCTATCTCGACCTGCCGCTGGACGCGGAGGGGGCGGCGCGTGTCGTACTGACGGGGCGGCCCCGCTGGCTGGACCTGATCCGCAGCGACGGCGGCGGCGGAGTGGTGGTCAACGCGGTGCATCTGGGCCAGGGCGCGGAGGCGGCCGAGCGGGCCGGCGCACTCAAGGGCCGGCTGGGCCGGCTGGCCTATCCGGTGGGGGCGGTGGCCTCGCTCTTCGGCCCGCACGGCTGGCACCTGCACGTCAACGTCGACGACGAGGTGATCGCCGACGGCAGCCACAAGCTGCTCATGGTGGCGATCGGCAACGGGTCGAGCATCGGCGGCGGCGCCCCGGTGTTCCCGGACGCCGACGCCGGGGACGGCGCCCTCGACGTGCTCGTCCTGGGGCCGGTCGGGTCGGGTGGGCCCGGCACCGGCGGCCAGGCGTTCCGCCTGGTCCGGCGGGCCCGCGGCCGGGCGGTCACCATCACGCCGAGCAAGGGCGTCGAGGTCGAGGTCAACGCCGACGGCGAGCTGGGCAAGTTGAAGGCCCGGCGGTCGTGGTGGGTCGAGCCGTCGGCCTGGTCGGTCATCTGCCCCTGACCCCGGTCGCGCAGGACGACCCGCCCCCGCTCGCCACGTCCCTCTCCGCTCGGTCTGGACCGGCGTGGCCGGGAACCTCACATCAGGAGGACATCGCATCGGCGGCGACCGGATCGCTGTCGCGCAGGAGTTGGGTGCAGCGCGCCGCCTCGTCGGTCTCGTTGATCGTCATCGCCGCCCGGCCGAGGGCGAAGACGCACCGCAGCCAGCCCTGGTTGGGCTCGTGCGCCCAGGGCACCGGCCCGTAGCCCTTCCAGCCGTTGCGCCGCAGGGCATCGAGGCCGCGGTGGTATCCGGTACGGGCATATGCGTACGACTCCATCGTCGACCCGGCGGCGAACGCCCGGTCGGCCAGCTCCGCCCACACCCCGCTGAACGTGGGGAAGCGGGCCGCCACCTCGGCCGGGTCGGCACCGTCGGCAGCGAGCGCCAGGCGGGCATCGGGGACATCGGGAAGGAGGGTCTGCGGTGGCTCGCCGAGAAGGTTGCCGTGTGAGTGCGTCATGCGGCCCATCCTGGCAGGTGCATTGTGGGCACTATGAAATCGAGTGGGCAATCCGATGGCACGCACGGCCGGCTCGTCGACGTCGGTGGCACCCGGCTGTACGTCGAGCAGCGCGGCCCCGAACACGGCCTGCCGGTATTCGTCCTGCACGGCGGGCCGGGCCTGGACCACCACGAGTTCGCCGACTACCTCGACCCGCTGGCCGACACCTCCCGGCTGCTGCTGGTCGACCAGCGGGCGCAGGGCCGGTCCGACCGCGACAGCGACCCGTCGACCTGGACGCTCGAGACCATGGCCGACGACGTGTCCCGGCTGGCCGCCATGCTCGGCCTGGGCGAGTACGCGGTCCTCGGCCACTCCTACGGTGCCTTCGTCGCCCTGCAGCATGCCTGCGACGCACCCGGCGCCGCGCTGGGCACCGTCGTGTCCGGCGGCCTGCCGTCGATGCGGTTCCTCGACGGCCTTGAGCAGCGACTGGCGGAGTTCGAGCCGGTCGAGTTGCGCGAGCAGGTGACCGGCTCGTGGGCACGCGAGGCCGAGGCCCGCACCGCGGAGGAGTTCGCGGCGATCATGCACGACCAACTGCCCTGGCACTTCGCCGATCCACGAGACCCGAGGATCCCTGAGTACGAAAAGAAGACGGCTGGCACCGTCTACGCCCCGGACATGCTCCGGGCGTTCAGCGGGGACTCCGGCGGCATCGACCTGGAGGGCCGCCTGCATAGCGTCACGCAGCCGGTGCTCGCGCTGGGCGGCCGGCACGACCGGACCTGCCCGCCCGCGGCCTCCGAGGTCACCGCCGCGGGTGTCCGCGACGGGCGGTGCGTGATCTTCGAGGAGTCCGGCCACATGACGTTCGTCGAGGAGCCGGCCCGCTACGTGCAGGTCGTCGGCGACTTCCTCGCCCACCTGCAGCGTTGATCATGACGTTTTCTCCGTACGAAAGCGACATTTCGTACTGCCTGGCGAGGCAAGAGCCATGATCAACAGGGGGAGGTGCGTGTGACGGCCCTGCCTGCGGTCGGTGACCTGAGCGCCCTGACCGCCGGTGCGCTCTATGTCGTCGTGCTCGGCCTGGTGTTCGCCGAGTCCGGCCTGCTGTTCGGGTTCTTCCTGCCCGGCGACACGGTGCTGTTCTCCGCCGGGCTGATCGCCGCTGACCCGGCTCGCGGGGTGTCCCTGCCCTGGCTGATCGCCGGAGTGGTGCTCGCCGCCGTGGCCGGGGACACCGTCGGCTACGCCTTCGGTGCGCGGGCCGGGCCGCCGCTGCTGCGCCGCCGCGACGGCCGGGTGCTGACCCAGGCCAACCTGCAGCGGGCGCAACGCTTCTACCAGCGGTACGGGTTGTTCGCCGTGATCGTGGCCCGGTGGATCCCGTGGGTACGTACGTTCACGCCGATCCTGGCCGGCGTCGCGGGCATGGGATACCCGCGGTTCCTGGCCGCCAACGTCGCCGGTGCCGTGATCTGGGGCGCCGGCCTGCTCACCCTGGGGTATGTCGCCGCGGGTCTTCCGGTGCTCAAGCACGCCAGCTACGCGGTCGCCGCCACCTGCGTGGCGCTGTCGGCAATCGCCGGCGTGATCCGCCGGCACCGGTCGCGGCAGCCGGCCAGGAACAACTCAGCCGATGTGGGTGCCGGCCGAGCGTAGGTCCTCGCAGGCCTGCTGCACGCGCGCAGCCATCCCGGCCTCCGCGGCCTTGCCCCACGCGCGGGGGTCGTACCGCTTCTTGTTGCCGACCTCGCCGTCGACCTTGAGCACGCCGTCGTAGTTGCGGAACATGTGGTCGGCGACCGGCCGGGTGAAGGTGTACTGCGTGTCGGTGTCGACGTTCATCTTGACCACGCCGTAGCTCAGCGACTCGCGGATCTCTTCCTGCGCCGAGCCGGAGCCGCCGTGGAAGACCAGGTCGAAGGGCTTGTCCTTGCCGA
>QHCA01000374.1:0-8586 GCA_003244095.1 Pseudonocardiales bacterium | reverse complement strand
ACGTTGCCCGGCTTGTAGACGCCGTGCACGTTGCCGAACGTCGCGGCCAGGATGTAGCGGCCGTTCTCGCCGGTGCCGAGCGCCTCGGCGACCGCCAGCGCGTCGTCGGGATGGGTGTAGAGCTTCTCGTTCATCTCGCCGACGACGCCGTCCTCCTCGCCACCGACCACGCCGATCTCCATCTCCATGATGATGTTCGCCGTGGCGCACTCGGCGAGCAACTCCCTGGCCAGCGCGATGTTCTCTGTCAACTCCACGGCCGAGCCGTCCCACATGTGCGACTGGAACAACGGCTGCCCGCCGGCGGCCACCCGCTCCTGGCTGATCCTGATCAGCGGTCGCATGTACGTGTCGAGCCGGTCCTTGGGGCAGTGGTCGGTGTGCAGCGCGATGTGCACGTCGTAGCGCGCGGCCACGACGTGGGCGAACTCCGCCAGGGCCGTCGCGCCGACCACCATGTCCTTGACCCGCTGCCCGGACAGGTACTCCGCGCCGCCGGTCGAGATCTGCACGATGCCGTCGGAGCCGGCGGCGGCGTAGCCCTGCAGCGCGGCGTTGAGCGTCTGGGTGGAGGTGACGTTGATGGCCGGGTAGGCGTACTCCCCCGCCTTGGCCCGGTCGAGCATCTGGGCGTAGATCTCGGGAGTGGCGATCGGCACGGTGCGCTCCTAGTACGTGGCTGGGGCGGAGGGATGGGCCGCCCAGGCGGGCTGCGTGGACACGGTACGACGACGCCGGCGCCGGCCGGTCAGCGCGACCAGCAGACCCGGCAGCCAGCCGACGATGAACCCTAGCGTCGCCCCGACCCCGGCCTGGTCGAGCGCGCCGGTGGCCAGGCGGCGGGACACCCCGCCGAGTTCCACCGGCGCGACGGCCAGGCCGGTGATCGCCATGGCCACCGACACGATCCCCCAGACGGTGACCAGCAGGCCGAAGCCCCCGGGCTGCGCCCGCGGCGACCGGCCGAAGGCGAACAGCAGCACGCCTGCGGCCACGACGGCCACGACCAGCCGCAGGCCGGCGGCCGTCCGGTCCGGTGACCACGCGGCGAAGTCGACCGCGGCCGTCAGCACGCGTGAGGCGTCGTGGTCGCGGGCCCACGTGGCCAGCCCCGGGAGGCTGAGCGGTGCGATGAGGACGGCCAGGAACCCGGCGCCGGTCAGCGCCACCCGGGTCGCCCACCAGCGTGGCACCGGCGGTGGCGGCTGGCCGGGCCGGGGCGCCTGCGCCATGGGTGTCGCGTCGAGAGCGGTGCCCGGCCGGGCGACGACCTGGGTGCGCTCCGACATCCGCGGCGGGCCGGGCGGCTGCGGCACGGCCGTGGTGAGCATCCGGGTCTGCTGCGCGTACGGGGAGCGCAGCACGTCCTGCAGCAGCCGCCGGGTGGTGGCGGTGTCCGGCCGGCGTGACGGGTCGCGCTGGAGCAGGCCGAGCAGGGCCGGCGTCAGGGCACCGGCCGCCCGCGGGCTCGGCGGGTCCTCGGTCATCAGCGCGCTGAGGGTGGCCATCGGGGAGTCCTGGTCGTAGGGCGGCCGGCCCTCCACGGCGGAGTACAGCGTCGCGCCCAGCGACCACAGGTCCGAGGCCGGCCCGGGCCGGTCGCCACCGGCGCGCTCGGGAGAGATGTAGGCCGGCGCCCCGAGCAGCAGCCCCGCGCTGGTCAGCGACGGGTCGCCCTCCAGGGTCGCGATGCCGAAGTCGGTGAGCACGATCCGCCCGTCNNGGCTTGACGTCGCGGTGCACGATGCCGGCAGCGTGCGCCGTCTCCAGGGCGCTCAGCACGGCCAGGCCGATCTCGGCGACCCGGGCGGGCGGCAGCGGCCCCTTGCTGCGGAGCGCGTCGGCGAGGCTTTCGGCCTCGACCAGGGCCATGACGATCCAGGGGTTGCCGTCCTCCACCACGACGTCGTGGACGACGACCACGTTGGGATGGGTCAGGCGGGCCGCCGCGCGGGCCTCACGCAGCGCACGCTCCCGCAACTCGCCCTGGTCGAAGTCCGCCATGCGCGGCAGGTCGATCTCCTTGACGGCCACCGTACGGCCCAGGAACTCGTCGTAGGCGCGCCATACGGTGCCCATGCCGCCCTGGCCGATCTTGCTCAGCAACCGGTAGCGCCCGGTGATCACGCGGGTCTCGGCGGCAGCGGGTGCGTCGGCGGACATCTCCATGGCCTGCGAGGATACCTCCGGCCCGGTCAGCGGAAGGCCGGTACGGGGGGCTGCGCGACCCGGGGGCCCCGCGCGGCGCGCCGGCCGAACTGCGCGGCCACGAGCGCGGGCAGCCAGCCGACCCAGAAGCCGTACGCCGCCCCACTGCCTCCCGACACCAGGACGACGTCGATCAGGTGACCGCCGAGACGCGGGAGGCTCCCACCGAACTCGGCCATGGTGAGCAGGGGGGCCATCAGCGCGGAGACCAGGCCGGCACCCACCACGACAGCCGTCCAGACGGTGACCATGACACCGAGCCCGGAGGGCCGGGCGCCCATCGACCGGGCCGTCGCGAACATCAGCAGGCCGACCACCATGAGGATCAGCACGGCGCGCAGGGTGAGGCTGAGCCCGAGGCCCCGTGGCAGCCCACCGGGGTCGGTGGGCACCCACCACTGCGGGTAGCTCAACACGTCGTGCTCGAACCGCGTGCCCGTGGCATCGAACTGCCCGTGCCATGATCTGGCCAGCCACGGGTTGCCGAACACCAGCACCAGCGCGAGGAGGCTCAGCCAGCCGGCGAGCGCCGCGCGAACCGCCCACCGGGTCGCCATGGCGCCGAATGTAGCCGAGTCGCGGCCAGGGACGCAGCCGGTAGCGTTCAGCACCGTGACCCCACTCTCCCTCAGCGGCAGCCTGCTCGACTCCAGACACCTGATCGAGGCCTTCGGGCTGCTCGGCCTGCTGGTGATCGTCTTCGCGGAGTGCGGCCTGCTGGTCGGCTTCTTCCTGCCTGGTGACACGCTGCTGTTCACCGCCGGTGTGCTGGTCAGCACGGGCAATCTGTCCACGCCGCTCTGGCTGCTCATCGCCGTGCTCTTCGTGGCGGCCGTGGCCGGCAACGAATGCGGGTACGCGATCGGCTACCGCACCGGTCCTGCGGTCTTCCGGCGGTCGGAAGGCAGATTCTTCCGGCAGGAACACGTCGACAGGGCGCGCGCCTTCTTCGACCGGTACGGCGCCCGCGCCGTCGTCCTCGGTCGCTTCGTGCCCGTGATCCGTACCTTCATCACGGTGATGGCCGGGGTCGGCCGGATGCCGCACCGGAGGTACTTCCTCTACAACATGATCGGTGCCGCCCTGTGGACCGCCGGGGTGACCCTGCTCGGCTACTTCCTCGGCCATGTCGCCTTCATCGCCGACCACATCGAGTTGCTGGTGATCGGCGGCGTGCTCGTCGCCGCGCTACCGGTCGCGGTCGAGTTGCTGCGGCAGGTGCTCAGGCGGGCCGCCCGGTGAACCTCGGCGCGGACCGGTTCGGCGCCGGGAAGGCGTAGCGCCGGAGGCTACCGGCATCGATGCCCCGCACCGCCCGGACAGGGGCGATCATGGCGCTATGGGACGGCATGCCGACGGACGCAGGGCGGGGCCGCCTGCCCTGCCGCCGCGATCACTGCTGATCGCCCTGGCGGCCGCCGCCGCCGTGCTGGCCGTCGTGCTCGGCGCCGTCGCCCTGTCCGGTCACCATCGGGCGCGGCCCGCCCGACCGGTCACCGACCTGCGGCCCAGCCCCGCACCGCTGCTGAGCCCGTCCGCCCGACCCACGTCAACGGCAGGGAACTGATCCGCCGGAATCAGTCGAGTGAGGCGTGGCACGATGACGCGATGAGCGAAGACCAGGACGCAGCGAGTAACGACACTCCAGCCGGGGAGAATGCCGAGTCGCGGCACATCGATCCGGCGGAGGACCCGACGCCCCGCGCGCCGAACCACCTGGCACCCGACGACGCCGGCCCGCGGCCCTGGGTCGACGCGAGCAAGGACCCGACCCCCGGCGTGCCCGGCCACGCGGCTCCGGACGACGAGGACTGATTCCCCCCGCTCAGGGGCAAAGCCGGAGGTACCTTGGCTGAGTGTCCGAGCTAACCATCGCCGGCGCGGCAGGCCGTCTCATGCACCTGCAGCGCCTCGCCGCCGCGCTCGGCGATGCCATGTCCCCCGACGACGTGGCCCGGGTCACGCTCGCCTCGGCCCTGGAGATGGACGACGTCGTACGTGCCGGCCTGGCCGTCAGCCAGGGTGCCGACCGGGAGTTGGAGTTCGTCGCCAGCGACGCCGACGCCGTGAGCCCGGCCGGTGTGCGGTGGTGCCAGATCGACGGCCTGGCCGACGTACCGCTGGCCGAGGCGGCCCGGACCGGATCCGGAGTCTTCCTGCCCTCACTGGCCGCCCTCGAAAAGCACTACCCGCACCTGCTGGAGCGCCAGCGGGGCCTGGGCACCCGCAGCCTCGCCGCCCTGCCGCTGGCCGTCGACGAGCGGCGGCTGGGCGCCGTGCTCCTGTCGTTCGGCACCGAACACGACTTCGACATCAGCGAGCAGGCGTTCTTCGGCGCCTACGCCGCCCAGGTGACCCAGGCGCTGCGCCGCGGGCTGGCCTACCGGCTCGAGCATTCCACCTCCGAGCGGCTGCAGCGCAGCCTGCTGCCGCGGTCACTGCCCGACGTGAGCGGGCTCGCTCTCGGCGCGCACTACCAGCCCGGCGGGCTGGGGGTCGATGTCGGCGGTGACTGGTACGACGTCCTCGAACTCGCCGACGGGTCGGTCCTGGTGGCCCTCGGCGACGTCATGGGCAAGGGGGTGCCGGCAGCGATCGTGATGGGGCACGTGCGCTCGGCGATGCGCGCCTACGCCCTGCTCGACCCGAGCCCCGAGCTCGTCCTCGAACGCCTCGACAGCATGGTCGCCTCCCTGGCGGTGCCCGAGCAGATCGTCACGATGGTCTACGGCGTGCTCGATCCCCGCCGCCGCTACCTGACGCTGTCGGTGGCCGGCCACCCGCTGCCGCTCTACGTACCCACCTGGGGACCGCCGGCCGAGCTCGACGTCACCGTCGGGCCGCCCCTCGGTCTGGGCGTGGGCCCCTGGCCCAGCGCCCGCGTGGACCTGTCCGACGACGCGACCGTGTTGTTCTACAGCGACGGGCTGGTCGAGTCGCGCGAGATCCCGTTCGCCGAGGGGCTGGAGCGGCTGAGCAAGCACATCGCGCAGATGGAGCCGCGGCGGCGCAACCCGCGCGAGCTGTGTGCCCGCCTCGGTGAGCTGATGTGGCAGCAGGGTGCCGGTGACGACGTGACGATGCTGGCGCTCACCAGTACGGTCCGGCGCCGGCTGCGCAACGCCACGGCCGACCTGCCCTCCGACACGTCGGCCACCCCCCGGGCGCGGCGGTTCGTCGGCAGCCGGTTGACCGAGTGGGGCGTTGCCGACGACGTCGTCGAGGTGGCCCGGCTCTGCGTATCCGAGCTGGTCACGAACGCGGTGATCCACTCGGGTACGGCGCCGAGGGTCACTGTCCGGCTGGATGACGAGCGGCTGCTGGTCCTCGTACAGGATCGTGGCCGGCACGGGGCGGCACGCCGGGCCGAGGGGCACGACCCGATGGACATCTCCGGCCGCGGCCTGCTCCTGGTCGACGCGCTCGCGACCACGTGGAGCGCCGAGCACAGCGCCGACGGTACGACGGTCTGGTTCGAGCTGGACGTCATCGGCTGACGATCAGCCCGGGGCCGCGCCGTACTGCCGGATCCAGGCGTGCATCGCGATCCCCGACGCGACACCGGCGTTGATCGAGCNNCGGGTCGAGCCGTACTGCGCGATCGAGCAGACCAGGTCGGCGACCTCGCGCGCCTCGACGGAGAGCCCCGGCCCCTCCTGACCGAACAGCAGGAGCGCGCGCCGGGGTAGCCGGGTCGTCTCCAGCGGCACCGCCCCGGGCAGGTTGTCCACGGCGACGAGCGTTAGTTGCTGCTCACGGGCATGGCCGAGCAGGGTCGCGATGTCGGGATGGTGGCGTACGTGCTGGTAGCGGTCGGTGACCATCGCGCCCCGGCGGTTCCACCGGCGGCGGCCGACGATGTGCACCTCGCGGGCCAGGAAGGCGTTGGCGGTGCGCACCACGGTGCCGATGTTGAGGTCGTGCTGCCAGTTCTCGATGGCCACGTGGAAGTCGTGCCGGCGGGGGTCGAGGTCGGCGACGATGGCGGCGCGGGTCCAGTAGCGGTAGCGGTCGACGACGTTGCGCCGGTCGCCGGTGGCCAACAGGTCCGGGTCGTAGCGCGCGTCGGCCGGCCACGGCCCCTCCCACGGCCCCACTCCGACCTCGAGCAGCACCTCGTCGTCGTTGTCATGGCTCACGCGGGCTGGTCGCGGAGGTAGCGGCCGAAGTGCGGCACGGTGAAGGCGATGCTGCCCCGCTCGGCGCTGTAGACCAGGCCCTTCTTGATCAGGCTGTCGCGGGCCGGCGAGAGGCTGGACGGCCGCCGGCCCAGGGCCTCGGCCACCTCGGCGGAACCCACCGGCCGGTCACCGAGGGCGGCCATCGCCCGCATGTACTCCCGCTCGGCCGGCGTCGCCCGCTCGTAGCGGCTGCCGAAGAACCCCACGGCCAGCTCCGCCTCGGCCTCGGGCGCCGACACCAGCACGTCCTTGTCGGTGATCGGCGTCTCGGGTGCGGCATCCCAGGCGACCTTCCCGTACGACTGGATGAAGTACGGGAAGCCGTCCGCCGCCGCATAGAGGGCATCGAGCGCCTCCACCGTGAAGGCGACGCCCTCCCGATCCGCCGGCACCGTCAGCGCCCTGTCGGCCGAGGGCCGGTCGAGCCGGTCGATCAGCAGGTAGCGGAACAGCCGCTCGGAGTAGCTCTTGCTGCTGCTGAGCACCGCCGGCAGGTGCGGCAGCCCGGCACCGACCACGATCAGCGGCGAGCGCGACTGGCTCAGCTCGTGGCACGCCGTGCACAGCGCGCTCACCCCCTCGGCCGGCACGTCCTGCAACTCGTCGACGAACAGCGCCATCCCCACGCCCAGGTCGGTGGCCACCGACGCGGCCGCACCGAACAGCTCGGTCAGATCGATCTCCAGGTCGCCGGAGTCGGCCCGGCCGCGGCTGGCCGGCACGTCGATGCCCGGCTGCCAGCGCAGTCTCGCGTTCTTGGGCGCTGCGGGGTCGTGGACGGCAAAGGCCTTGAGTACGCCGAGGAAGGCGTCGATCCGCTCCGGCGCCCGGTGCCGCGGTGCGATCTCGCGTACGGCCATGTGCAACGCCCCGGCCACCGCCCGCCGCAGGGAGGAGTCCGGCCGGGCCTCGATCTTGCCGGTCCCCCACAACCGGGCGATGGCGGCGCTGCGCATGGCGTTGAGCAGGACGGTCTTGCCGACCCCCCGCAGCCCGGTCAGCACCAGGCTGCGTTCCGGGCGCCCCGCAGCGACCCGCTCCAGCACGACGTCGAACTGCGCGAGCTCGCGGTCGCGACCGGCCAACTCAGGGGGCCGCTGGCCGGCTCCGGGCGCGTACGGATTGCGTACCGGATCCATGATCGGACTGTATTCGGGTATCTAACCCAGGCCGTAGATAGCGCTAGAAACCGCTATCGGCGTGTCGCGGCGGCAGCGGCCTCGGCGCGGCGGACCGTATCCAGGTATTGCGGCGGGCAGGCCGGCACCGGCCCGCCGAGGGCAAGGGCGCGATGAGTGGCGAGAGCCGCCTCCTCGAGGTTCGCGGCGCGCTTGTGCGCCAGCTCCACCGTGTCGGCCACCACCGAGCAGCCGTGATAGCCGAGGATCACGCAGTTGCAGCCGTCCCGGATGGCATCGGCAGCCGCCTCGGCCAGCGCCACCGTGCCGTGGTGGATGAACGGCACCGAGCGCACCTCACGGAGGTAATACGCCTGGTCCATGGTCACCAGCGAGACGGGGTGCCCCATCGCGTCGAGCAGCACCGACGTCTGCGGGTGCAGGTGCACGATGGCGTTGACGTCGGGCCGCGCGAGGTAGGAGTGCAGGTGCAGGGCCACTTCGGTGGACGGCGCCGGATTGCCCTCCAGCACGGCGCCGTCACTGATCCGGACGTAGGAGAAGGACGCGGCGGTGAGCTCGTCGAGCCAGGTACCCGTGGCGGTGACCCAGCAGGCGTCGGCACCGGGCAGGCGGGCCGAGAGGTTGCCGCCGGAGCCGATGACCAGGCCCCGCGCGACGGCCTTGCGGCCGACCACGATCAGCTGGTCGACCGGGCCGATCACGGGAGGAGCACCTCCTTGAGCCGCGGGTGTCGCGAGTCCTCCAGCGCACCGCGAAAGTCGTCGAGCAGCCGCACCGCGGTCACGATCAGCCCACTGTCCACCCAGGACAGCATGCTGATCGCATCCGGGAAGCAGCCGGGCGCCAGGTGGCCGCCGGCCACGGTGAGCTCCTTGAACTCCGCGACCTGGTTGAGGTCGATCGACGCCGGCGTCCGGTAGACGCCGTAGAGCACCACCGTGCCGCCCGGCACCGCCAGGTCGAGCGCGAGCCGCGCGGCGGCCGGGTCGCCGGAGCACTCCACGACGACATCGGCCAGGTCCAGCGCGCCGGCCGAGGCGTCGACCACCTCGTCC
>QHCA01000373.1 GCA_003244095.1 Pseudonocardiales bacterium | reverse complement strand
CACTCGGTGCTCCTCATCGACGGGTGTCACCGACGATCTACACCAAGATCAATTGCTTACACCGGTTGGGATCAAGCGGACCTGCTCGTCCGCCCCTGCTCGTCCGGCGGACGCTTCCAGCACCGCGCTAGTCTCGACGGGTGCGGAAGAACGTGTGGCAACTGGTGTTGCTGACCAGCGCCGTCCTCCTGTCGGGGTGCGGACCTCCGACCAAGGCTGCCATCGGAGTCACCACCGTGGGAGTGGAGCCAACGGTTCTGGTGTACGCGTGTGACGACCAGCCACATCTGACGGTGCGCGTCTACTACGGGAAGGGCACCCGGGAAAACTACGCGATTGCCGGAAGGGCAAGACGTCACCAGACCGTGCGCTTGTCGCTCGTCAACCCACCTGCGCCTTGGACGGTTTCCGGGGCCAAGGTGCCGTTGCCGCAGAACGCCGAGGTCGAGGCCGACACCGAGGACGGTGCCGGATATCGACTCGCCGCGGACGTCTACTTCGTTCCGAGTCAAGTCCCCGCAAGCCCCCAGATCGGTGTCAAGGACGAGAGGAACAACAAGCTGGAGACGCTGTCGGCACGGGCTTTCAAGAAGCAGGCCGCGAGCGCCTGCTGACGAGAGGCCTGCCGAGCATTCGAGGGGTTGCTCGCGTGCCAGAGTTCGACGAGATGAGCCTCCTGCGCCGGCCTGAGTTTCGGCGGCTTGCCACGCAGCCGCCCCTTGGCCTTGGCGACCTTCATGCCCTCCCTCGTCCTCAACCGGGCCAGGTCGGCCTCAAATTCGGCAATCATCGCGTGGACGTCGATCAACAGCCGACCGATCGGGTCGTTCGGGTCGTGCACCGATCCGCCGATGTTGAGCTTGACACCGCGGCCGGTCAACTTGTCAACGACATCGCCTGCGTCGGGCAAAGACCGGGCCAGCCGATCGAGCTTGGTCACCACCAGGGTCTCATCGTCGCGACAGGCCGCGAGCGCCTCGCGCAGTCCGGGGCCGGGCTCGGTTGGTGCCAGCCAGACCGTGAACGACGTAGATCCCCTTCGGGTCGACGCCGAGGCTGGCCAGAGCATCGCGTTGCGCGGTGAGATCTTGTTGATCAGTGCCGCATCTGCAATAGCCAATGTCTTGTGCCTCGCGTTGTTGTTTGGCCCGGTTTCGCGACGCAAGATGGCACCGTCGGGCTGATCTGGGTGGCTGGCGTACCACGACGTTCCACACGGCAACACTCGATAGGTCGCTGTCCCGCACAGGGCGGTCACGTCAGCGGACGATGAGCACCGCGTGGAGTCGGGTCTCGCCACTGGTCAGCCCTACCTCGCGCCCTTCGTAGACCACCGTCGCCGGACGCTGATTGATCAGCTCGGTACCCGCCTCCGGCATGTCCACCGATGCACCGTCACATGCCGCCGTCGTACGCGGCAATGGCGGTTAGCGGCTTACTCAGCCGTTCAGACCGAAGCGTTCGAGAGTGGCATCGATCTCGGAATCCGTTGCCCGCCACGACGAGCCTCTGGTCTCGACGAGCTTGACCAACCCGAGCACCCCGACCGGGTCCGGCGCGACGTAACGTCCAGCATCCGACCTCGCCTCGACTAGGTCTCCTTGGACGGTCAGGGTAAAGCCGAGGGCCTCAAGAGCGAGGATGGCAGGGACGAGGGTGTTCGCCGCCTGGGAGATCTCATCCGACATGTTCGGCATTCTGCCGACCAGCACTGACATCCGCACGTGCCGCGGATCGCGCGAGCGTATCCGCCCTCTCATGCCGCGGACGGTCACGTCTCACGGAGATACTCCTCCACCCAGAGGCAGAACGGGTGCCCTGCCGGATCGAGGTAGACGCGGACGCACTCCTGCGGCTGGTACCCGGCAAGCGTCGCGCCGACCCCGCCGTCGGGAGCCTTGAGCAGCACCCAGTCGGGCTCGTCGGCAGCCACCTCCCAGCCGAGCAGGTGCTGGTAGAAGCGCGCGAGCGCCGGCGGGTCCGGCGCGCTGACGTTGATGGTCGTCAACGTCAGCCGGGGGCGTGTCGTTCATCAGACTCGTTCCTGAGGCTTGCCGGGTGATGCAGGCGAACGTACGGCGGTGGTCGTACGACCGCCAGGTCCGCAGCGGCTGCCGTGCTGCGGCCACGCGCCGTGCCGACGATAAGCCAAACGCTACAGCGAGTGAGTGCGAGTCAACACAAATGGCCGTTCAACCGGACGGGTCCACGCTCAGCGGCACGACCTCAGCCTCATTACTCGGAGTGAGGATGGTCGGGGTGTTGCGCTGGCCGCCAACCTCGGTAGAGTACGCCGACTGCATGTGCAAACGACATGAACTGAGGCAATCGCTGCATGCCCGTGCATAGTGCGCCATCAGGTCGGCACCGCAGCGTCTCATGTCAGGATGACGAGTTCACGGTCAGGTATCCCGCCGCCCCGGCTGCCCGTGTACCGGAGCGCGCGACCGGTCGGCACCGCACCGCCCAGGACAACGCGTCCGGCCTGCCCGGCGGTCGCACCATCCCCCGCTGGGCCGCGATCGTCGGCCTGGTGGGCTTGTTCATGCTGGCCGCGGTGGCCCAGGCACCCGCGCTCCAGCAGGGCCGCGCACTGGCCAGCCTGCAGAAGCGAGTGGTGTCGTCGACGGCCAACTTCACACCCGCCCGCGCCGTCACGCTGATCGTCGCTGCCAAGCGTCCGGACCCTCGCGTGCTCCTCGACCGGGCATCGCGGTCGGCCCAGCGTGACCCCAAGAGCGCCGCGAGGGTGATCGCTGCGCAGACCTACGGCTGGACCGCCGGCCAGTTCAGCTGCCTCGACAGCCTGTGGACCCGCGAGTCGCGCTGGAACTACCGCGCGCAGAACTCCAGCTCAGGCGCCTACGGCATTCCCCAGGCCCTCCCCGGCTCCAAGATGGCCTCCTACGGCAGTGACTGGCAGACCAATCCGGTGACCCAGATCAAGTGGGGGCTGAGTTACATCAAGAGCAGGTACGGCAGCCCGTGCTCGGCCTGGGGCCATTCCGAGAGCTTCGGCTGGTACTGACCCGCCGCACGCTGTCCGGACCACTACGGGACGTGCGAGAGCGACATCGCGACCCACACCGACTTCCCGTCGCCGGCCGGGCGCACCCCCCACCGCTGCGACAGCGACGCGACCAGGTGCAGCCCGCGGCCACCCTCGTCATCGGTCGAGGCCAGGCGCCGCCGTGGCATGTGCCCACTGGCGTCGAACACCTCGACGTACAGCATCGTGGCAGTCCGGCGCAGCACCAACTCGATCGGGCCCCGGCCGTGCAGCAACGCGTTGGAGACCAGCTCGTTGACGACCAGCCGCGCCGCATCGGCCACCTCGCGGGACAGGTGCCAACGCAGGAACAGGCCCAGGCACCAGCGGCGGGCGTGCCGGACCGAGCGGATGCCGCGGGGCACCTCCATGCGCTCCACCCCGTCGATCGCCGCGTCGGTGCAAGGCAGCCGTACGAGCAGCAGCGCGACGTCGTCGTCCTGACCGTCAGAGGGGCCCAGCCGTCCGAGCACGGCCTCGCACCATTGGTCAAGATCGTCGGCCGGCTGCTCGAGCACGCCCATGCACGCGGTGATGCCGGCGTCGATGTCGACCCCTCGGCGTTCGACCAGGCCGTCTGTGTAGAAGGCCAGCAGGGCGCCGGGTTCAAGAGAGATCTGATGTTCGGTGAACACACCGAGCCCCACCCCGAGCGGCGCACCGACCTTGCTCGGCACCAGGATCGCCGGCCGGTCCGGCCGGACGAGGATGGGCGGCAGGTGCCCGGCGCTGGCCAGGGTCATGACCTTCGTTGCCGGGTCGAAGACGGCGTACATGCACGTCACGATCTGCTCGTCCTTGAGCTCGGCGACCAGCCCGTCGAGCAGCCCGAGTAGCTCGGCGGGCGGGATGTCGAGCCGGGAGTACGCCCGGATCGCAGTGCGCAGCTGGCCCATCACCGCCGCCGCGCGCACCCCGCGGCCCATGACGTCGCCGATGACGAGGCCCACCCGGCCGGCACCGAGCGGGATCACGTCGTACCAGTCGCCACCCACCTCGGTGCCCTCGACGCCGGGCAGGTAGCGCGCGCACACCTCCAGCTCCTCGGGCTGGAACGTGTCCTCAGGCAGGATGCTGCGCTGCAGGGTCAGCGCTTCGGCGCGCAGCAAGCTGAAAGCCTCCGCGCGCGCCGCCTCGATCGCCTCGGTGTCGCTAATCCCGAGCTCGTGCCCATCGGAGCACACCCTCACACTCACGGGTGGGGCCCGGCTACCCCGCGGGCACCCGGTCCGGTGAGCGTCGGATCGGCCGGGCCAACTGGGCGGCCAGGGCATCGAGCGCCCCGTCGACGACGCGGTAGTAGGCCCACTTGCCCCGCTGCTCCCGGGTGAGCAACCCGGCGTCGACGAGGACCCTGAGGTGGTGGGACACGGTCGGCTGGGTCAGGGCCACCGGGTCGGTGAGATCGCAGACGCATGCCTCGGCGCCGTCGTGGGCCGCGACGAGGGACAGCAACCGGAGCCGGGTGGGGTCGGCGACGGCCTTGAGCACGTGGGCGAGCCGCTCGGCGTCGCCCATCGACAGGGGCGCATCGGTGAGGGTGGTGCAGCACGCTCCGACGGCCGGCGCCAGGTCCGGTGCGGTGACTGCCCTCTGACTCATGTGCCCAGTGTCCCACACGTATTGACAGACGTCGATGCGTAGTGCCATCCTGCTCGCATAGACAACCGTCGATGAGAGGTGGGCGTCATGGACACGACAGAAGAGGCCCTTCGGGAGCAGGTACGGGCGCGGTATGCCGCGGCCGCCATGCAGGTCACCAAGGGCGCCGCGGCGGCATGCTGCGGGGACGGCGCCGCGGCCGCCAGCACGACATCGTGTTGCGGGCCGGCCACCGAGGGGATCGAGTTCGACGAGTTCAGCGCCGGTGCCCTCTACAGCGACAGCGAGCAGGGTGAGCTGCCGGCGGAGGCAGTCCTGGCCAGCCTGGGCTGCGGCAACCCGCTGGCCGTCGCCGACCTGCACGAGGGCGAACGCGTGCTGGACCTGGGCTCCGGCGGCGGCATCGACGTACTCCTGTCGGCCAAGCGGGTCGGGCCGGCCGGGCGGGTGTTCGGCCTGGACATGACCGAGGAGATGCTTGCCCTGGCCAGGGCCAACGCCGCCAAGGCCACCGCCACCAACGTGGAGTTCCTCAAGGGGACGATCGAGTCGATCCCGCTCCCTGCCGACTCGATCGACGTGGTGATCTCCAACTGCGTCATCAACCTCTCGGTCGACAAGGCCGCCGTGCTCGCCGAGATGTTCCGGGTGCTCAACCCCGGCGGCCGGATCGGCATCACCGATGTCGTCGCCGACGACCTGTCGCCGCAGGACCGCGCCGAGAGGGGCTCCTACGTCGGCTGCATCGCCGGAGCGCTGAGCCGCACCGAATACCTCGACGGGCTCGTCGCCGCCGGCTTCGACGCGCCGACCGTCGACTTCACCCACGAGGCCGTGCCCGGGATGCACTCGGCGATCATCCGCGCGCGCAAGCCGGGCTAGATGTCCTCACTCCGCTTCGTGCTCACTCGACCGATGACCCGGCGGGCCTTCGCCGAGCTGCTCGGCACCGCCTTCCTCGTCGCCGCCGTGATCGGCTCGGGCATCGCCGCGAGCCGGTTGTCGCCGCACGATGTCGGCCTGCAGCTGCTGGAGAACTCCCTGATCACCGGGGCGGCACTGGTCGCTTTGATCCTCGCGCTGCAGCCGGTGTCGGCCTCCTTCAACCCGGTCGTGACGCTGGTCGAGCGGTTCTTCGGCACCCTCGGTACGACGGAGGCCGCCGTACTCATCACCGCGCAGTTCGCCGGCGGGGTGATCGGAGCCGTGGTCGCCAATCTGATGTTCGAGCTGCCAGCGGTGTCGATCGCGCAGCACTCCCGCAGCGGCGGCGGGCGATGGCTGGGCGAGGTGGTGGCCACCCTCGGTCTCGTCCTCGTCATCTTCGGTGCCATCCGGTCCGGCCGGGGCCGGTACGTCGCCGTCTCGGTCGGTGCCTACATCAGCGCGGCCTACTGGTTCAGCAGCTCCACCAGCTTCGCCAACCCCGCCGTCACCGTCGCCCGGATGTTCTCCGACACCTTCGCCGGGATCGCGCCCGGCTCGGTGCCGACGTTCGTCGTCATGCAGGTGGTCGGCGGTGCCCTCGGACTCGGCGCCGTCCGGCTCCTCTACCCGCAGACCCGGCAAGCCCCGCAGGAGCGCGCGTGATCGCCAGGCCCGTCGTACTGTTCGCCTGCATCCACAACTCCGGCCGCTCCGTCGCCGCCAAGGTGCTCGCCGAGCACTACGCCGGCGGCGCCGTCGAGGTCCACTCGGCCGGCTCGGAGCCGGGAGCAGGGGTCAACCCGGCGGTCGCCGCGGTCCTCTCCGAACGCGGTCTGCCCGCCGACGCGGAGGTCCCGACCCTGCTCGACCGCGATCTCGTGCAGGCCGCCGACGTCGTCATCACGATGGGCTGCGGCGAGACCTGCCCGGTCTTCCCCGGCAAGCGGTACGAGGACTGGGTGGTCACCGACCCGGCCGGCCAGGACGTTTGGACAGTACGGGCGGTCGTCGACGACATCGACGCGCGGGTGCGCGCCTTGCTCGGGCAACTCGGCATCACTGGTCTCGAGGACCGGGCCACCCACTGATCAGGGCCTCGACACGGGCGATCGCCGCCGTGGTGCCGGCCGCGCTGTCGGCACTGCGGCCGGCGGCCAGCCCGATCAGGTATGCGGTGAGCGGCGCGGCCGGGCGGGCGACCCCGTGCGCCACGTCGCGGGTCAGGTCGAGGATCTGATCGCGGTCGACCGGCCCCTCTATGCCCAGGACGGCACACACCGCTGCCACCCACTCGTCCAGTGTGTTCACACGGCCACCGCTTCGGCACGGGACTTGAGGCCCTGCAGCTCGGTGTCGACGTAACGACGGGTGATCGCGGACGTCAAGAGGCCGAAAACCGGCGCCAGGAAGCCGCTCTGGCGGATCGTGAGTGTCGCGGTGACCCGCCCATCGGCTGCGGGCGCCAGCGCATGCTCGGCGGTCGTTGTCGTCCCGGGACCGCTGGCCACCCAGGCGAACGACCGCGCTGGGGTCAGCTCGGTGACCCGCCAGATCACGGCGGGGAACTTCGGCTGCTTGATCCGCACAGAGCTGCCGACGCGCAAGGGTCCGGGGTCAAGGCGCTCGACGCTGGTCATCGACGAGGTCCACGCCGGCATCCGCTCCACATCGGACAGCACTGCCCAGACCCGCTCGGCGGGGGCTGCGATGTCGGCCGACACGGTGTAGCGCATGTTTCCTCCGGCGGGACGGCGGCCAGTAGCCAGTCGGTACAGATGTACCACGCGGTACACCGAGGTCCGGCTAGGAGTACCTCCACTCCCTCGCCTTTCGCAGTTCGTCCTCGGTGTCGCAGTCCAGCCACGGAGGCGGCTGGCCGGGCGCCGGCGGGGCGGGCACCCGGGCGGCCGCCACCGTCTCGAACAGCCGGCGGGCCGGCTGCCCGGACGGGTCGCCCAGTGTCTTGATCCGGGACCGCAGCACGGCCGTACGCCAGGCCGCCACCAGCAACTGGTCCCGGTCGCCGTCGTCGACCAGCACGGCGGCGTCGACGCCGGGTACGACCGCTGCCAGCAGCAGGTCGACGGTGACCGAGGTGAGGAAGGGCAGGTCGGCGGCGAGCACGATCACCAGCGGGGCGCTGACGTGGTCGAGCCCGGCCGCGACGGCGGCCACGGGGCCGCCACCGGGTGGTTGCTCGCCCGTCCGGATGTACGCGGCGGTCGGGTAGCCCCCCGGGCCGACGACGATCCGGCGGGTGGCACCCGCCACGGTGGCCAGCACCCGGTCGAGCAGCGTGACACCACCCACCTCCAGCGCCGGCTTGTCGACACCGCCGAGCCGCTCAGCGCGGCCGCCGGCCAGCAGCACGGCGTCGTACGCGGTCATTCGACCAGCCGCCGGCGGTTGTCGGGCAGCCGCTCGGTCCGGCCACGGGCGTCGAGCAACTCCAGGAGGGGTACGGCGACCCGCCGGGTCGTGCCCAGAGCCGCCCGGGCCGCGCTGACCGTGAACGGCTGGGGCAGCCCGGCGAGCACCTCGCCGGCGCCGTCGACCGCGGCCGGCAGCAGGTATACCCCGTCGGCGATCCTGGCCAGCGCCCCGGCGCGGGCCGCCGCCGCCAACTCGCGGTGCCCCAGCCCGAGTTCGGCCAGCCGATGCGCCTCAGGTGCCGAGTAGGGCCGGTCGGCGAGGTCCCGCAGCACGGCGCCCACCGCGGCCTCGATCGACGGCGGGAGGGCAGGCGTTCCCGCGGTGATCCGGCCGTCCGCGATGCCCAGCGGCGCCTCCACGAGGGCGTGCACCAGGCGAAGGTCCGGCAGGTCGAGCCGGTGGCGGGCCGCCTCGACCGGCAGGCCGTGCTCCAGCGGATGCCCGACGCGGTAGTCGCTGACCACCGCGAACAGTCGCTCGCGCAGCACCGCCCAGTGCGCGGGCTCCACCGCCCAGTCGCCGACGGCCGGCACCCCAGCCGAGCCGGCCCCCATCGCGGCCAGGTCGCTCGTCCGGACGATGCGGCGGCGGCGCAACTCGGCGGCGGCGTCCGGTCGGCCGTGCATGGCGGCGAGCTCCGCGGCGCGGGCAGCCGCCGCACCCCGTCGGCGCAGTGGCGGCGGCCGGACGTCCAGCACGGTCAGCCCGGCCGCGATCCGGTGCCGGCCGGCGTCGCGGAGCAGGGCCGGGTCACCGATACGCAGGGGCACGGCCGTGCTCAGGGTCAGCCGGGCGGTGTCGTGGCCCAGCGGGCGGATCCGTACCGCGACCTGGGCCGAGCCGATGTGCAGCAGGCAGGTGGCCGGCAGATCGGCGGCGGCGGCACCGCGCAGCCGTATGTCGGTCTCGGTACACGCCAGCCAGCGACCCGACGCCAGCAGGGCGTGCCCGCGGCGCACCTCGTCGACTCCCACCCCGCGCAGGTTGACCGCGACGCGGCTGACGCCCGTCACCTCCCGCGCCACCTCGCCGAGGGACTGCAGGCCGCGTACCCGCACCGGCCGCATCGCCGGCGCCAGCAGCAACTCCTCACCGACCCGCAGCCGCCCGCCGCCGAGGGTGCCGGTGACGACGGTCCCCGCACCGCGGATGGTGAACGCCCGGTCGATCCACAGCCGGACATCGGCATCGGGATCGGGCGACGGCAGGCCGCGCACCAGCCGGCCGAGGGCGCTCTGCAGGTCGCGAAGGCCCGCCCCGGTCGCGCCGCTCACGGCCACCGACTCGACCTCACCGAGGCTGGTGCGGGCGATCTCCTTGGCCGCCCGGGCCGTCGCCGGGCCGGGATCGGCCAGGTCGCTGCGGGTGACGGCCAGCAGGCCGTGGCGCACGCCGAGGGCGGCGAGGGCGTCGAGGTGCTCGGCCGACTGCGGCATCCAGCCCTCGTCGGCGGCGACCACGAACAGCACCGCGGGCACCGACCCGACTCCGGCGAGCATGTTGGCGACGAAGCGCTCGTGGCCGGGGACGTCGACGAAGGCCACCCGGTCCCCCGACGGCAGCACCGTCCACGCGAAGCCGAGGTCGATCGTCATGCCACGGCGGTGCTCCTCGGCCCACCGGTCGGGTTCCATGCCGGTCAGCGCCCGGACCAGGGTGGACTTACCGTGGTCCACGTGCCCGGCCGTCGCGACGACGTGCATCGGCCGAGCGTATGCGCCCGGACGGCGGGACACCCCGGCCAGCCGCATGGTGACGAGAGGCCGCGCGAGTACGGTCGCACTCTCACGGTGAGGACAACGGAAGGATGGCGTACATGCGCAAGTCCGCATCGATCATCGGCATTGCTCTGGGACTGTTGCTGATGCTGGCGGCGGGCGGGGTCCGGTGGTTCGTCGCGCCCGCCCTGGCAGTCCTGCCCGGTAACACCGACACGACCCGGAACTACACCGGTACGGCCGCGCTGCTGCTGAATCCCAGTGCCCTGACCTCCCCGGCGGCCGGCGACCTCCTCGTCCGCAACGCGCCGATCACCGTCGCCCACCACACCAAGGCGCTGGGCACCAAGGGCGGCAGCGCCCTGGTCTCCGACGCCGCCGTCATAACGGCCGGTGGCAAGCCGGTGGCGTCGGTCGACCATCACTACGCGGTCGACCGGAGCGACCTGGGCCGCGGCAGTGGATACGGCGGCGTGGTCAAGCAGACCGGGCTCACCTTCAACTGGCCGATCCACACGCGCAAGCAGAACTACGTGGGCTGGGTCGCGGACACCGGCAAGACCACGCCGCTGCGCTTCACCGGCGCGGCCAAACGCGGCGGCGTCTCGACCTACGTCTTCACCACGGCTGCCGCGGCGGCGCCGATCACCGATCCGCTGGTCCTGAAGGCGCTGCCGCAGTCGCTGCCCAAGTCGACTGTCGCGCAACTTGCGGCCGGCCTCAACCTGACACCGGCCCAGTTGTCGACGTTCCGCGCCGTGTTGCCGTCCCTACCCGATCCGGTGCCGTTCAGCTACACCTATCAGGTGAGCGCGACCTACTGGGTGGCCCCGGCGAGCGGCATCGTCGTCGATGTCACGCAGCACGAGGTACGCACCCTGAACCTGTCGCTGGGCGGCGCTGCCGTACCGGTGACTCCCGTCATGGACATCACGTTCCGCTCATCGCCGTCGACGCTCAAGGCCGCCGCCACGGACGCGCGCGACAAGGGCAAGGCGATCCACCGGATCTACCGCACCGTGCCGCTGGGCCTGCTCGTCGTCGGTGCCGTGCTGTTCCTGCTCGGCCTGGTCGGAGTCCTGCTCGGGAGACGTCAGCAGGCCCGGAGCAAGGTGCGGTGAAGGTTGGTCGCCGATGCCAGTAGCGTCAGCCGTCATGCGGATGACGGTGCTCGGCGGAGGTGGGGCGTGGCCGACGCCGGAACGTGGATGCAGCGGTTATCTGGTCGAGCACGCTGGCTTTCGGCTGCTGATCGATCCGGGTTATGCGACTGTGCCCCGGCTGCTGGGCATCGTGCCGGCTCACGGCATCGATGCCGTGTTCGTCAGCCACGGCCATCCCGATCACTGCGCGGACTTGAACCCGCTGCTGCGTGCCCGGCATCTGAGCGATGACCCGCCGCCGGCGCTGCCGGTGTTCGCGCTTGCCGGGGCGCTTGACGCGGTGCTCGCCCTGGACGGACAGATGCTCTCCAAGGACTACGACCTGCACGAGTTCGCTGCCGGTGACCGCTTCGCCATCGGCCCTTTCGATCTGGTGACGCGCTCGTTGCGGCATTTCCTGCCCAACGTCGGCGTACGGCTCAGCGTCGATGGCGTTGCTCTCGCCTATACCGGAGACGGCGGAGCCGATCCGGACATCGTCACGCTAGCCGCCGGAGTTGCGCTGCTGCTGGCCGAGGCAACCTTCCCCGAGCAGGTCCCGGAGGACTCCCGTGGTCTGCTCGGCAGCGCCGGCCAAGCCGGTGAGCATGCCGCCGCCGCACAGGCCGACCATCTCATGCTGACCCACCTGTGGCCTGGCATCGATTCCGACGCCGCCGCACGAGCGGCCCGCCGGACCTTCGACGGCCCCATCTCCGTCGCCTTCCCCGGCCTGCAGATCGACCTCCCTTGAGCGCCTATGACAAGCGGCCTTTCCGGACGGACGAAGGTCGCCCGCGGCGGTGGGCGACCGACGGGTAGTTTCTGGGGCGACCAGCGAAGGAGGCACCGATGACCGCCCCGACCGATGACACCGCCATCGAGGGCACCGGCCGCGTAGAGGCGTTCAGCGACGGGGTATTCGCCATCGCGATCACCTTGCTGGTGCTGGAGCTCAGGGTGCCCGAGGGCGGCACGGCCGGCGCCCTGTGGCACACGCTCTACCACGACTGGCCGTCGTTCGCCGCGTACGTCACGAGCTTCTTCGTCATCGGCATCATGTGGGTGAATCACCACGCGATGTTCCGGCAGTTCGTCCGCGCCGACCGGATGCTGCTGTTCCTCAACCTCCTACTCCTGCTGTGGACCGCCCTGCTGCCCTTCTCCACCGCGTTGCTGGCGCGCTACCTCGATGCCGGCGGGATCGACTCGCACGTCGCCGCGGCCCTCTACAGCGCCAACCTGCTGCTCGCCGCGATCGCCTACACCGCTGTGTGGTGGCATGCTGTCCGCGGCGGCCGGCTCCTGGCCGCCCCCCTGTCACGGGCGGTCGAGCGAAGCGTCCGGCTGCGCTTCGGCGCCGGGACGCTCGTCTACGCGGTGACCGTCGCGCTTGCCTTCGTCTCCGCACCGCTCGTGCTCGTGGTGCAGTTCGTCGTGGCGCTCTACTACTGCTTCGACCAGGTCGCGTCGTCGCGGCGGGGACAGACCACAACCTGAGCCCCCGCGCAGTGTCGCCGGCTACGGCGCCAGCCTTCGATATTCGTCGGCTATTCGCGCAAAGTGTTCCCGTGAGTCGTCGCCGAAACTGCCAGATCCTCCAGGGCACCGAACAACTCGACGTACGTGGCGATGTCGGCGGCTCCGGTCATCGTCGCGCTGGCAGTCTCCGTGCCAACCATCGCCGCGTCCTCGTCGTAGACGTAGAACCCATGCCGGGGGAAAGAATCGAACAGGCGTCGTCCAAGGAATGAGGCCCACGCGCACGTTGGGCCGACCCTCGCCGGCAATCGCTGCTATCGCCTCGATCTGCTCGGCCATGAGCGTCGCCGAGCACGCCTGCCAGCGCAGCGCCCCTCAGCCATGATCAAGACGAACTGCGTCGACTCGTCGCGCAGCGCGACCTGACGAGAGAGTCGAGCCGTGACCGAGTCCGCGACATGCTGGGCTGAGAGCGCCTGGGAGTCAGGTGTGCTGAATACGCAGCGCATGTAGGCCGGTGTCTGTAGCAGGCCGATCACCATCGCCGGCTCGTAGGCGCGGATCAGCGATGCGGATTCCTCCAGTTGTCCGATCCGCCGCTGAAATTCCGCCGCTCCTCGGGCAAGGATGACTCGAGTCGACGCCTCACTCCGAAGGCCGTTCACAAGAGCAAGCAACCCGGCGCGCTCGTCATCGGCCACGTCGTAAATCCGGCAGAGAGCATCCACGTCATCGACTGACGGAAGCAGGAATCCCCGCTCGATCTTGGAGATCTTTGACTGTGACATGTTCCCCTTATGGCCCGCGTCGGCGCCCGTCAGGTTGGCGCGGCGGCGGGCCTCCCGAAGGGCGGCGGACAGCCGGGCCCGGTCACCCGGCCCGCGAACCGATGATCCCTTCGAGTCACGTGTGCTCATCCCACCGGCGAGCTTGCCACTCTTCGGGGTGGCGGGACCACCAGGCCGTGAAAGGCTCGCCAGCCGCGACCGCGGTGTCCCGGACGCGCCGGTAGTGCGGCAGCTCGATGGCATCGACGGGCTCGGCACCCACGTACCGGCCGTCATCGTCGTAGCACATGCGGATCGCGTACTGGTCATCGATCAGCCAGAAGTCATGGGCGCCGAGGCCGTCAGGTGCTACCTGCTCCGCAAGGTCGATGATCCGGATGTCCTCACCCGCGGCGGCGTTGAAGGCGTACGCCCATTCACATTCGTAACGCAGGTAGTCCGAAAGCGGCGTGCGAAGGACATGCACGCGGTGGTTGAGGATGCCCGAGGCGTGCTCGCGGCGGAGCCGGTCAAGCCACGGCCGCTTGCCGCCGGCCGTCGGTTGGGACTTCCCGGCCAGGTAGCGGGCTAGGTCGGCACCGTCAGAATCGACGAGGTAACGGTCAAGCAGTTCCAGCCGAAACGCGGATCGGGTGAGGCGGGAGTCGATGTACTCACCCAGCTCATCGATCGAGAGCAAGGAGAAGCCCTCACCAGTTCCGCCCCCGGTGGCAGTGTCAGCCTCTCGTGCAGGTGCCACGTCAGGGCAGTTGCTCTGCGGCGCGAATGATGAGGTGCCGTGCGGCGTCGCCCTCCACGGCGTCGGCCCACAGCCTGTCCATGACTCGCGCGTAGGCCGCGGCCTCGTCGCCGCGATAGATCGTCTCGCCGATGAAGCTCTCCACGATGGCGATGTCGTCGAAGAGGCAGAAGGAATTTTCCGGAGTCACCGTGAGCGGCACGCCCAGCGGCAGGATGCCGAAACGGATGTTGGGAGCCCGGATGACGGTCTGCAGCCGGTCGAGTTGGCCGCGCATGACCTCGGCGGTGGCAACCAGCCAGCGCAGCGCCGGCTCGGCCAACAGGAACTCGAAGCGCTTGGCCGGGTCGTAGAGCGCCTGCTGCCGCTGCATCCGGGTGGCCGCTGCCTCGGCCGCATCATGCGGGTCCAGGCCCTGAAAATCAGCCACTTCGGCCAAGATGTGCCGGGCGTAGTCGGGGGTCTGCAACAGACCCGGGATTACCGCCGTCGCGAAGTTGCGGTGCAGCGTAGAGTCCCGGACCAGCCGGTTGTAGCCACTCTGGACGGCGACCTGCCCGCCGCGCATCCGGCGCCGCCAGCTGTTGTGGACGGTCTGCGCCTCCTGGTGCAACTCGACCAGCGCGTCGGCGGCCTCGGCGTCCGCGGCGCAAGCCCGGACCCACTCATGCAGGTCGGCCGGCGTCGGCATCTGCCGGCCGTGCTCCAACCGGGACACCTTCGACGCCGGCCAGCCGGTGGCCTCGGCGAGCGCCTTGCCGGACAGGCCGGCCCGCGTGCGCAGGGCACGCAGGCGCTCGGCCAGTCCGTCGGCTCGGGTGAGCCAGTCTTCGGTGGGATTCACAACTGGGCTTGGTACTCCTCCGGGTCGAGCGGCGGGTCGTGCACATGCTCGCGGATGCTGTGGTGGACCGCCAGGTCGCGCCAGGCACATGCCTGCAGCACTGCCGGCGGGTCGGTCATCCACTCGTAGGACAGCGGGTGGCCCTCGGCGTCGAAGTTCATCACGATGAGCCGCTGCGAGTCGAGCAGCCACCAGTCCTGGTCGCCGGCGGCGGGCAGCAGGCCGACCTCGTGCGCCTGCTGCCGGGTCATGTAACGCATGCACTCGCCGGCGGCGATGTTCCACTGGCCGACCCAGCGCTCCCACCGCTGGTAGTCGGTCTGCGGGTCCTCCTGCACGCGAACCCGCCCGACGCGCTTGCCCTCCCGGGTCAACCGCCGGATCTGGTCTTGCCACTGGGTGCTGTAGGAAGTCTCACTCGGATACTGGGGGTCCCCGGCCAAGAACCGGGCAACCCGCTGGCGCTCGTAATCCACCAGGTAGACCGGCTGCAGCTCCAGCCGGAAGGCGGTGTGCGCGAATGTCCGCAGCGCCTCATCGAACTCCGCGTCACTGAGCTGGCCGCTGAGCGAGGTGCTCGTGCTCAGCATGAGGCTTCGCGCAGCCGGTCGAGAACGTTGGCCGGCACGAAGACGCCGTCCTCGTCGGCGGCGAGCTGCCGGAGCTGGGCGCGGGTGGCGTCGTCGAGCTTGAGACCCTGCACCACGTATCCGCCGTCCGTCGCGTACAAGGCTGGACACTTGCCGTCTCCTGAGTTGTTGTCCTTCCACAGGAACTCGAGACTTTGCATGGCTTGGCTCCCTCCGTCTGCGGCGCCCCTATCGGCACCGTTGGACCATGCTGCACCAGGATTGCGCGATGCGCAATAGCCGCCAATCTCAAACAATTGCTTGACATGTTCCGAGACTGTCCGGGAGGGTTGCCGACGCGTTGAGGACCGCGAGAACATGTGAGAGCTCTGATGGGGGATAGCGTGCGACCGTTGACGTTCGGCTACCTGCGGCTGTGGCCAGACGAGGCCGCTGACGGCGGCAGTGGGCTCGTCGAGGAGATCGAGGCGTTCGCCACCCGGGAGGGCATGACCCTGGCCGACGTCTTCACCGACCCCTTCGACCCGGCCGTCGACGAGCCGGACCGAGCCGGGTTCTGCGCGTTGATGGACGCGCTGCGCCGGTGCCATCCCTCCACCGTCATCGTCCCCTCCCCCGATCACCTGTCCCGGCACCCGGGCGGCCGCCGCAACTGCCGCGTCCTCATCGAGCACGAGGCAGGCGCCCGGCTGCACATCGTCCATGCCGAGAGCGGCCGGCCATGACACACGCCTTCCCGTCCTGCGTGTACTCCAGCCGCTACCGGCTCCCCACCGAGGAGGTCACCAGCCTGCTCGACAC
>QHCA01000372.1 GCA_003244095.1 Pseudonocardiales bacterium | reverse complement strand
GGCGCCGGAGATGCCGACCGCGAGGTAGAGCTGGGGCGACACGGTGACGCCGGTCTGGCCGACCTGGTTCTGGTGGGGATACCAGCCGGCGTCGGTGGCGGCCCGCGACGCGCCGACCGCGGCACCGAGGGAGTCGGCCAGCCTCTCGACCAGCGAGAAGTTCTCCGAGCCGCCCATCCCGCGCCCGCCGGAGACGACGATCGAGGCCTCGGTGAGATCGGGCCGGCTGCCCTTGTCCTCCACCACCCGGTCGACCACGCGGGCGCCCTTGGCCGCGTCGGAAACCGAGACGGTCAACTCCTCGACGGTCCCGGCCGCCGGCTGCGGCGAGGCGTCGAAGGAGTTCGGCCGCATGGCCAGGATCGGCGTGCCCTTGCTCACCCGCGCCCTCACGACGGTCGCGCCGCCGAACACCGACTGCGTCGCTGTGGCGTCCGCGTCGACGTCGACCGCGTCGGTGATGAAGCCGCTGCCGGTCTTGATCGCCAGCCGGCCGGCGATCTCCTTGCCCTCGGCACTGGCCGCGATGAGCACCGCCACGGGCGCCTTGTCGGCCACCAGCGCCGCCAGCACCTCGGCCTTGGGCGCGACGAGGTAGCCGTCGATGTCGTCGGACTCCCCCGCATAGACCTTGGCGGCGCCGTACTCCGCCAACCTGTCCTTCATCGCTGCCGCCGTGCCTGCCGCTCCCAGGACGACCGCGGACGGCTCGCCCAGCCGGCGGGCGGCGGTCAGCAACTCGAAGGTCACCTTCTTCGGCGTGCCGTCGGCGTGCTCGACGAGTACGAGTACCTCAGCCATGTCGTCGACCCCTCAGATGATCTTCTGCGAGATGAGGTACTCGGCCAGCTTCACGCCGCCGTCCCCCTCGTCCTTGACCACCTGGCCGGCCTGCCGCGGCGGCCGCGGGGTGAAGTCCAGGACCTCGCTCGTCGCGTTGGCCAGGCCCACCGTGCCGGGATCGAGGCCCGCCTCGGCGACCGACAGGGTCGTAAGCGGCTTCTTCTTCGCCGCCATGATCCCCTTGAAGGACGGATAGCGCGGGTCGTTGATCTTCTCCACGACGCTGACGACGGCGGGCAGCGCGGCCTCGACCACCTCGTAGCCGTTGTCCGTCTGCCGCTCTATCCGTACTGTCGAGCCGGCGATCACGACCTTGCGCGCGCCCGTCAGCTGCGGCACGCCCAGCCGCTCGGCGAGCAGCGAGCCCATCGCCGACATCCGGGCGTCGACGGCCTCCGATCCGCAGATCACCAGGTCGTAGTCGAGCGTGCCCAGCACGGTGGCCAGAGCGAGTGAGGTCTGTGGGGCGCAGCTGCCGTGCAGAGCCTCGTCGGTGAGGTGCACTGCCTTGTCGACGCCCATCGCCAGGGCTTTGCGGATGGTCTCGATGGCGCGGGGCGGCCCCATCGACAGCACGGTCGTCTCCCCGCCGTGCGCCTCGGCGATACGCAGCGCCTCCTCGACCGCGTACTCGTCGATCTCGTTGATGACGGCGTCGCCCGAGTCACGGTCGAGGGTCTTGTCGTCATCGCGGAGCTTGCGCTCTGCCCACGTGTCGGGCACCTGCTTCACCAGTACGACGATGTTCATGGTCCGCGACGTTACCCGTCGGTAGCCACCGGGCAAACTGTTGCAAGCACCACGGCGGTGTGGCGTTCACCACGACAGGGTCGCTGCGCTTTCAACTCGCTCCGCGCCTCGCGGTGCCGGCACCGCCCACCTCCTCGATGTCAGTCGAGGATCACGTCGAAGTCGATCCGTGGGTGACCGGCGGTCGCGTCGTTGACGACCTGGACCGTGTGGTCGCCGGGCCCCAGCAGTGTCTGCCACACGACGCGCCGGTGCTGTTTGGTGATCGAATTGCTGTTGACCGTCTGCTGCAGGACACCGTCGACCTTGACCGTGGCCGACCCACGGTTGGCCGCCTGCTCCATCGCGATAGCCACCGCTCCGGCACCGACGTGGAAGGTGGCGGTCGCACCCGCGACGGAGGTGAAATGCGTGGTCCCGCCGGAGAATCCGGCGAAGTGACCCGTGGCCCAGGTGCCGGTATAGGTCACCACCCGCGAATTGTCCTCGTCGACGTTGATCGACGTCGTCGATATTCCGCTCACTGCGGTGTTGCCGGCGCAATCGGTCACGCGAACGACGAATCGGTGCGGGATGCGCCAGTAATTCTGCGCGTCCTCGACGAAGGGATGCGACCGCACGCCCCGGCCGATGGACGTGGTCACGGTGTCGCTGCCCAGGATCGGGTCGGGATCGCCGCCTAGCGTGTCGTAGCTCTGCTCGGTCAGCTGCTGCGAGCAGATGCCGGACGCATCCGAGACCGTCCAGTCGGCGACCATGTTCACGTCGAAGTTGTCGATGGAACCCCGCGCGTCATACGACGTGGCCACGGTCGTTCCTGCGACGAACCGGACGAACGGCTCGATGGTCACCGAGGGTGGCGTGATGTCCCTGGCCGGCCCGGTGGTGGCGTTGGCGGGCGCCCCCAGCAGTGCCCCGGCGACGGCGGTCAACCCGGCCACGGCGATCACCCGAAAGAGCGATTTTGTCACTTCTTGTCCTCACTGAAGGAAATATTGCCCCAATCTCACCGGGATGCCGAAATGCCAGTGTCAGGCCGCCGACTGAATGACTCTCCCCTATCAGACACCCTGATGGCCATCAATTCGCGAAAATGCTCACCACGGATTCGCGCGGCGTTCGCAGAATCGCCGCCGGTGGCTCACCGGGCCGGATACCTCTCGCGCAGCGGGAAACGCTCGTGTGACAGGCAGGAACGACATGGTTGTCTGCTGCCTGTGGTAGGCAGGGCGAGTGCTGGGGCTGACCGGTGAGCGGACCCTGCCGGGGATAGCCGCCGAGAACTACTGGTTCCGTCGGCACGAGGCCGCATACCAGGCGGTGCGACCCCTCTGCCGTGGTGCCGTGGTGCTCGATGTCGGGACGGGTGAGGGATACGGCGCCGACCTGCTCGCATCCGTCGCTGACCGTACGGTGACGCTCGACTACGACGCAGCCGCAGCCGTTCATCTGCGCGGCGGCTATCCGCGGCTGGCGGCCGTCCGCGGCAACGCGGTGAAATTGCCGTTCGCCGCAGGCGCCTTCGACGCCGTGGTGTGCCTGCAGGTGATCGAGCACCTGTGGGACCAGCCCGCCCTGGTGGACGAGTGCGCCCGGGTGCTCGCCCCGGGCGGCCCGCTGGTCGTCAGCACGCCCAACCGGCTGACCTTCCCTCCCGGCAACCTGTACCACGCCCGCGAGCTGTCCGGCGACGAGCTGGCGGCGCTGCTCGACCCGTCCTTCGCGATCACCCACCGGTACGGCCTCTCGCACGGGCCGCGACTGCGGCGCCTGGACCAGCAGCACGATGGTGGGCTCGTCCGCGCGCAGCTCGCGGCGCCCCCTGAGGCGTGGTCGGAGGGCGTGTGGGGCGACGTGGTGAGTGTCCGCGCGTCCGACTTCGTGCTGGCCGAGCCCGATCTCGACGGCTCCCTGGATCTGCTGTTCGTGGCCGCCTGCCGGCCGTGAGGCAGCCGCTGGGCACGTGCCAACGGTGCTGCACGCCCGGCTCGCCATTGCTAGGTTCGCACGATGGAACCCCGACTGCGTGCACTGGCCGACCTCTCCGTCCCCGAGTTCCGGGAGTACGGCGGACGGCACGAGTACGACGGCCAGGTGCAGGACCTCTCCCCCGCCGGCGTGGCCCGCGGCCTGGCTGCGCTGGGCAACGGTGAACGCCGGGCGGACCCCTACGACGAGGCGGTGCTGAGCGCCTTCGAAGACAGCGCGCGAGTGGTGTACGGCGAGCTGGAGTTCCATCGGATCAACCCGCTGGTACACGTGGGCAATCTCGACGTGGCCTGCTACGACCGCGAGTACGCGCCGGCCGCCGAGCGGGCCGAGGCCCGCCGCCGCCACCTGGCCCGGTGGCCGGATGCCGTCGACGGCGCCATCGCATCCCTCGACCGGGTCGCCCGACCGGTCGCCGAGTCGACCCGTAGCGCGGTACGTGGCCTGGCCGCCGGCCTGGACGACAGCGACGAGGTCGACAAGGGCGCGCTGGCCGCACTCGACCGGCTGGTCGACCATGTCGAGCGAGCCGCCGTCGAGGGCCCGCAGGATGCCGCTCTGGGTGGCCCCGCCCTGGCCCGCTACCTCGGGTCGGGCGAGGCCCTCGACGTCGACCTCGGCACGCTGGCCGGCACCGCCGACCGGGAGCGCGATCGCCTGACGGCCATGCTCACCGAAGCATGCGAGCAGGTCGCCCCCGGCCGGCCGGTCGCCACGACGGTCGCAGCGCTGCTGCGCGACCATCCGGACGCCGACGGCGTGCTGCGGGAGGCGCGAGAGGTCACCGCGGAGGTCCTCGCCTGGACCAAGGAGCGTGACCTGGCGCCCTACCACGACGGCGAGTGCCGGGTCGGCCCGGCGCCGCCGTCGCGTCGCTGGGCGATGGCGATGATGTCGTGGGCGGCGCCGGGCGAGCCGGAGGGCCCGTCCTGGTACTACGTCACCCCACCCGATGAGTCCTGGCCGGCAGAGGAGCAGCAGGAGTGGCTGGCCGTGTTCTCCCGCACGACGCTGCCGGCCATCACCGTGCACGAGGTGGCACCCGGGCACTTCTCGCACGGCCGGGCGCTGCGGCACGCGGCGAGCGACGTCCGGCAGTTGCTGATCTCGGGCTCGTTCGCCGAGGGCTGGGCGCACTACGTGGAGGAGGTCGCCATGGAGGAAGGCTTCCGGGCCGCCGACCCGCGCTTCGCCGCCGGGGTGGCGATCGAGGCCCTGATCCGGGTGACCCGGCTGGCCTGCTCGATCGGCCTGCACACCGGGGCGATGACCGTTGCCGATGCGGCTGCGCGGTTCGCCGCCGACGCGTTCCTGCAGGGGCCGGCGGCGCTGTCCGAGGCCCAGCGCGGCACATTCGACCCGGGCTACGGCCGCTACACCTGGGGGAAGCTGGCGGTCACCGCCCTGCGGGAGCAGGCCCGGGCGGCCTGGGGCGAGGGCTTCTCGCTGCCGAGGTTCCACCGGGCGATGCTCGACCTGGGCTCACCACCGCTGGGCCTGCTGGCGACGGCGGTCGAGCGCGGCTGACCGACCGTCAGGGCGGCTGGTTGTCAACCGAAGGCGGCGTGTACACGTACGGCGTGGTGGTCGTCAGGTCGACGAAGCCGAGCCGCCGCAGGATCGGCTGGCTGTCGGGCGAGGAGTCGACCTGCAGGTACCGGAACCCCCGCTCGGCCGCGAGCCGGGCGCGGTAACCGACCAGCGCGCGGTAGATGCCCCGGCCGCGCCACTCCGGCAGGGTCCCGCCGCCCCAGAGGCTCGCGAAGTCGGTGCCGGGGTGAAAGTCCACGCGCGCCGCGCACACCGCCCGGTCGCCGGCCATGGCCAACACCGCGACGCCCGCCTCCGGGTTACCGAGCTTGGCAAGCATCTCGCGGCGCAGCCAGGAGTGGTCGATGCCGAAGACCTCGTTGTGCACGGCGACCACCCGCTCGACCCCCGCCGCGTCGGTGACCGGCACCAGCTCGATGCCGTCGGGCACGGTGAAGTCGGCGGCGAGGCCGGCGATCTCGGCCACGACCAGCGCCTCCTCCTCCTCCGGCTCGAAGCCTGCCGCGATCAGCCGGGCCGGCAGGTCGGCCGGGCGGTCGTAGGCGTGGTGCTTCCACTCGAACCGCTGGCGCCGGGCGGTGAAGTACGCCTTCTCGTGCGCGATCTGCGCGTCCGCGGTCGACTCGTCGAGGTCGGACCAGAAGACGGCCTCCCAGCCGCCCTCCTCGGCGTCGTTGAGCCAGCGGATGACGGCGCCGTCCCGCTCGATCCGGGCCGGTGGCAACGCGGTGGCGTCCCGGCGCAGCTGCCGGTCGTATCGGGCCAGTACGGCGGCTACGTCCATCGAGAGACCCTCACGCCGGGAGCGGGACCAGGCACACGCAGAGCAGGTTGCCCTCCGGATCGGCCAGCACGACGTAATCGTCCTCGGGATCCTTGACATGGCGAACGAATTTCGCGCCGAGGGCCGTCAGCCGCTCGACCTCGGCCGGCTGATCTGGCGCGTACAGATCCAGGTGCATCTGGTCCCGACCGCTGACGGGAGTGTCGGAGATCTGCAGCGAGACGTTGACCCGGTCGCCGCGCAGCACCCGGAAGTCGGCAGCTTCGGAATCGGGCCTGAGATCCAGTGCCGCTGCCCAGAAAGCCGTCATCAGGTCGATGTCGGCGCAGTTGATCACGACGCTGCCCAGCCGGATCGTCACGGCGCTGCGTCGGTCGAGTGAGCGAGCGCCTCGCGCTCCGCCGCCTCGGCGCTGGCGGGCAGCCGGTCACGCACGACCCGGCCCGGCGTACCCGCGACGATGCTGTACGCCGGCACGCTGCGGGTGACCACCGTGTGCGCGGCGATCACCGAGCCGGCGCCCACCGTGACCCCCTTGAGCACCGTGGCCTTGACCCCGATCCAGCCGCCCGGCCCGATGCGGACCGGCGCCTTGACGATGCCCTGGTCCTTGATCGGCACGTTGATGTCGGCAAACACGTGGTCGAAGTCGCAGATGTAGACCCAATCGGACACGATCGTCGCCGCGCCGAACTCCACGTCGAGCTGGCAGTTGACCGTGTTCTCGCTGCCGAAGACGCACTTGTCCCCGATCCGCAGCGTGCCCTCGTGCGCGCGCAGCTTGTTGCCGTCGCCGATGTGCACCCAGCGGCCGAGTACCACCCGCCCGTAGCCGGCCCGGGCCCGCACCTCGACCCGCCGGCCGAGGAAGACGAAGCCCTCGGTGATCACCTGCGGGTTGCGCACCTTGAACCAGAAGAACCGCCAGTAGCGGACCAGGTAGTACGGCGTCCACGCCCGGTGCGCGACCACCCACCGCAGCGAGGCCAGGGTCAGGAACCTCGCCTGCCGGGGATCGCGTCGATCGGGGCCGGACCGCAGCACTGCAATACCGTACTGCCGTGCAAGATCACCTCGGGCAGCATGCTCGCGAAACCCTGTCGGTAGGCACGAGCTAGGGCTTCACACCCGTGACCAGGGCGTTGTAGAACAGCCCCGCCGGGACCACCCGGGCCAGCACCGTCTCGTCCACGTGGGACAGCCGCTGCCACGTGCGGTAGGCGAACATCGCCCAGCTCCAGCCCAGTCGCTCGCGAGGTACGGCCGCCTCGAACGTGCGCACCGGCCAGCCGAACCACGACGCGGTGAGCTCCTCGGTGCGTACCTGCACGTCGACCGCGCCGGCCGCCAGCGCGAGCCGACGCAGGCCGGCCGGAGCGAACGTGTGCAGGTCGACGATCGCCTCCAGCGCCGCCGCCCGGGACGAGTCGTCGAGCTCGACCTGTGAACGGCGCCACGCGCGCAGGGCCGGCAGGCGGGTCGCCTGCGTCGTGGCCCACCAGGTCAGCCGCGATAACCGCCGGGCCACGAAGTCGCCGTGCCGGGTCGGCTCGCCGGCGAAGACGAACCGGCCACCGGGACGCAGCACCCTCAGCACCTCGCGCAGCGCGAGACCGACATCGGGGATGTGGTGGAGCACGGCGTGCCCGACCACGAGGTCGAAGCTGGCGTCGGGGTACGGGATCGACTCGGCGTCGGCGACCCGTCCGCCGACGGAGCGTCCGAGCCCGGCTGCATTGGCCTTGGCCACCTCGACCATGCCCGGGCTGATGTCGCTGACCTCGCCGCGGTCGGCGACGCCGGCCTGGATCAGGTTGAGCAGGAAGAACCCGGTGCCGCAGCCGATCTCGAGCGCGTCACCGTAGGGCCAGCCGGCCCTCCCGGCGATCTTGACGAACCGGTCGCGGGCGTAGGAGATGCAGCGCTCGTCGTAGGAGATCGACCACTTC
>QHCA01000371.1 GCA_003244095.1 Pseudonocardiales bacterium | reverse complement strand
GCGGCGCCCGTGAGATCGAGACAAACTGTTCATCTGCTGCTCTCCTCGAGTTGGCCGGATTCTCTTGACAACGTTGTCAGACACGGTACGGAACTCGTTGAGCCCTGTCTAGACTTTGAGACAGATCCGTTAGAGTGGATACACCTACACTCGGGGGTATCCATGACAACGATGTCTAAGCCGACGCCGGCCAGCCGCTCCGCCACCATGCGGGACGTGGCCACCCTTGCCGACGTCAGTGTGAAGACGGTCTCCCGAGTCGTGAATCGGGAGGCCGGCGTCTCGGCTGACCTTGTCGAACGGGTGACCAACGCGATCCAGCTTCTCGGCTACCGGCAGAACCTCACCGCGAGCAGCCTCCGGCGCGCCGACGGCAAGACCTCAACCGTCGGGCTGCTCTTGGAGGACGTCTCCAATCCCTACTCTTCGGCCCTGTGCCGGGCCATCGAGGACGTCGCTCGACAGCACGGCAGTCTGGTCTTCGCCGGCAGCAGCGACGAGGATGCTCACCGCCAGCGCGAGTTGCTACGGGGCCTGGTCGCACGGGGAGTCGACGGCCTTATCGCGGCGCCGGCTGGAAACGATACGGCGGAACTGCTTGCCGAACGTCGCCGAGGCACCCCGATCGTGCTCGTCGACCGGCAGCCGACGGCGGAGCTCGACTCGGTCACGGTGGACAATCGTGAGGGTGCTCAGAATGCGGTGCGCCATCTCGCCGCGCAGGGCCACCGTCGGATCGCGTTCCTCTCGGACCTGCGGATCATCTGGACGGCGGCACAGCGTCACATCGGCTACGTCGAAGGACTCGCCACGTCAGGGATCACCCTGGCCCCGCACCTGGTGCACCAGGACCTACACAGCGCCGACGCTGCTGAAGCCGTAGCCGACCGGCTACTCGGCGCCGCAGACCCACCCACCGCCTTCTTCACCAGCCAGAACCTGATCACGGTCGGCACGATCCGGGCGCTGCAGCGGCGTGGCCTGCAGCGTCGGATCGCCGTCGTCGGGTTCGACGACTTCCTGCTCGCCGACCTGCTCGATCCCGGGGTGACGGTGGTCGCGCAGGACCCCGCGGCCATCGGGCGAACGGCCGCGGAGTTGCTCTTCGCTCGGCTCGGTGGGGATCGCCAGCCGGATCGCCACGTCGTCGTGCCTACCCGGCTCCTGCAGCGCGGGTCGGGCGAGGTCACGGCCGCGTGACCGGGAGCCAGGTTCCGGCGAGCGGGCCCGACACGACGTGCCAGGACTCCCGGCCGTTGACGTCAGCGGTCTGGTCGACCAGGACGGTGGCGTGGGCGAGGCGCGCCGTCTTCGTACCGACCGCGCGGCCGGCCTGGTCCAGCACGTAGCTGGTCACGCTGCCGTCGACGCCGATGGGACGGGCCGGCCAGTAGCTCACGGCCGCTGATACGCCGCCGAGCCACACCCGCCCGGCCCTCTCCTTGACCCACCAGTCCTTGTACGGTCCCTCGCCGATCTTCAGCCAGATGCCCTGGCCGAGGATCCGCTGGCGGTACAGCGTGGGCAGGGTGGTGCCGCGCCCTAAGGTGAGCTGCGTCGAGGCGATCTGCCGGCCGCTCGCCGCATCGAACCTGGCCAACTGGTAGGTGCCCGGGATGACATGGATCGTGCCCGTGACCTCCGGTGTCGGGTAGTCACGGCGGAGGTCGTCGGCGGCGCGGGCGAAAGCCTGGTCCTGCGTGAGGGTGTAGAGGTGCGACAGCTGCACGACGTGGATGGCGTGGTACTGGGCGTTGAGGGTGCCGTCCTGCAGGCAGTACCTGCTGACGAATCCGGGATTGCGGATCACCGACGCGTAGTGCTCGGCGGTGGTCTCCGCCCCGTCGAGCATCTGCAGCGCGATGGGCAGGCGGCGCCTTGCCGCTGCCGAAGGGTAGTGCACGAAGTCGTAGAGGCCGACCACGCCGAACATCTGGCCGTTGTAGGTCAGGTCGGAGGCGGGCGCCGGCCGCTCCGGGTACTCGTCGATCCACAGGTAGCCGGCATTGTCCACATGGGCCACCCAGGGTGCGCCGTCCGACGGAGGCGCGAGAAAACTGTCGAACGTCGCGGCGGCGGCCTGCTGCCACCGGGGATCGCCGGTCACCACGGCCAGCCGGACGAACAGGCTGAGGGCTTGGGCCTGCGCCATGCCGCTGTACCACGGTGCCCGCTCCATCTCCTTCGGGTTGTTGTGCAGTGCGAAGCCGAACGGGTACGGGTAGAACCACGCGCCCTTAGCGACCGTACGGTGGGCGATGATGCGGCCGGCCTGCTTCAGCGCGAGTGCCAGCAGCGCGGGATCGTGGTGGCGCTGGTAGGAGGTCAGCAACGCCAGGCCGTACTGCGCCTGGGCGACCGGGTGGTCGTACATTCGGCCGCCGATGAGGTACATGCGTACGCCGGTGGCGTCGTGCGGCTCGGCATCGGGCAGCGTGACGTCGGAGCCGCTGCCGTAGAGCTGGTGTGGCCCGTCGACCTGCTGCGGCAGGTAGCCCGAGGTGTGGAACGCCGCGATCGTGCTGGACGGCGACGGCGATGCGGCCGGCGGGGTGGGGCTGCTCACGCTCGTACCCGCCGCCGACCGGGCCTTGGCGCACGCGGCCGTGGTCCCGGCCAGGACGACGGCGAGGCCCAGCAGCAGCAGTGCTCGCAGCCAGCTCGAGTGGTGTCGGTTGGTGGTCACGGTAAGTAGACCGCTGGCTGAACCATTCGGTTGCCACAGCTGGCCGATCGCGCGAGTTCCACGCTGCAACTGCTGGTAAGCGACTGATTGCAGTGCGTAATGCCTGGGCGTAACGTCAGGGCACATGAGACATCGTCGTCCGCGCATACTGGCCCTCCTCGCCGCGATCACCGCCGGCTCGGCCCTGGCGTTGGCCACGACCGCCGGGCCGGCCGATGCCGCCGTCGCCGCCCGGGCGGCGACGGTCACGACCGCTGGCCCGGCGCTGGGCTTCACCCGGATCGGCATCGGCTTCGGCCAGACCGTGGCGATCACCAATTCCGGTGACGGCACGCACCGGTTGTTCACCGTCGACCGGGTGGGCCGGGTGCTGTCCTGGGTGCCGGGCACGAGCCGGGCGAGCCTGTACCTCGACCTGCGCTCCAGGGTGCTGTCGACCGGCGGCGAGCAGGGGCTTCTGGGTCTCACGTTCTACTGGAACTTCAGGGCGATCCCGCTGGTGTACGTGGCCTACACCGCGGCCAACGGCTCTCTGCAGGTGTCGCGGTTCCGGCTGCCTTCCTACGCCTCGGCCTCGGTCAATCCGGCCACCGAGGAGAAGGTCGTCAACGTGCCGCATCCGACCTTCACCAACCACAACGCGGGCATGCTGGTGTTCGGTCGGGACAATCAGCTCTACGTCTCCACCGGTGACGGGGGTGGCGCCGGTGACCCGTTCGCCCAGGCGCAGAGCCTGGCGTCGCTGTCCGGCAAGGTCCTGCGCCTGGACGCCGCCCACTACTGCGCCGGGCATCCCTACTGCGTGCCGTCGAGCAACCCCTTCGCCACGACTGCGGGTGCCCGCGGGGAGATCTGGCACTTCGGGCTGCGCAATCCGTGGCGATTCTCGGTCGATCCGGTGACTGGTGCGATGTGGATCGCCGACGTCGGCCAGGACGCGTTCGAGGAGGTCGACACGGTCGGGCAGACGGCAGGTGGCCGCAACTTCGCCTGGTCGTGCCGGGAGGGGTTCGCCACGTACAACGCGGCCCGGTGCTCCGCGACGGCGACCTACACCGCCCCGCTGCTCGTCGTCGCACACCCCGATGCCGAGGCGCTCATCGGTGGCGGGGTCTACCGCGGGCCGGCCTTCGCCGGCACGCTGGGACCGAGCTACATCTTCGGCGACTACGTCACCAGCACCGTGTGGACCGTCGCGCCGGGCAGCAGCTCGGCGGTCGTTTCCGGCTCGATCAACGGGGTCACCTCCTTCGGCACCGACCAGGCACGTGAGGTGCTCGCGACGTCCCTGACCGGGCAGATCTACAAGCTGACGTCCGGATAGGACACAGCGCGCTCGCTGTTCGAGTCGCTTTTCCGACCGCAGCCTGGTCAAGGCGGCCGCCGTGGCGCTTTACTCACCCCTGAGTCGCGAGCCGATCGCGGCCGTACAGGGGGAGTCGCCGGATGAGACGGACCGTCCTGCGCGGGTGCGTGGTCGGGCTGCTGGTGGTCCTCAGCGGCGTCCTGAGTCAGCCCACCGCGGCGGCGCAATCCGCACCGCCGGCGACCGGGCTCGGCCTCGCGGTCTCCGTACCCAAGTCGGGCTACGTACCCGGCGAGTCGATCCCCCTGACCTACCGGGTGACCAACCGCGGATCCGCGGCCTGCCGCCTGGCCGCGACACCGGAGGGCCCGCTGCGGATCACCGGTGTAACGCGCAACGGTCGCGCGCAGATGCCCCTGCTCGCCCACAGCTACTACCTCGACGGCCTCGACACGTCGATTCGTCGTTCCCTGCGGACCGCCGAGCCGGGCAGCGGGGTGACGATCCGGTCGGACGCGACGCCGCTCGACCCGTCCGGCAAGGACCTGTCCCTGCTCGCCGTCAGCCCGTTGCCCGGCGGCGACGGGCTCACCTCGATCTGGCCGGTTCACGGCCCCGGGCGCTACGTCGTGTCGGCGACGTACGAGGTGCCCCGGGTCACCGACACCGCGCCGTCACTGTGTGCCGCGGCCAGCAACGTGGCGACCGTGACCTTCACCGTGGGCCGGCCCGGCTCCTCGTCGCGGTCGCCGTGGTTGCTGCTCGCGCTGGTCGCCGGCGTGGCGCTCGCCGGCGCCGCGGTGGTCCTGCTCGTCCTGCGCGGGCACCGCCGCCCGGTGTCGGCCGTCGTGATCGTCCTCGCGGTGGCCGTCGCGCTGCCGGCCGTCGGGATGCGCCGGGCCGACGCCAAGGTGGTGGTCGACACGTCGAGCAAGAGCCGCGACTTCGCCGATGCCGCCGCGGGCTGCCTGGCCGGGTTCGCCGCGCCGGGCGGTGACCCCGAGCACATCATGGGCAGGCTCAACAATCCCAAGACTCCTCGCGTACAGGTCAGGAAGGCGCCGTCGTCGGACAGCGACTCCGAAACGTTCGATACGCCCCTGTCGCCGCAGGGCAAGGGCTCGTCGGTGATCGTGTGGAACCCCTTCTCCGAGGAGCCCTACGGCGACGGAGTGCCGCGTGACCCGTGCGCCGCCCTTTACCACGAGCTGGTGCACGCCTCCGGCTTCAGCAGCCGCAGCACCGCCCAGGGCGACTGCGGTGGCGTACCGAAGGAGGAGATGCGGGCGACGATCGCCGAGAACAAGTACCGCGCCAGTCGTCAGCCCCCGCTGCTGCCGCGCACGGAGTACAAGGGCGTCAAGGTGCCGGACAAGCTGTCCGACTGCGACAAGAAGGCGGACAACACGCCGACGGGGCCGCCGCCGGTGTGTTTCAGCGAGGGCAGCGCCGGCGGGTCGTGCGGGACCACGAACGGCGACCCGCATCTGACGACGTTCGACCAGTTCCGCTACGACTTCCAGGCGGTCGGGGAGTTCGTCGCGGTCACCTCGCCCAGCCGCGACCTCGTCATCCAGACCCGGCAGGCCGGCCTGCAGGACTTGCGGACGGTGTCGGTCAACACCGCGGTTGCCATCAAGGTGGGTGCCGACCGGCTCGGGTTCGCCCTGAGCGGCAGTGACATCGCGGTGCGGGTGGCCGGTCAGGCGACGGCCATGCAGCGGGGCGAACGCAGGCTGCCCGGCGGCGGCACCCTGGTCCGGCAGGTGTCCTCGATCCCGTTCGGCGCCGACGCCTACGTCGTGCGCTGGCCGGACGGCTCGGCGGCCCAGCTCGACCCGATCGGTGCGTACGGCATCCGGCTCTACGTCGACCTGGTCGCCGGCCGCAAGGGAAAGGTGAGCGGCCTGCTCGGCAATTTCGACGGCAACCCGAAGAACGAGCTCAGCACCCGCGGGGGTGCGGTGGTGCCGCAGCCGCCGGCGTTCGACAAGCTCTACCGGACCTTCGGCGAGAGCTGGCGGATCAGCCAGGCCGAATCCCTGTTCGACTACCGCCCCGGCCAGAGCACCGCGACCTTCACCGACCGGTCGTTCCCCGACCGCGCGTTGACGGCCGACCAGCTGCCGGGAGCGCAACGCGACGGGGCGCGGGCCGTGTGCGCGGCGGCCGGGGTCACCGATCCCAACGTTCTGCAGGATTGCATCCTCGATGTCGCCCAGACCGGCCTGCCGGCCTTCGCGATCAATTCGGGCAACACCCAGACGACGTTCCTGAGGGGTACGGGGGCGACCCTGACGATCGGCACGCCAGGAGCGACCGCCCGGCTACTGTTCTCCGGATCGGCCGGGCAGCGGGTGTTCGTGGACATCGACTCGTCGACACTGCCGGACGAGTGCAACGTCGTGCTGCTGCGTGGCCCGACGGGCAGCACCGTCAATTTCGGCTGCATCATCAGCGGCCGGGGGCTGATCGACGCGACGACGCTGACGGCGGCGGGTCAGTACGCGGTCGTCCTGGACCCCGCTGGGGCGGCGACCGGGCAGGCTCGGCTGCGGGTGATCACCGTGACCGACCAGTCCGGCACGATCGCCCCGGACGGTCCGGAGATCACGGCGAGCATCGCCGATCCCGGCGGGATCGCCCGGTTCAGCTTCTCGGCCGCCGCCGGGCAGCACGTGCTCTTGGCCGTGCCCTCGTCGACGCTGCCCGACCTCTGCGGCGTCCTGGAGCTGAAGGACCCGACGGGTGCGACCCTCAACGCGGGCTGCGTCATCAACGGGCGGGGGCTGATCGACGCGACCGGGCTCACCGTGGCCGGGACGTATGTGATCGTCGTGGACCCCGGCGAACGCGCGACCGGTGACGCGCAGCTGCGGCTGATCACCGTCACCGACCAGCGAGGAGCCATCGGCGTGAACGGCCCCGAGGTCACGGCGAAGATCGAACAGCCGGGCGCGGTGGCTCGCTTCACGTTCGCTGGCACGGCAGGGCAGAAGGTGACCGCGGTGGCGGCTGCCTCGACGCTGCCCGACCAGTGCGGTGTCCTGCTCCTGCTGGATCCTGGCGGAAGTGTCGTCAACAGCGGCTGTGTCATCGACGGCCAGGGCCGGATCGACGCCACCGCACTGCCGACCACGGGTCAGTACACCCTGGAGGTGAACCCGGCAGAGGTGGCGACGGGCGTGACCCGGCTGCGGCTGAAGTCCTAGGCGTGGTCGGCGAGCCAGGTCTCGGCGAACTCCTGCTCCTTGGCGACCAGCTCCTCGAGCTGCCGGCGGACCAGCGTCTCCACCTGCCCGCCGATGAAGCGGATCTTCACCTCGACATCGGCCGTGACGGTGTAGCGGCAGCCGGTGCCCGTCGCGGCGATCTCATGGGTGCCCGCCAGGCGCAGCGGGCTGTCACCGGGGTCGATCGTCCAGGTGCCGCGGACCGGGTCGCCGGAGAGCTCCGACCAGGTGTCGGTCTGCACCAGCTCCCCGGTGCCGGCGAATCGCCGGAACGGCGCCGGCACCGCATCGACCGGGAGCTGACGCGCGACCGTGACCACCACCTCCGCGGCCGACCGGACCACCTCCGGGTCGCCGTTGCCGCCGTAGCGGGCACTGCGCGCGGCGAGGTAGGCCGCATCGGTGAGGACCGCGAGCAGCGCGCCGGGCGCCACGTCGTAGTCGTGCTCGACACGCATGCGCAGACATCTCCCTGCTGGCGAATGGTGGGCGGAGAATACTCGGCATGATCTTCCACCATCTGTTCACCATGGGCATCCCGGTCGCCGAGAAGATCCTCCGCACGGTCGCGGTCTACGGCGGGATGGCGTTGCTGCTGCGGGTGTTCGGCAAGCGGGAGCTGGCCCAGCTGAACAGCTTCGACCTCGTCGTCATGCTGCTGCTGTCCAACGTCCTGCAGAACGCCGTGATCGGCAGCGACAACAGCCTGGTCGGCGGCCTGCTCGGGGCCTTCGTACTGATCGCCCTGAACACCGCGGTGGTCCGGCTGGTCGGCCGCAACGCCGCCTCGATCGCGGTGTTCGAGGGGCGGCCGACCGCGCTGATACGAGCCGGGCGGGTGGACGAACGCGCGCTCCGCCGGCTCGGCCTGCGGCGGCCCGACCTCGAGGAAGCGCTGCACCGGCAGGGCGCTGACGCCCTCGACCAGGTCGCCGACGCCACGATGGAGCCCGGCGGGACGATTGTCGTACGGCAGAACGATGAGGACAAAGGGGCGACCAAGGGTGACCTGGCCGCACTCGAGACCCGATTGCTGGCCGCAGTTCGGGCTCAACAGCCAGGCTGACGCCATCTATAGGGCATGCTCCGAAGTCATGAGCATGTCTACCGCCCGACCGCCCGCTGCTCGCGGCGGCCGATTCGCCGAGGTGGGTCGCGTCGTCGGTCTGCTGCTGGCCGGCGCGATCGTCCTGTGGGCGCTGTTCGTGGGCCTCGGCGAGTTGATCGTGCATTTCTGGGTGCACAGCCGCTTCGGCCGGGCCGACGGATCCGTCGACAGGTATTTCGCCGGACACCGCAGCGGCACCGGCAACACCGTGACGCTCGTGGTGGTCTATTTCGCCGACACGATCACGGTGGCCGTCCTGACCGCCGTCGTCGCGGTCGGTGTCTTCCTGGCGGTACGGCGACTGCGTGAGCCGCTGTTCCTCGTTGCCGCCGTCGCGGGTGAGGTGCTGACGTTCCTCGCCGTCACCAGCATCGTCGATCGGCACCGGCCGGCTGTGGTACGTCTCGATGCGAGCCCGCCGACGTCGAGCTTCCCCTCCGGCCACACCGCCGCGGCGGTGTGTGTCTACGGGGGTATCGCACTGCTGTGCGGCGTCCTGATCCGACGCCGTAACGTTCGGCGCCTGATGTGGGTTGTCGCGGGCGCCCTGCCCGTCCTCGTAGCCGTCGGCCGGCTCTATCGCGGGATGCACTTCCCGACGGACGTCCTGGCCGGCGGTGTCCTCGGCGTGCTGTGGCTGACCTGGCTCATGAAGGTCTACCCACTGGGAAAAGCCCCGGCCCGCGCGAGGACGCGGGCGTGACGTGCGTCGTAGTGGTGAACCCCACGAAGGTCGGTCCCGACCAGTATCCGGTCCTCGAACGTGCCCTGGTCCATGAGGGCGTAACGGCGGTGAAGTTCGACGAGACGACTGCCGAGGACGCCGGCGTCGGGCAGTCGCGCGCCGCGGTGGAAGCCGGGGCCGACCTGGTGCTCGCCTGGGGCGGCGACGGGACGGTCAAGGCATGTGTGACCGGCATGGCGGGCAGCGACGTGCCGCTGGCGATCATCCCTGGTGGCACGGGCAATCTGCTCGCTCGCAACCTCGACATCCCCCTCGGGCTGGCCGACAGCGCGCACGTCGCCGTCCACGGCACCCGGCGCCGGATCGACCTGGGGGCGGTAGGCGACGAGCGGTTCGCTGTCATGGCCGGTATCGGATTCGACGCCGCCATGTTGCGCGACACCTCCGAGCAGGCCAAGGCCCGGGTCGGCCCGGCGGCCTACGTCGCGTCGGGCCTGTCCAACCTGCCCAAGCGGGGATTCGACTGCACGCTCACCGTCGACGACCAGCCGCCTCGGCGCAGCCGCGCCCGGACGGTCCTCGTGGGCAACGTCGGCAAGCTGCAGGGCGGGCTGCCCCTACTGCCGTACGCGGTGCCCGACGACGGCTGGCTCGACGTCGTGGTGATCAAGCCCCGGGCGACGGTCGAGTGGATCGCCGTGGCGTGGCGGGTCGCGATCCGCCGCCCGCATCCCAGACACATGGACACCATGCGCGGCCGGCGCGTCCTCGTGGAGAGCAACACGCCGCAGCCCTATGAACTCGACGGTGACGTCCGCGGCGAGACCACGCGGATGCTGGTCCAGATCGAGCCCGGAGCCGTCGTGATCTGCGTGCCCTCAGTCAAGTAGGCGCGGTCGTGAGGCCAGGGCGGCGAGGACGTCGTCGTGCAGGATGCCGTTGGTGCACACGACGCTGCCGCGGTCGGGGCGCGCCGCACCGACCAGGTCAGTGAACCGCCCGCCGGCCTCCTCGACGATCGGCTGCAGCGCCACCAGATCGTGCAGGGCCAGGCCGACCGGCTCGCAGGAGATGTCCACGGCGCCGTCGGCGACCAGGACGTGCGACCAGAAGTCGCCGTATGCCCGCGTCCGCCACACCGCGGCGGTCAGCTCGAGGAACGACTCGAGCCGGCCCGCCTCGTCCCACGAGGCCAGGCTGGAGTACGACAACGACGCGTCGGACAGCGCACCGACATGCGACACCTGGCACCGGGTGGCCTGCGAGCGGTTGCGGCCGGTCCACGCGCCGCTGCCTCGCCCGGCCCACCACCGCCGGCCCAGCGCCGGCGCCGACACGACGCCGAGCACCGCCTCGCCGTGGTCGAGCAGGCCGATCAGGGTGGCCCAGACCGGCACCCCCCGGATGTAGCT
>QHCA01000370.1 GCA_003244095.1 Pseudonocardiales bacterium | reverse complement strand
GTCGAGCAGGGTGCGGGTCACGTCCTCGGAGGTCATGGCACCGTCGACGGTGACCAGCTCCTCCCGGTCGGCGTAGTAGTCGAGCATCGGCAGCGTGTGCTCCCGGTAGACCTCCAGCCGGTGCGCGATCACGTCCTCGGTGTCCTCGTTGCCACGACCCCGGGTGAGTAACCGCCGCACCAGCTCGTCGTCTCCGACGTCGAGAAAGGCAGCGACCTGCACGGCGACGCCGAGGTTACGGGCGGTCTCGTAAGCGGTCCTGGCCTGCTCGACCGTACGCGGGAAGCCGTCCAGCACGTATCCGCCGGACTCGTCCGCCGCCACGACGGGTTTGCGCAGCATGTCCATGACCAGCACATCCGGCACCAGGTCGCCGGCGTCGACGTACTCCTTGGCGGCCTTGCCGATGGCCGAACTCTCGCCGACATGCTGACGGAGCAGGTCGCCGCTCGAGATGTGGGTGATCCCGAAGTGCTTGGCCACCTGCTCCGCCTGCGTGCCCTTGCCCGAACCAGGCGCTCCGATCAGCAGTATCCGCATGACCGAACGATGGCATACCGCTGCCGCGGGCTTGCCGAAGACTTACTTCTGGTCGAGCACCGCCTCGATCTCGAGCGCGATCTGCACCTTGTCGCCGAGCACAACCCCGCCGCCGTCGAGCGGCATCGAGAAGTCGATGCCGAAGTCACGCCGGTTGATCTCGCCGGTGGCGGAGAACCCCACCCGGGTGCCGCCGAACGGGTCCGGGCCGAAGCCGCCCAGCTCGACCGTCAACGGCACGCTGCGGGTGACGCCGTGCACGGTCAGCTCGCCGTCCACCCGGTAGTTCTCTCCCGCCTTGCTGATGCCCGTGGAGCGGTAGGTCATGGCAGGGTTGTTGTCCACGTCGAAGAAATCCGCCGATCGGACGTGGTTGTCGCGCTGCTCGTTGCCGGTGTCGATCGAGGTGAGGTCGATCGACGCGGTGGCCGAGGACTGCAGCGGGTCCTCAGCGGTGACGATCTGGCCCTCGAAGGTGTTGAAATGGCCGCGGACCTTGCTCACCATCATGTGCCGGACGAGAAACGACACATGGGAGTGCACCGGGTCGATCGTCCAGGTGCCCGTGAGGAAGGACGGTGGCGACGCGGTGGTGGGCTGGGTCATGATGTCTCCTCGAGATTGTTGAGTGTTCAACATGACGATGAGTCTACACCACTACAGTTGAGGGTTCAACGATCGGGTACGATGGACGTGTGACCAGGTGGCTGAACGTCGGCGAGCAGGCGGTCTGGCGTGTCTTCCTGGAATCCCACCAGATGTTTTTCGATCAGATCGGGCGCGAGCTGCAACAGGAGAGCGGCATGCCGCACACCTACTACGAGGTGCTGGTCCGGCTGTCCGAGGCGCCCGGCCGCCGGCTGCGGATGAGTGAGCTGGCCGACCGTTCCCAATCCTCCCGCAGCCGCCTGTCCCACGCGGTGAGCCGGTTGGAGGAGTCCGGCTGGGTGCGCCGAGAAGCCTGCCCCAGCGACGCCCGCGGTGCCGAGGCGGTGCTGACCGACGAGGGCTTCGCGGCGCTCGAGGCCGCCGCCCCCGGCCACGTGGAGAGCGTCCGCCGGCACCTGTTCGATCCGCTCAGCCCCGAGCAGGTGCGGCAACTCGGCGAGATCAGCCGAGTCCTGAGCGACCATCTGCGGGCGGCCGGAGGCACCCCGCACGACTGCTCATAGCTCCAGGGGGGCCGATCCTGTCAACGGGAGAACCGTCGCTTCAGGGATCGCCGGCAACACGGTGTCGAAGTACGACCGCGCCGCCTCGGTCGTGCCGACGTCGCGGCCGGCGGCCTCGGAGAGAAACCAGCGGTGTTCGAGAATCTCGGTGAAGACCTGGGCAGGCTCGAGGCGGCCACGTAGGCCCTCGGGTGTCCCCGTCACCGTCGGGTCGAAGATCTCGGTCAGCCAGCGGCTGGCGGCCTCGGGGTCCGACACCGGCCGCGCGTCGCGTTGCTCCAGGTAGCCGCGGAAGCTGGCGATGTCGTTGAGCAGCTGGCCGGCCTGGTTCTCCTGCACGGCCAGGCCGGTGCGCATCAGCAACCGCCGTCGGTGGTAGCCGGGCTCGGCGACCTTCGTACGCAGCCTGACCCGCGTGCCATCGTCGCTACTGACCAGCTCGACCTCGTCGACGTCGAAGCCGAGGTCGTTGAGGCGGCGCAGCCGCGCGGCCACCCGGTAGCGCTGCTCGGCCGGCTGCAGCACCTCCTCCAGGGTGATCTCCTCCCAGAGGGCGGCGTAGCGGCGGGGGATCTCCTCGGAGAGCTCGACCGGATCGAGGTCGGAGGGCAGCAGGCCGCCGGCCTGCAGGTCGAACAGCTCACCGCCGACCCGCTCGGCGGCCAGGTCGACGTCGTAGTTGCGCTGCCCGGCGGTGAGCGCCGGGTGCAGCTCCGCCGTCTCGGCGTCGACCAGGTATGCGGCAAGCGTCCCGGCGTCCGGCCGGAAGAGCGTGTTGGACAGGGAGCAGTCACCCCAGAAGCAGCCCGCGAGGTGCAGTCGCACCAGGAGCTCGACGAGGGCGTCGAGGAGGCGGTCGACCGGCTCGGTCCGGTAGGGGTTGGAGAACACCGCCCGATAGGACAGGGAGAAGTCGAGGAAGCGGGTGACCAGGATGGCGTCCATCCCCGGCCCCCGGTCCACCACCGCGCCGAGCACGTCGACACCGGGCACCTGCAAGTCGGCCAGCCGGCGCAGGACGTCGTACTCCCGTCGGGCCAGCCGTTCTTCGAGCTCCTTGAGCGCGTACAGCTGGCCGCCCTCGCTCACGAAGCGGACGACGTGCCGGTGGATGCCGGCCTGGCGGATGTCGACCAGGCGGCGGTCCTGCCACTGTTCGAGCGGCTGGGCCCAGGGGAGGTCCAGCAGGCCGACGGAGTCATCGGCGGGCGGTACGAACAGGAAGCGCACCCGGATGATTGTGCCGGGTCGCCCTGACGGCCACGGCGACGGCTCTGCGCGCGGCATCGCTCACGTCAGGCTGATCAGCCGGCGGGCCTTGAGCTCGGTCTCCTCCCACTCGCCCGCGGGGTCACTGGCCCAGGTGACCCCGGCGCCGGTGCCGAAGCGTAGCTCGCCGTCGCCCTGCCAGAAGGTACGGATGGCCACCGCAAGGTCGGCCCGGCCGGTGTCGGCGTCGACCCAGCCGAGCAGGCCACAGTAGATCTCGCGGGGAACCGGCTCGAGCTTGCCGATGTAGTCGAGCGCGGCACCCTTGGGCGCGCCGGAGATCGACGCGGCCGGGGTGAGCAGGGCCAGGATCTCCGGCCACCCGATGCCGGTCCGTAGCCGCGCGCGGACGGTAGAGACCAGGTGCACCAGGCCGGGGTGGCGCTGCAGCCGGCAGAGCCCGGTCACGTCCACCGAGCCGGGTTCGGCCACCCGCGACAGGTCGTTGCGGGCCATGTCGACGATCATCACGTTCTCGGCGACGTCCTTGTCGAGCATCGCCTCGGCGGTGACCGCTGTGCCCTTGATCGGCTGCGTCGTCACCGAAGGGCCGTCGCGCGACAGGAACCGTTCGGGTGACGCGCTCACCACACCGATGCCCGCGGCCGGGGCCTGCACCACGGTGAAGTGCGGCGCCGGGTTGCCGGCCAGCAGGCGGCCGGCCAGCCCGGTCAGGTCGGTGGCGGGGTCCAGCGGCGCGGCCAGCCGGCGGCACAGGTTGACCTGGTAGACCTCGCCCCCGGCGATGGCCGCGCGGACCTGATCGACCGCGCAGACGTACTCCGCCCGCGACAGCGACGACGCCCAGCCACCGGTGACCGGCACCCACGGGCCGCCCACCGGCAGGGCGGCCACCCGTACCTCGGCGAACCGCAGGCAGCGCAACGCGCCCTCGAAGGTCTGCAGCACGATCCAGAAGCCGTTCCCGTCAAGGGCGGCCGGGTCGGAGGTGACGTCGACGAGCCGGGTCGCCAGGTGTCCGGCGACGTAGGCGTACGCCGGCCGCTCGTCGCGGTGGCCATGCACCACGCCCGGCAGCGTCTCACATGGCTGGCGGCCTCGGGCTACTGGTGGATGCCGCACTCCGTCTTCTCCCGGCCCGCCCAGCGGCCCGACCGGGCGTCCTCGCCTGGGGCGACCCAGCGGGTGCAGGGTGCGCAGCCCACCGAGGGGAAGCCCTGGGCGACGAGCGGGTTGACGATGATGTCGTGCTCGGCGATGTAGGCGTCGACGTCGTCCTTGGTCCAGCAGGCAAGGGGATTGACCTTGACCTTGCCCTTGATCCGGTCCCAGTCGACCACCCGGGTGTCGCGCCGGCTCGGCCCCTCGTCGCGCCGCACGCCCGAGGCCCAGGCGTCGTAGGGCTCCAGGGCCTTGTTGAGCGGCGCCACCTTGCGCAGGGCACAGCACAGGTCGGGGTCGCGGGCGTGCAGGCTCATCCCGAGGTCGGCGTTCTGCTGGGCGAC
>QHCA01000369.1:17733-20423 GCA_003244095.1 Pseudonocardiales bacterium | reverse complement strand
TGCGGGTGTGCGCGCCGCCGGACGAAGAATTCGCGGAGCGGCTGGCCGGCGCCGGCGTGCCGCTGGTGCCGGCCGGCCCGTCGGTGCGCGCGATGGTGACAGGGACGACGCCGCGGCCGGCGGCGGGCCTGCCCCGGCGCGCGGCCGAGTTGGCCGCCGCGCAGTCCGACGCAGCGCTGTCCGACACGGTCACCGCGGCGGCCGGGGGAGGTGATGCGCTGGTGGCGACCGGCACGTTCCCGGCCGCGGCCGGCGCGCGGTCGGGGGCCGGGAAACCGGGCATCCGCTACGTGGACGCGAGCCTCCAGCCGACCACCCTGCCGTCACCGGACCATCCGCCGCAGGCGCGGCCGGGCCGGCCATTCCCACCGGGAAGTCGTCCGCGACGAATGACTCCGAGGGGAGTGGCGAGTGATGGACACCGACGTGATCATCGTGGGCGCCGGCCCGACCGGCCTGATGCTTGCCGGTGAGCTGCGCCTGGCCGGAGTGCGACCGCTGGTACTGGAGCGGCAGCCGCAGCCCCGGGACACCCCGAAAGCCAACGGTCTCGGCGGGCAGATCCTGCAACTGCTGCGCTACCGGGGCCTGCTCGAACGATTCAGCGCAGCCAGCACCGACCCCAGCCCGGCTCCCCGATTCCCGTTCGGCGGTGTGCATCTGGACTTCACACACCTGGCCGAGCCCCCGCTGCAGGGACTGCAGCTCCCGCAACCGCGACTCGAGCGCCTGCTCGGCGACCGCGCCGGTGAACTCGGCGCCGCCATACGCCGCGGACACGAGGTGGTCGGGGTGAGCCAGGACGACGCCACGGTGACCGCGGACGTGCACGGCCGGACGGGCCGTACCGGGTGACCGCCCGATACCTTGTGGGCTGCGACGGCGCGCGCAGCCGGGTCCGCGACCTGGCCGGCATCCCGTTCCCCGGCACCACATATCCAGAGGTCCACCGGCTCGGCCAGGTCTCCATGCCCGATTCGGTGACCCGGCTCGGCAACGGCGACCTCGATGTCCCCGGGCTGGGCAGGATCCCTTGGGGTTACACACGAACAGACCGCGGTGTGTTCGCGCTCGGGTCGCTCACCCCCGAGGTTCTGTTCCTCTCCACCACCGAGGACGAGCCCGCCGAATCCGGCAATGACGCGCCAATGACCCTGACCGAGCTCCAGGACAGCATCCGCCGCGTGCTCGGCGGGAATCTCCCCCTGGGAGAACCGATTCGGCTGTCGCGCTTCTCGTTTGAGGCTCGGCAGGCCGAGCGATACCGCGACGGGCGGATCCTGCTGGCCGGCGATGCGGCCCATCTGCTCCCCGCCACGGGCGCAGCACTCAACGCCGGCCTGCTCGACACGGTCAACCTTGCCTGGAAGCTGGCCGGCGCCATCCACGGCTGGGCGCCGGCCGGCCTGCTGGACACGTATCACGGCGAACGCCATCTTGCCGGCGCACGTGCACTGCTACAGACCCAAGCTCAGGTGGCGCTGCGGCGCGGACATGACCGAGCCGCCGAAACGCTTCGGGACATCTTCCAGGAACTGCTCGTCGACGAGCAGCCATTGCGCCGCATGGGAGCCCTTATCGCCGGCACCGACATCCGCTACCCGATACCCGGCCCCAACCAACATGCCTTGACCGGCACCTTCGCACCCGACCTCACCCTGCACACCGACCAGGGCACAACCAGTGTCGCGGAACTCATGCACACCGCACGCCCCATCCTCCTCGACCTCGCCGACCGCCCAGACCTCCGCGAGACCGCCCGAGACTGGCAGCATTGCATCGACATCCACACCGCCGAAACCGATCATCGACCAGCCGACGCCCTACTGATCCGCCCGGACGCCCACATCGCGTGGGCCGCAACCACCGACGAACCCGCCGGCACCGCCGCGCCCGCGCTGCGAGAAGCGCTCTCCTGCTGGTTCGGGACACCCCTGAAAACGAGAGTGCCGATCATCGATCGGCCCTCCTGATCGGCCGGCCGAACCTTGCCAGGAGCGCTCTTCCCGGCACGATCCGCACCGACGGGCGACGCTGCTGGTCGACGCGGTCAGCCGGGAAAGGCCGCCAGTGTCCGCGTGAACTACGCGGGATCGTCGAGCCAGGACCAGAACACGAGAGCCTGCAAACCCTGGTGACCAGAACCGACAACGGCCACGGGATCGACGTCAGGCGGAGCGTTGCTCGTCATGGCCACCAGGTTCGTCACGCGGGCCCAGGCGTCTGGCTGCGCCCAATGGTTGCAAGCGACCCCAGATCGGAGCTGATGACGTGAAACCCCTGACTACCAGCGCGTTTGACCTTCCCGACCACCTCACCCCCAAGGCCGACCCGACGCTGATCGCCGGCGACGAGCAGCACTTCGCGGCTATCGCGGAGAGCCTCGAGCAGTCGATCGCCGACCTGGCCGACCGCCTCGATGCCGAGCGCAAGGCGCCCGGCGGCATAGGCCAGGAGGCGATGGACCGAGACATGGAGATCCACCGGCTGGCCGCTCGCCTGCGCACCCTGCGTCGCTTCGGTTTGGACCTGTGCCTCGGTCACATCGTCAGCGCAGACAACCCCGAGCCCGTGTACGTCGGGCGACTCGGCCTGACCGACAGCGCCGGTCGTCGGCTGCTGCTCGACTGGCGTTCCCCCGCGGCTGAGCCGTTCTTCGGAGCGACCCACGCCAACCCGATGGGTCTGGC
>QHCA01000369.1:16610-17698 GCA_003244095.1 Pseudonocardiales bacterium | reverse complement strand
GACCAGTCCGCCTTCATCGCCAGCCTGGGCAGCAGCCGGTCCCCCCGGATGCGAGACGTGCTCGGCACCATCCAGGCCGATCAGGACGCGATCATCCGCGCGGGATCCCGCGGCGCTCTCGTCGTCGACGGCGGTCCGGGTACGGGCAAGACGGTCGTCGCTCTGCACCGCTCCGCCTACCTCCTCTACTCCGACCCTCGCCTCGGTCACCGCCGGGGCGGCGTGTTGTTCGTCGGTCCGCACCAGCCCTACCTGGCCTACGTCGACGACGTCCTCCCCAGCCTCGGAGAGGAGGGCGTGCAGACCTGCACCCTGCGGGACCTCGTCGCCGAGGGAGCCGCAGCAGCGATCGAGACCGACCCGAACGTGGCCCTCCTGAAGTCGTCCGCGAACCTGGTGAAGGCGATCGAGACGGCCGTCAGGTTCTACGAGGAGCCGCCCACCAAAGGAATGACGGTCACGACCGACTGGTCCGACATCTGGCTGAGCGCCGACGATTGGGCCGAGGCGTTCGAAGCAGCAGAACCCGGCAGTCCGCACAACGAGGTGCGCGACCAGATCTGGGAGGAGCTGCTCACGATCCTGATGGACAAGCATGACGGCGACGCCCCGGCCGACCTGCTCCGGGAGTCGTTGCTGCAGGACAAGGAGCTGCTCACCACCTTCAACAAGGCGTGGCCGCTGCTCGAAGCGACTGACCTCGTCGGAGACCTGTGGTCGGTACCCGCCTACCTGCGCAAATGCGCTTTCTGGCTCAGCCCAGGTGACGTTCGGAAGCTGCAGCGCGGGAACGACGCCCAGGCCTGGACGGTGTCCGACCTGCCGCTCCTGGACGCAGCACGGCAGCGGCTCGGCGACCCGGAGGCGTCACGACGCAGGCGTCGGCATGACGCCTCTGTCGCCGCCGAACGCGAGCGGATGGCCACGGTCGTCGACGACGTGATCGCCGCGGACGACTCCGACATGCTCGTGATGTCGATGCTGCGCGGGCAGGACCTGCAGGGCGTCCTGGTCGACGAGACCGCGCTGCCCAGCACCGACCCGGACCTGCTCGCCGGCCCGTTCGCGCACATCGTCGTGGACGAGGC
>QHCA01000369.1:4502-16578 GCA_003244095.1 Pseudonocardiales bacterium | reverse complement strand
CGGAGCTTCACCATCGTCGGGGACCGGGCACAGGCCAGGCAGGGGTTCACGGAGTCTTGGCAGAACCGGCTCGAGCGGATCGGGCTCGACCGGATCAACCTGGCCTCCCTGGGCATCAACTACCGAACGCCGGAAGAGGTCATGGCGGAAGCCGAGCCGGTCATCCGGGCCGTGCTCCCGGACGCCAACGTGCCGACCTCCATCCGCAGCGGCGACGTCCCCGTCGTACACGGATCTGCCTCGGATCTGGGCTCGATCCTCGACACCTGGCTCGCCGCGCACGCCGAGGGGATCGCCTGCGTCATCGGCGCTGGTGACATCGAAGATGGCACATTCCGGTCGACGTCCCGCGTCCGGTCGCTGACCCCGGAGCTGTGCAAGGGCCTCGAGTTCGACCTGGTCGTCCTCATCGACCCAGAGGCGTTCGGCAACGGCATCGAAGGAGCGGTCGACCGCTATGTCGCGATGACCCGAGCGACCCAGCGACTCGTCATCCTCACCAGCCCCTGACGTCGGCCAAGGAGTCTTCACCTACGCCAGTGCGGGCACATTGCGGGTTCGCGGCATAGGCAGGCGTACGGGATCTGGCTGCGGAGATCCGGGGCGGCGTGGATCCGTTCGAGTTGCGCCAGGGCCGCGGGCGTGTCCCGCTTCCCCAATGCCTGCACAACGGAAAGCAGTAAGGGCGCTCGGCGGCTGCCTCGGCGATAGTGCGCAACACCTGAACAGCTCGGGGTTCGGCGGCAAGGTGTTCGGTTAGCGTGTCCTGCCAGGCCGGCTCGTCCTTTGGGGCCGGTGGGGGGTGATCGCAGTGCTGCAGCACCTTCAGTACGCCGCGCCTGTCCAGTGTCCCGGTCAGGCGTACGCGGAACTTGTCGGCCAGCGGGCAGGCATCGGTGAACGCGTGATACGGATCCGGCGAGTCCGGTTGAGGTGGCAGTGATTGTTCGAACCATCTCCGAAGTCCAGCCGCATCTGGCCAGGACCGCCGTAAATCGGCATGGTCTGCGTACCAGCGTAGTAGCCCGGCCAGCCTCACCCGTTCATCAGGGCCGAGTGCGGTAAGGGCCGATTGGGGCAGCTTGATCAGTGCCTCGCCGCCTGCCGGTCGGTCGGTCATCATGCCCTGAGCCCGGTGCAATGTTCCTCCGACCACCTCGGCGGCCCAGACGACACCTTGCTGGCGCAGCGCCCACGACGCTCCTGTTAGGAGACTCGTGCGCCGGTCGACCTTGCACCGATGAGTCGTGAACAGTGATTCGTGGACCCACGCCGCGACCGCCGCTCGCTGCGCGGCGCTCGTCTCAGCGACCAACCGCCCTAGCTGGGTCTGGCCGAACGGCATCGGCTCAACCGCCAACTGGTCCGCACGCCAGGCCGCAACGCACCGCCCGCGGACCGACGTGGTCATCGTTCCCGTGACGCCGGCCGTGGCCCACCAGCGCCCGTGATCTCCGTCCAAATCACGCCGGCAATCAACCCTTCACGCCGTTCGGTATTCGGTGTTGAGCCCAACTGCGGTGCACTGGTGTGCCGAACTGCTCTTCGGTCGAGTCCGGCGTTCTTACGGCACCTATGACTCGACGCGGACCTCAGCCACCGTGCACGCGCCTACGTCAACTCGGTAGATCATGTCATGCGGATGGCTCCAACCCAGCGCCGCCGTTGGATCAGCCCCGAGCAGATTTCGCAAGAGCATCCGACCGATCATCTCGTGGGACACGATCAACGGACACCGTGCACCTGCTGCCGCGATGCGTGCAAGCGCCACACCGGCTCGACGATCGGCGTCGGCGTAACTCTCGCCACCCGGAAAGCGCCACAGGTACTTGTTGACGACACGGCGGTCAAGCTCACCAGGAAAGAGCCTCTCGATGTCCTCCGAAGCCAACCCGGCCATCTGACCGTGGATCGACAGACCCGCAACACTCTCGGCAAGCCCGCGTGCTTGCATCAGGCCGCGCCCGGTCAGCCGCGAATCGAGCTGGCCCTGCCGTCGCCGAACGCGGTTCCACTCAGTCTCACCGTGACGAGCGAGCACGACCGGGTCGAACGCCACCGGCTCTTCCTACCACCCAACGCGAAGTCAGGCTGAGGTAGAGCGTGCCGAACGCGGCGACGCCGACCGCTCCGCCGATCTGCAAGACCTAGTCGAGCTGCGCCCGCGAGCACCTCAGGCCGGGTGCAGCCAGCTGGCATTGCCTCCTTCGACGTCGGCGATCGCCGTTGAATCGAGGGCCTCGCCCTCGACCAGGTCGAAGAGCAGGCTCAATGGCACATGGTCGCGCAGTAGGTCCATGGCGACCGCGCTCTTCGTTTCGTCATCTGAACCGCACTCGCCGCGTGTGACTTCGGTGCTCACGTCGCTCCTTCACTAGAGGGCCCCCCCTCTAGCAAGCTTCTTCGGCGTGCGTGCGAAGCAACGTGAGCCGTCATTCGGGTGGTTGCCGGACTTGCGACAGTATCGACTCCCGCTCGCGACTGCCCCGAAAAGCCCCCGCAACGGTGAGCGATCCTCGAGATGACAGCGCGGGGTCCCGGCGCCTGGGGAGTCACTTGCACGAGGCATACACACCGGGCGCTTCAGATCCGTGCTCCAGTCAGCGGTCCTATCGGTCGATGCGTCTGCCGTATGCCAAACGTCGCGCCCTGATTGGTCGACACATAGCGGAAGCAGGGATGTTGCCAATGGGGCCGACCCGAGTCACGGGGACGACTCTGGTCGTTTCGGCCGAATCCACTGTCGACGCGTCGACCGCAGAGCTGTTGTGGGATCTTTACTGCCTGTCCTTCGGATCCCTCGGGGAACACGCCGCCGCGAGACAGCTGTTGAGCCGGCCCGATTTCGATCTGGAGGTCCTGGATCGGCGCGTGACGAAGTACCTCGCGCGGACCGAACAGGGTCAGATTGTGGGCCTCTGCACCCTGTCGAACGATCTGACCACGGTGCCGTGGATCTCGCCGTGCTTCTACCAGGCGCACTATCCGCGCCACTTTGCACGGCACGCCGTCTTCTACTGCGGCCTGGCGATGGTTGTCCCTGAAGCCAGAGCGACGAGCGCTTTCCTGCAAATGGTTTCGGCCTTCGCGCGTGACATCGCCGCAGCTGACGGGATCCTCGCCGCCGACATGTGCCGCCACAACATCGACGTGGTCGAGGTGGCGAAGACGGTGACCTCTGTCCTGAGGCGGGTGTGGGGCTCGGTGAGCCTGGTAGAGCTCGACGTCCAGACCTACCTGGCTTGGGAGCCGCAGCACGCGCACCGAGGGCGGCTGACATGAGCCCCTTGCCGACTCCGTCCCGCATCCGTACCCCCGCCGTCTCGAGCCGTGAGTTGAGTACGCGACCCTCGGCCTGGCCGGCCGCCCTCTTGCTGCTGACCGTGCTCGCGCTTACGGCCATCTACGTCACCGCGCCGGCCACCAGGCGCGGCGCGGCGGCCTTCGTTCTCATCTGCCTCTGCGCCTCGTCCGCCATGGCCTGGGGTATCCGCCGCAACCGTCCGGCCGCCGCACATGCGTGGTATCTGCTGGCAGGCGCCCCGCTCCTCGGTGGGGTCGGCATGGGTCTCCGCCTGGGCCTGGCCGGCGTCGGTGACGGTGGCGGAATCGTTGCTTTGATCCCGGACCTGGTCACCATCCCGGCCTACCTGCTTCTCATCAGCGGACTGCTGGCGCTGCTCCGGGCACGCCGCGGGGCCGGCGCGCACAGCGGCCTGGACGGGGGCCTGATGGCCGTCGCGGCTCTGCTGCTGAGCTGGACGCTGCTCATTTCACCGCTGTTGGCCAATGCCGACATGCCGGTCTCGCTGAGGTTCATCAACGCCGCCTATCCGACCATCTCGGTAGCCGTCCTGTTCGTCGGCGCACTGCTGGCCATGACGGAGATCCGGTCGAACACCGCTTTCTGGGCGTTGGCCGTCGGATGGATCGGCCTGGCCACCGGCGACCTGGTGTACGCGCTCGCCTCGGTCGGAAGGCCGACGCTGCCCCTGTGGGCGGCCAACGCGTCCTACTGCATCTTCTACGGCTTGCTCGGCGCCGCCGCACTGCACCCCTCGATGGCGGCACTGAGCCGACCCGCGCTCAGCCGCGTGCGCGGTTACGGCAACACCCGCTTCATCGCGGTAGCCGTTGCCCTGCTCGTCCCGGCGGCGACCATCGCCATCCGGTCACCGAGCACCGTCGTCGAGCGGGTCGTCAGCGCGCTCGTCGTTTCCGTGCTGGGGCTCCTGGTGCTGGTGCGGATCACCGGTGCGGTGAACCGTCATGCCACCGCGGAGGTGCGCCTGGAGCGCCAGGCCAACCAGGACCCGCTGACCGGCCTGCCGAACCGGCTGCGGCTGGTTTCCCATCTCGAGGCGGCGCTCGCGCACGCCCATGTCACGGGCCGCGGCGTGGGGGTCCTCTTCATGGACCTCGACGACTTCAAGATCGTCAACGACAGCTGGGGCCACGAAACCGGTGACGGGTTGCTCAACGTGGTAGCGGCCCGGCTCACCGCCGGGGTGCGCCGCAGCGAACTCGTCGCCCGTGTCGGCGGGGACGAGTTCGTCCTGGTCACGCAGGAAGCGGACTCTGCCGCCGACGCGGTCGGCATCGCCGGCCGCCTGCTGACCCTGTTCGACGTGCCGGTGGCCTTGCAATCCAGTCATATCGTCATGACCTCCTCGATCGGGGTGGCCTTCGCTCACCCGGCCGAGCGCGCCGTCACCGCCGAAGACCTCCTCCGGGAGGCCGACACCGCGATGTACCGCTCCAAGGCCCGCGGCGGTGGCGAAGTGGTCTTGTTCGACGAGTCCATGCGTACGGAGACCGCCAGTCGGATCGCCCTCGAAGGCAGCCTGCGAGAGGCGCTGGAACGCGGCGAGCTGGCCATGCACTACCAGCCGATCATCAACCTCATGTCTGGGCAGACCACCGGCTTCGAAGCCCTGATGCGCTGGCAGCATCCCGACCGCGGGATGATCCCACCGATCGAGTTCATCCCGGTCGCGGAGGCCACCGGCCTGATCGTGAAGCTGGGCCGGTGGGCGGTCCAGCAGGCGGCAGCAGACCTGGGCCGCTGGCGCTCGCAGTTCGGCGCGCTGTCGATGTCGGTGAACGTCTCCCCCCGGCAATTGCGCGACGTGCAACTGGTGAGCGTCGTACGGCAGGCACTGCACGACAACGGGCTGCCCGGGGCCGCACTCTGCCTGGAAATCACCGAGTCCATCCTGCTCGACGACGTCGAGGCCACGAAGGCGACGCTCGATGCGCTCAAGAGCCTGGGCGTGCGCCTGGCCGCCGACGACTTCGGCACGGGATACTCCTCGCTGGCCTACCTGCGCCTGTTCCCCTTCGATCAGGTCAAGGTCGACCGCTCCTTCGTGTCCGGCCTCGATGCCGGCGGAGACGACGACGTGATCGTCGAAGCCGTGCTGTCCATGGCCAGAGCACTGTCGATGACGACGATCGCCGAGGGCATCGAGAACACGATCCAGCGGGACCGCCTCATCAGCCTCGGCGCGGAGCGCGGCCAGGGGTGGCTGTTCTCCGCGGCAATGCCTGCTGCTCAAGCCACCGAGCACCTCCTCGACGCCCAGATCGAGCGCGGTCACGTCGAGCTGGTCCCGGAAATCCCGGCGGCGGCCGACCCCACGCCGCTCCCTCCCGCACTGGCGCCCCATTCCCCTCGCCAAGTGTCGAAGCTGCGAAACCTAACCGGTTGAGACTGCCCGCGGCCATGTCCGCAACTCAGGCCGGAGGTCGCGGCGGCATGCGGATTCAGGTGGCCGCGGGCGCCGGTCAAGGGCCAACCGAGCTGGCTGCATTCGACGCCGCCCTGCAGGCGGTCGGTGTCTCCAACTACAACCTGCTCCGGCTCAGCTCCGTCATTCCGCCGGGAAGCCTGGTGACCGTCCTCCCGCAACCGCTCTCCCCGCCAGGCGCGTGGGGAGATCGCCTCTACGTCGTCGCGGCAGAGGCGCGTACCGGCGTCCTCTGGGACCACGTCTGGGCGGGGATCGGGTGGATTCAGGATCCGCATGCCGGTCACGGGCTCTTCGTCGAACATGAAGGCCACTCAGAAGCCAAAGTACGATCCGACATCGAGCTGAGCCTCGCGGCACTGCGAAAGAGCCGAGGGGCGGTCGGTGCGGCCATGGGGGAAGCCCAGATCGTCACCTCCGGCGCTGTCTGCACCGACCAACCGGTCTGCGCCCTCGTGGTGGCCGTCTTCGCCACCGAGCCATGGGGCCTCTCGCAGCGGGATCTCGCGGCCGTCACCGCGCTAGCCGAGCCAGCCGTTGCCCGGCGCTAGGACCGCACGCCTGTTGCCAGCTGGCCGAAGGTTCGCCGGTAGGTGTCCGGCGCGACGCCGATCGCGCGGTGAAAGTGGCGGCGCAGAGTCGCCGCCGTTCCCATTCCCGTGCGGTCGGCGATTCGCTCAACGCTGTGGTCTGTGGTCTCGAGAAGTTCCTGGGCGCGGTGAATGCGCTGGGTGAGCAGCCATTGCAGGGGGGTGGTGCCGGTGGCGGCCGCGAAATGGCGCGTCAGATTGCGTGTGCTCATGTTTGCCTGGCGGGCGAGATCGGTGACGGTCAGGGATTCGTCGAGGTGTTCGAGGGACCACTCCAACAGCTCGGCCAGGCCGTGCTGGTCGTGGTCGATCACGATGCTGGGGATGAACTGGGCTTGCCCACCTGGACGATGCGGAGCGGTGACCAGGCGCCGGGCCAGGTCGTTGGCGACAGCGGTTCCGTAATCGCTTCGGACGATGTGCAGACACAGGTCGATGCCGGCGGCGGTGCCGGCCGAGGTCAGGACGTCGCCGTCGTCGATGTAGAGCACGTCGGGCTGCACGTGCACCTTGGGATAGCGCTGGGCCAGGCGGTCGGCATGCATCCAGTGAGTGGTGACGCGCCGCCCGTCGAGCAGGCCGGCCGCGGCCAGTACGAATGCGCCGGTGCAGATCGAGGCCACGCGGGCGCCAGCTTCATGTGCGGCCCGGACAGCGTGGACCAGATCAGCAGGCGGGTCCGCATCAACGTCGTGACAGGCCGGGACGATCACCGTGTCGGCCAGCGCGAGCTCGTCCAGGCGGTGGGCGGTGTCGGTACGGAACCAGTCGCCGACCTGTACGCCGCAGGGGGCGCAGACGGTGAAGTCGTACCACGGCGTGACCCAGCCCGGCCGCGAGAGTCCGAACACCTCACACGCCGCTGCGACCTCGAAAATCGGGATGCCGCGGGTAACGGCAAGGGCAACGGAGGGCATGTCCGTAACTGTACGCATGTTGTCGTTACCGCCACTGGTTGCGCGTCGATCGATCTGGGAGTGTCGGTCAGATGACCCCACCCCTTGACCTTGACACTGCTCCCCTGGCGCCCCGCGTCTCGGCCGGTACTCCAGATCGGTGGGCCTGGCTGCGGGCCGGCATCGCGGTGGCGGCCGTGGGGTGGGGCGCGAACCAGTTCGCCCCGCTGTTGCTGGTGTACCGGTCGCAACTGGGTCTGTCGGCCGCGACGGTCGAGGCCACGTTCGGGCTGTACGCCCTGGGGCTCATCCCCGCCCTGTTGGTGTGCGGGCCACTGTCGGACCGGTTCGGGCGCCGGCGGGTGATGGTGCCCGCCCTGGTGGCGTCGGGGGCGGCCAGCGTTCTGTTGATTGCCGGCGGATCGGCGGTCGGGCTGTTGTTTGCCGGTCGGCTGGTCGCAGGCATCGCCAGCGGCGCGGCGTTCAGCTCCGGTGCCGCATGGATCAAGGAGTTGTCCCCGGCCGGCGGTGCCGGCGGCCGCAGCGCCGGACCGCGGCGGGTGACGGTGACGATGACGGCGGGCTTCGGCGGCGGGCCCTTGGTCGCGGGTCTGCTGGCCCAATGGGCACCGTCGCCGGCAGTGGTGCCCTACCTGCCGCACCTCGCGTTGCTGGTGGTGGCGCTTGTGCTGGTGCTGCGCACGCCCGAGACCCGCACCGGCGGTTCCAGCGCGGTCCACGCGCGGCAGGTCGGTCTGGCCGAGCTGCGCGGGCCGCGGTTCCGCAGCGTGGTGCTGCCGTTGGCGCCATGGGTCTTCGGCTCGGCCTCGATCGCGCTGGCCTACCTGCCCAGCCTGGTCGAGCACAAGCTCGGACATGCGGCATTGGCGTTCACGGCGGTGATCACCATGCTGACCGCGCTGGCCGGCATCCTGATCCAGCCGCTGGCCCGGCGGCTGGACGTACCGGGGTCATCGCGCTTGATCGGCGTCGCGCTGAGCCTGGTCTGCGCGGGGCTGCTGGTGTCCGCGGGCGCCGCCGCGACCGAACAACCGGCCCTGGTGGTAGTCGCGATTCTCGTCCTCGGCGCGGGCTACGGGGCCTGCCAGGTATGCGGGTTGCAGGAAATCCAACGCCTGGCGCAGCCGGAGACGCTCGGCGGGCTGACCGCCGTGTACCAGGCCGTCTCGTACCTGGGATTCGCGTTGCCGTTCCTGCTCGCCGTGGCAGTACACGTCGCGCCCACCGGGGTGCTGCTGCTCGTGGTCGCCGCGCTCGCGATGATCACCCTTGCCTGGACCGTGCGCCGAACAGCCGGCTCGAGTACGTGACGTGCGCACCGCGGGTGGCGTGGCTCGTCCGCGGACTGACTCCGAACGCGACGGTGGCCACCCTGGTCGCCGGCTACCAACCGCAGCTGCATCTATCCGCGCGCAACCCATCTGAGACGAGCTCATGACCATCACCAAACCGACCGCCACCGACATCGCCACGCTGGCCACCCGCCTGGGCTACCACTCGGCCGTGGGCGGGGCCGATCAGTACGCCGCGATCATCGGCAACCTGCTCGACGCCTACGACACCGTCGACACCGTCGACGGCATCGACGGCATCGACGGCAGCCTCGGCGCTGACGCGGTGGTTGCGACCGGTGAGCCCCGCCCGCATCGCGGGCCCGACCCGGGCGAAGACCCGCACAACGCCTGGTACGTCAAGACCAGCATCATCAGCGCGACGGCGGGTCCGCTCGCCGGCCGGACCGTGGCGCTGAAGGACAGCATCATGCTCGCCGGCGTGCCCATGATGAACGGCTCCGGCCTGCTTGAGGGCTACCGTCCCGAATTCGACGCGACCGTCGTGACGCGCGTCCTCGACGCCGGAGCCGAGATCACCGGCAAGACGAACTGCGAGTACTTCTGCCTGTCCGGTGGCAGCCACACCGGGGCGGACGGCCCGACCCACAACCCGCACCGCCGCGGGTACTCCGCCGGCGGTTCCTCCAGCGGCAGCGCGGTCGCCGTAGCGACCGGAGACGTCGACATGGCGCTGGGAGCGGATCAGGCCGGGTCCATCCGCGTCCCGGCCTCCTACTCCGGCGTCGTCGGATTGAAACCGACCTATGGTCTCGTCCCTTACACCGGCATCGCCCCGCTGGACCCGATGCTCGATCACGTCGGCCCGATGACCGCGACCGTCGCCGACAATGCGCTGTTGCTCAGCGTCATCGCCGGGCCGGACGGCTTCGATCCTCGCCAACAGCCGGCAAAGACCGTCGACTATCAAGCAGCGCTCGCCGGCGGGGCACGTGGCCTGCGCATCGGCGTGCTCGCCGAAGGATTCGGCCAAGACGGCGGCCAACCTGACGTCGACACCGCAGTCCGGAGGGCCGCAGCCGACCTCCACAAGCTTGGCGCCGACGTCATCGATGTCTCCATCCCGATGCACTCGATCGGGTCCGCACTGTGGATGCCGATCATCATGCAGGGCATGGCTCGCACTGTCGTGCACGGACAGGGCTTCGGCGTCGGCCGCGACGACCGCTACCCAACCGTCATGATGGACCACCTGTTCGCCCAGCGGCATCGCGTCGACGAGCTGCCCGCCAACATCAAACTTTGCGTGCTGATGGCCGAATACGTCACCGAACGACACGGACAGACCCACTACGGCCGGGCCGTCAACGGTATCCGTCGCCTGCGCGCGGCCTACGACACTGCCTTACGAGACGTTGACGTGCTCGTGATGCCCACAACCCCGCAGAAGGCGCAGCCCCTCCCCGACGAGGCCGCGTCGATCGCCGTGTGGTGCGCTCGGGCGACGGAGATGTTCGGCAACACCGCGGCCTTCGATGTCACGCACCATCCGGCACTCAGCCTGCCGTGCGGGAACGGCGACGGATTGCCGATCGGTATGATGATCGTCGGCCGCCACTTCGACGAGGAATGCGTCTATCGCGCCGCCTTCGCCTACGAACAACGCGACAATCAACGCTGACAACCGGCCATCGTGCCGCCAGTGCCGTTCCCGGTGACCGATCCCCTCGACAGCGCAAACTAGCCGCGAGACGTATGACAGGAGAGCGCAGATGACCGCATCCGACCAGCGAACCGATCCACCCGGCGGCACCGGAGTCCTGGCCGGGCGGCCCGTGGCCCGCATCGGCTTCGGCGCCATGCAGCTGCCCGGGCCCGGCGTGTGGGGACCACCGCGCGACCGGCATATGGCCCTGGCCGTACTCCGCCGTGCCGTCGAGCTGGGTGTCGATCACATCGACACCGCCCAGTACTACGGCCCCGACGTCGCCAACGAGCTGATCCACGCCGCCCTTCACCCGTACCCGGAGGACCTGGTGCTGGTGAGCAAGGTCGGGGCCGAACGAGATGCTCAGGGCGGCTGGGCTTCCGCCCAGCAACCCGAACAGCTCCGCGCCGGCGTGGAGGCCAACCTCCGGAGCCTCGCCGTCGAACGCCTCGGCGCCGTGAACCTGCGCCTGCTCGACGCCGGAGATGGCGACGGCGACGAAACCGCGGGCCACGGCATCGACCTCGACAGCCAGCTCGCCGAGATGGTCGCGCTGCGCGACGAAGGCAAGATCGGCGGCATCGGGATCAGCAACGTCACCGCCGAGACACTCCGGCAGGCGCTGCCCGCCGGCATCACCTGTGTGCAGAACCCGTACAGCGTCCTCGACCGCTCGGGCGAGCCGATCCTGCACCTGTGCCAGCAGCACGACATCGCGTGGGTGCCGTTCTTCCCGCTCGGCTCGGCCTTCCCCGGCATGCCGAAGGTGACCGAACACCCCGCCGTGGTCGCGGCCGCCACCACCCTCGCTGTCACGCCGGCCCAGGTCGGCCTGGCCTGGCTGCTCGCCCACGACCCACACGTCCTGCTGATCCCCGGCACCTCCAGCCTGGACCACCTGGCAGAGAACATCGCGACCGCCGACGTGCGCCTCGACACCGACACGATGAAGATCCTCGACGACCTGGCCCTCCCGCCCGCCGGTCCGTAGGTGTCACTGACCGGCACCGCCGGTGAGCCGGCCTAACTGGTCGGAGATCCCGCAGGGATTTTTTCAAGGCTGTACGTGGCGCACTCCCGGGTCACCGAGTCGGTTTCGGGCGAGGTGATCAGGTCGATCAAAGCGGGGATCGCCGCATCGCTCTTCAGCGCGCCGAGCGCGACGACGATGCCGTCCTGCACGTCGACATCGGTCTCAGCCCGCAGCGCAGCGAGGAGGAGCCCGACGACGTCCCCGGCCTGCTCTCCCAGTCCCGCCATCACCGCGGCCGCGTCTTCTCGACTCCGAGCGTCACCACTGGCCAGCATGCGGGTGAGATATGGCAGCGACTGGCGGCCGCAAGCGATCAGACCCAAACCCGCGGTCTGCCGTTTGTCGAAGTCGCCGGTGGCCATCGCTTCGAGGTGCAGGCGAAAGTAGCCGTCCGCCGGTCGGCTCGACTCGCTCGCGGCCTGCTCCTCACGGGGCTGCATTGTCCGCCGCCGCAGGCTCCGAGCATCCGACGCGACGTGGTCCTCCCTGGAGGGTGTGGCAGCACGTGTCATGACTGACCTGTCCTTCGCTCTGTGGGTGCTCAGACGCCGGCTTCAACGAGCCTGAGACTGCCCGAGCAACCTTGGGCTCACCTGTCAGTCACCTGCGAGCCAGGTGCCAGGCGGCAGTTCGCGCGCGCCCGAACGTCCCGGGCGTCGTCCGAACCTCGGCAACAGGTCGGTAACAGGTCGCGCGCATAACTTCGCCTTGACTGGGCCGACATTTGTCATTGGGGGGCGCATGGCCGCACGACGTTGGGCAGGGCTGATAGTGGCGGGTCTTGCT
>QHCA01000369.1:0-4495 GCA_003244095.1 Pseudonocardiales bacterium | reverse complement strand
GGGGGCACGATCAGCCAGCCCGCCGTGGCGGCCGCAGCCCCGAGACCGACCAACGCCGACTCGATCGGCGAGATCGAGCGGCTCTTCCTCAACGACCCGAACGACCTTTGGTCCGGCGGAAGCATGGTCGTCGGTGGCCAGTTCGTCATCCTCCCTCGCAATCTGCTCATCGACCTACCGGCCAACCGGATGACCTTGCAGCAGCTGTTCATGCGCGCCCCGGAGGCCTGCCGGCAGCGCGGTGAGAGCGGGCTTGCGAAGGTCGACGTCTGCAACGCCACCGGGACCGGCGGCATTGCCACCGCAACGGCCAACCGCACCAGCACCGGAAACGTGATCGCCGGCGACCTGTTCATCGCCAAGGGCCTGCAGAACACCTCCGGCGCCGTCACCTACATCGATCACTCCGACGGCTTCTTCCGGCTGAACGGCAACCCGGGTGACCCCAACACCGGCGTGATGGTCCGGCTCAACGACCCGACCGGCCGGCACACCGTCCAGCAGGGCAAGGGCTGCGACACCAAAGCCTCCGCTGGACCCAACTGCAGCCCAGACCCGCGGTTCATGCTCGATTCCGACAATTACACCAACACGTTCAGCACCGGCTACCCGTATTGCCTGCCAAGCACGGTGGCCCGCACCTTCGTCGACGTCCTCGACACCAACGGCAATGGCAACACCGCCGAGCGTCTCACCTCGCAGGGCACCGCCGCCGGCACCGGCGACACGCTGTGCCCGGACGCCAACCGGGCCACCGACGTGGCGGTGGACTCGCGCCGCTTCGCTCCCTTGCAACTCGGCGACAGCATCACGGTCAAAGGCAACTTCGAGACCATCGGCGGCGTGCGTTTCCTGTCCGCGCACTCCAGCACCATCTCCGTGGCTCTGTCCACGACCGGAGCCGCCGATCAGCCCGACTACGTGATCCTCAACGAGATGTACATCGACGCCCCCGGCTTCTACCGCGAGCGGGCCCGTGACCAGTTCCTGGGCGCCACGACCGAGGCCGACTCCGACGTCAACATCTGGACCGTCCACCGCGACCCGAAGACGAACGCGGCGCACGAGTTCCCCATCGCAAGCGTCCTCGGGTGCGAGACGGCCGCCGGCCCGCTGACCTGCCGCCGCGTGCTGGGGCCGCACACGTTCCGCGTACGGCACGACGTCGACTTCCTGGTGGGGGCGAACGCCAAGCTCAACCCGTGTATCCAGCTGATGGCCGACGCGCGCTTCGCCTTCGACAACCTCTGCCCCCAAGGTGGCACGATCGCCGAGCAGTTCGGCATCCTCAGCCCGATCTCCAAGGAAGTGCAGTTGCGCACCGGCCACGAGCTGGCCGACAAGTCCCGGGCAGGGGGCCCGATCCTCAAGTCCGTCGATGTCAGGGGCACCGAGGCCACGCATGGCCAGTACCTCTTCCCGATGGGCGTCGGCCTGGGGGGCATCGAGTTGCCGGCATTCGCCGAGATCAACGTGGGCCTGCTAGACAACCCACGCAACTTCGAGGGGCTGCCGTGGACGCTGGACCGGCGGCTGTCGCCGAACGGTTGCATGGGCGCGGGCGGCTGCGAGGCCACACCGCAGCTGCTCGACCCCTACCCGGCCTCGGGCATCGACCCCCGCAACACCGGCAACACCACCCCGAACCCGCCGTTCGACAACCCCACCTACACGGCCAGCATGCTGTCCTTCGAGCGCGACCGGATGCTGTCCTTCGTCTCACCCGACCCCGCGGTCAACAACTTCGACGGTGACAAGACGGTGCTGGCGTGCTGCCCGGCGGAGCCGCCGTACCAGACGATTGCCCAGACCCCGGACCTGAACGGCATCAACGTGCCGCCGACCACGTACGCAGACTCGGCCAGTACGGCGACAGACACGGCCGGCAACATCGACGTACTCGGCAACGACGTGGCCAACGACGACCCGATCGATCCAGGCTCGGTGTCCATCGACACCGCCGCGGTCGACGGAACGGCCGCCCCGAACGCTGAAGGCACGATCACGTACACGCCCAATCCCGGCTTCACCGGCACGGACACGTTCCGCTACCGCGTGAAGGACCAGATCGGCGCCTCCTCGAACGCCTCGACCGTCACCGTGACGGTTGCGCCGGCACCTGCACCCGCGCCGGCGCTCAGCGGCATCAGCCCGGCGAGCGGCCTGGTCGGCGACCAGGTGACCCTCACAGGCACCAACCTCTCCGGCGTCACCTCCGTGCTGTTCGGCGGCGTCGCAACGGGGTCGTTCACGGTCAACGCCGCGGGTACGCAGATCAGCACGAGGGTGCCCGGCGGCGGCGCCACGGGGTCGGTCAGCGTCACGGCGCCGGGCGGCACGGCGGCGACCGCCGACACGTTCACGGTGATCCCGCCCGCCCCGACGGTCACCGGCGTCAACCCCATTTCGGGCATAGAGGGTGACCCCGTCACCATCACCGGCACCGGCCTGGCCACCGTGAGCACGGTCTCCTTCAACGGCGCGATCCAGACCGTTTTCCAGAGTGTCAGCGACACCCAGATCAAGACCAGTGTTCCGATCGGCGCGCCGAACGGCACGAATGCGGTCGTCGTGACGACCAGCGGCGGGACCACCAACGGCGGTTCCTTCACCGTCAATCCACCGCCGGCGACGGTGCACGAGATCACGAGTATCAGCCCGACGAGCGGCCCGGTCGGCACGGTCGTGTCGATCAACGGCACCGGCCTCACCGGGGTCACCGGGGTCACGATCGGCGGTGTCGCCGCCACCCAGTTCACCAGCAACAGCTCGACATCGGTCTCGGTGGCCGTACCACCCGACGCCGTGAGCGGGTCGGTCGTCGTCAGGCGCGGTGGGGGTGACGTGGTCGGACCGACGTACACGGTCGTCGCCGCCCTCACATCGCCGGCCGCCCCGGTGGCCGGCACGGCGACGCCGGGCAACGGCCGAGCCAGCCTGACCTGGACCGCGCCGGCCGACGGAGGCTCACCGATCACGGGCTACACGGTGCAGGCCGTCCGGGTCTCCACCGGTGCCGTCACCGCCGTCACGGTCGGGCCCACAGCGACGAGCGGGACGGTGACCGGCCTGTCCAACGGTACGACCTACCAGCTGCGGGTACAGGCCATCAACAATCTCGGCCCCAGCGGATTCTCCGGGCTGTCCAACGTGGTGAAGCCCGGCACGGTGCCGGGCGCCCCCGCGATCGGCACTGCCACCGGCGGCGGGACCGCCGACCATCTCGTCACGGCACTCGCCCGCTGGACAGCGCCGGTCTCCACCGGGGGCTCGCCGATCACGCAGTACTCGGTGACCGCGATCCGGCGGACCACCGGAAAGCGCACCACGAAGCTCGTCGCAGCGACCGCCCGAAGCGCCACGATCAGCGGATTGGCCGCCGGAGCCACGTATACATTTGTGGTCAGTGCCGTGAACGCCATCGGCACCGGCGCAACGTCAGCAGCTTCGAACAGCGTTGTCGCTCGCTGATCCGCGCGCCTCGCGCGAGACCGGCGGCACCGCGCCCTGGCCGTACGCGTGCCGCACGCGGGGTTAGCGTTGACTCCGACAGGTGGTTTCGCAGGCGATGCGACGGGTTTCGGCTCAGGGCGGTGAGTGACATCGACGCTTCGAGGAAGACCGGTGCGCGCGCATCCGCCCGAATCGGCCGCCGGGCCGCCCTGCTAGTCGCCATCAGTGTGGGGCTGCTGATCCCGGCGACACCCGCCTGGGCCCACGCCCAGCTCCAGACCACTACCCCGGCGGCCGGCTCGCGCCTGACCAGCGCTCCGAGCAGCGTCACCCTGCAGTTCAGCGAGGGCGTCAACGTCACCCCCCAGGGGGTCAAGGTGTTCGACGCCCGTGGCAAGCGCATGGACCTGGGCGCGGCCCGCCATCCCGCCGTCGGTGCCACGTTCGTCGTGCTGGCTCCTCTGCGGCCGCAGCTGCCAGACGGGACGTACGCCGTGGTCTGGCGGGCGGTGTCTGACGACGCGCACCCTGTGCAGGGCGCCTTCACGTTCGGCGTGGGCTCGGGCGCGCTGACACGGGTGTCTGCGCCCGGCTCGGCTGGTGGCGGCACGAACCTCCCGGTGAGCGTGACCTTCGCGGTCATCCGTTGGTCGGTCTTCTGCGGATTGGCCCTGCTGATCGGGGGTGCCGCCTTCCTGCTGCTGTGCTGGCCACGCGGACGGGTCGACGCTCGAGCCAAGTCACTGCTGTGGGGCGGCTGGGCGGCCGTCAGCGGTGCCAGTTTCCTCGCGCTGGCCCTGCAAGGCCCGTACACCGACGGCGGCGGCCTGCTCGACGCCATGACGGCAAGCTCGTTCGGCGCCACGCTGACCACGCGATTTGGCGCCGTACTGTCATTGCGCCTGGTCCTGCTCGGCCTGTCGGCCATGTGGCTGACTTGGCAACTACCCCGGTGGCTGCCCGATGCCCCGCCGGCCCCGCCGGCCCCGCCGCCGAAGGCGCCGGCGGTCATCACCGGCGCGGCGCTCGCGCTGGGGCTGCT
>QHCA01000368.1 GCA_003244095.1 Pseudonocardiales bacterium | reverse complement strand
GACCCGTTCAAGGACACCGCCGGCCCGGCCCTCAACCCGCTGCTCAAGGTGATGAACCTCGTCGCGCTGCTCGTCGCGCCGGCCGTGGTGCAGTACGGCGTCGGCGCCGACGCCAACACCGCGCTGCGCCTGGTGATCGCACTGGCGGCCGCCGCGATCGTGGTCGGCGCCGTGGTGTTCTCCAAGCGCCGCGGGGTCGCGGTGGGGGCCGAAGCCAGCGGCGGCAGCGCGGTCGACTCGGCTGAGCGGACACCGGTGTCATGAGCCGCTGGATCGGCCTGTTCCTGGCGCTGGCCCTGCTCAGCGGTACGTCGGCCTGCGGCAGCGAGAAGAAGGTCTCCGCCCAGACGTGGGCCAAGGACATCTGCGGCACCGTCCGGCCCTGGGCGCAGAGCATCCAGTCGTCGGTGGCGAGTACGAAGAACAGCACCTCTGCCACCACCCCGGCGGCCACCGCCAAGGTGCAGTTGCAGAAGGTGTTCGGCGACGCCGCCAAGGCTACCGACAAGGCGATCAAGGGCGTCGACAAGGCGGGCATGCCCGACGTCAAGAACGGCTCCAAGATCGCCAAGAACTTCCGGTCCGCCCTGGTTGCCGCCCGCGACGCCTTCGTCAAGGCCGAGAAGGCGGTGGCCAAGGTCGACACGGCCGACAAGAAGTCCTTCGACACCCAGGTCGGCCAGATCGGCCAGCAGCTCGGCAAGGACTACGCGGCGGCCGGCAAGAAGGTCAGCGTGACGCAGTCGGCCGAGCTCAAGAAGGTCTTCGACAAGACCCCTGCCTGCACCGGCTGAGCCCGCCGCGGCGGTGCCGGGCCCGCGAGGCCGCTTACCCTTGCTCGCATGACCAGGCAGTTGTCGTTCTTCACCGCCGGTGAGGTGCCGCCGACGGTCGACGACCTCGAAGGCCTGCTGGCCGGCCCCGGCCATGTGGTCCGCCGCGCCGACGAGGCACGGATCGGCGTCGTGGTGAGCGGGCAGTGGCGGGTCCCGTGCCTGCTGACGGCGTTCGCGGAGCGGGGCCTGGCCGGTGACGTGGCGACGGCGCTCGACGGGCAGCCGGCGGTCCGTACGGCGTTCTCCGCCACCTTGCTCCCGATCGCCGGGCGGTGGACCCGTGGCGCGCGCATCCTTCCGCCGCTCGGCTTCGGCCTGGACGGCCCGCGGCTACGCCTGTGGGCGATCGCCGGCGGCCGTGGGGACGAGTACGGCTATGCGCTGCAGCTCGGTGACACCGACGACGGCGGCTGGTCGGCCATCGGTTCGGCGCTGCACGACGCCGGCCTGCCGGGCACGCTGGTCGGGCCGAGAGCGGACGGGCCGGCCTACCGGATCACCGGCACCCGCCGGATCGCCCGGCTCCGCGAGCTGGTCGGCGAGGCCCCTCCCGGCGCGCCCGCGGAGGACTGGCCGGGCTAGGTTTGCGGGGCTGTGGCACGCTGCAGGCGCGCAAGCCGTTACGTTTGACAGGTCCGCCGGGCCGGAGCGCACACTCCTTGCCGTCCGCTGCAAACCCTGAAGACCATGGAGAGCCGTGCCCAAAACCCCGACCGCCGCCGCCTCCGCGGGCGGTCGCCGGCTGGTTATCGTCGAGTCGCCGGCCAAGGCCAAGACGATCGCCGGCTTCCTCGGCCAGGGATACGTCGTGGAGTCGAGCATCGGTCACATCCGCGACCTGCCCCGCAACGCCGCCGACATCCCGGCCGCGCACAAGGGGGAGAGCTGGGCGCGGCTCGGCGTCGACGTCGACCACGGCTTCACCCCGCTGTACGTCATCAGCCCGGACCGCAAGCAGCAGGTCGGCAAGCTCAAGAAGCTGCTCGCCGACGCCAGCGAGCTCTACCTCGCCACTGACGAGGACCGCGAGGGCGAGGCGATCGCGTGGCATCTGGTGCAGACGCTCAAGCCGACGGTGCCGGTGCGCCGGATGGTGTTCCACGAGATCACCCCCGCGGCGATCGCCGCCGCCGTCGCCGCCCCGCGCGAGATCGACGCCGACCTGGTCGACGCCCAGGAGACCCGCCGGATCCTCGACCGGTTGTACGGCTACGAGGTCAGCCCGGT
>QHCA01000367.1 GCA_003244095.1 Pseudonocardiales bacterium | reverse complement strand
CGCCAGACCGAGCTCGCCGCCGGGGCTGCCGCCACCGCTGCCGAGGCAACGGCCCGGGCGACCCGGATGACCGGTGAGGCGGAGGCGGCCGCAACGTTGGCCCGAGGCGAGGCGGCAGCGTCGGCCATCAAGGCGCAGGCCCTGGCCGAGGCCGACGGCATCAAGGCCCGAGGCGTGGCCCTGGGCACCAACCAGGACGCCGTCATCGCCCAACAGCTCGCCGAGAACATGCCGCAGATCATCGCCGCCGCGGCGGCACCCTTCGGCCACGTCGACCAGCTCACCGTGCTCAATGGCGCGGAGGGGCTCAACGGCATGATCGCCGGCATCATCGGCCAGGTCGGCACGCTGCTGCCCATGCTCACCAATGCCCTGTCGAAGGACGGCAAGGACGGCGCCACGGACAACCGCGCCGGCAGCAACGGCCAGGCCAAGCCCGGCGCGATCCCGGCGGGCGACGAGCCGCGCACCTCCGGGAAGCGGTGACAGCATGATCGGCACGATCGGCCGAGTGACCGGCACGATCGAGCCCGGCGCGGTCGGCGAGGTCATGCTCCCCTTCGACGGGGGCACCAGTGCCTTTCACGCCTTTGCGGTCGACGGGACGAGCACCTTCGCGGTGGGCGCGAAGGTGCTGGTCGTCGATTTCCAGCCGCCACAGGCGGTCTACGTGGACCAGCTGCCGGACTTCCTCAGCGCCGGCTAGCCCCCGAGCTTCTCTTAGGGCGCCATGGCCCTGGCCGGGTCACCCCGGTTGGGTCCGAAGGGAACCCATGTCCGTTCATCGAGGTCGGCGCGGCTGCGTTCGGTGACGGCGGTCAAGATCGCGGTCGCCTTGACCTGCCGATATGTACTCCGTAGTCCAATCCGGCGCGGACCGACGACACCACTTTCGACTGATCCCATGATGATCCCGGCATGCGTACAGTGAGGTCAGGATCAGGCGAAACTGCCGTACACAGATCAGTCTCCAGCAGTCGTACGCTCACCTAGCCATCGCCTTCGCTATGCGAAGGTGTGGCCGTGGCCCGAACAGAAGTGTCGTTGGATCTGCTCCGCACCTTCCACGCCGTGCACCGCGCCGGCACGCTCACCGGCGCGGCCCGAGAGCTCGGGCTGGCGCAGCCCACGGTCACCACGCGGCTGCAGGCACTGGAGGGCGTGATCGGCCAGCCACTGTTCCTCCGGCAGGCTCGCGGGGTCACACCCACCGCCGCCGGCCACGATCTGGCCCGTCGCCTCGACGGGCCGCTGGACGCCCTGGCCAGCGTGGCCTTCGACCTCGGACGGTCACCCGCGCTGGCCGGCCGCACCCTGCACCTGGGCGGCCCGGCCGAGCTGATCTCCGCCCTCGTGCTCCCCGCGCTGGCCGGCACCATCGCTGCCGGGGTCGCCGTGCGCACCCGCCTCGGCCTCGCGGAGGAACTGCTGGCCGAGCTGGCCGGCGGCCACCTCGACCTGGTCGTCAGTACCGTGCGTCCGGCGCGCCAGTCCGGGCTGCACTTCGAGCCGCTGAGCGACGAGGAGTTCCTGCTGGTGGCCGCGCCGGCCCTGCTGGCCGGGCTCGACCGGCAATGTCTTGCCGAGCACCCCGCCAAGGCCCTCAAGGCACTGCCGCTGCTCGCCTACGCCGAGGACCTGCCCATTGTGCGCCGCTGGTGGCGCCACGTTCTCGGCGTCCCCCCTACCGGGCGGGCGGTGCTCGTCGTACCCGATCTGCGCGGGCTGCGCGCCGCCGCCGTTGCTGGGGCGGGGGCGACCGTCCTGCCGCACTACCTGTGCGCCGACGACCTGGCCAGCGGCCGGCTGGTCCAGGTCCTGCAAACCGCCGACTCCCCGATCAACACCCTCTACCTCGCCACCAGGACCACGACCCGCAACGACTCCCACACCGGGCACGCCCGCACGGCACTGCTGGCCGCGGCCAAGCTCTGGTGACTGATCCCGCGTCCTATCGCCTGTCACGCGGGCCCCGCTTTCTGGCGCAACGCAGCCTTCTTGGCTAGGTTTCCGCAGCTGTTCATCGAGCACCAGCGGCGTGTGCCGGGGCGTGAGTTGTCCAGGAACAGCGCACCGCATTGGGGATTTGCGCAGTTTCGCACCCGCGGCAGCCGCGCTGAGGAGACGAGGTCGATTGCGTCGCGCGCGATGAGCGACAGCATCGTGGTCACCCCGTCACCGGTGTCCCAGCGCACCGTGTTGGCGTTGTCCAGTGCCGGGGCACCGGGCAGTCGAGCGGCGGCGGCGTTGATCCGACCGCGCGCCCGTCGCAAACCGGGTGCGTCGCCGGATGTCGATCGGGCACTGGCGAGCACGCTGCGGATGGCCTCGCGTAGCAGGCGAGCCTCCCGTGCCTGCGCGACGGTCGGGGGGTTCGATGGCGCTGTGCGGTCGGGGCTGAACCGGGTGATCCACGCCGCGAGCTCGGCCGGACCGGCCAGTTCCTCGACCGCGTGATCGCTGCCGGCGAACCGGAGCGTCCGGAGGAAGTCCAGGCACAGCCGACCGGCACCCTCCCGGAACTGGATCAATTCGTCGGCGTTCGGCACGACTCCACCGTACGCGGGAACCGGTTTGACTGGTACCTTGCTCAGAACCAGTTATACCGGTTCTCAGGAGGTACCGTGTCGCTGCCCGACTCACCCCGCCATCCGCCGCTGCCCCGCGCACTCGTGCTGGTACTCGCCCTTGCCTGCGGCGTCGCGGTATCCAACGTCTACTTCCCGCAGGCCATCACCCCGTTGATCGCCGCCGGATTGAATGTCTCGCCCGGTTCGGCCACGCTGGTCGCGACGGCGACGCAGCTCGGCTACGCCGCTGGCATTTTCCTGTTCGTCCCACTCGGTGACCGGCTTCGGCACCGGCCGCTGGTGGTGAGCCTGCTCGCGCTCACCGGCGTCGGACTGATCATCGCGAGCACCGCACGCTCTCTCCCCACGCTCGTCGCGGCCAGCGTGCTCGTTGGAGCGGCCACGGTCGTGCCGCAAATCCTGATCCCCATGGCGGCCACCCTCGTCGGCGCCGACCAGCGTGGCGCGGTGACCGGGACACTGCTCAGCGGCCTGCTCGGTGGGATTCTGCTCGCTCGCACCTTCAGCGGAATCCTCGGGCAGTGGCTGGGCTGGCGAGCCCCCTACCTCACGGCTGCAACGCTCGCGGCCATCTCCGCCGCCGCGCTGGTACGCACCCTTCCCACCACCCGGCCACCGTCACAGCAGCGCTACCTTGCCCTGCTCAGCGCCGCCGTGCGGTTGCTGCGCACCGAACCTGAACTGCGCCGGTCCTGCCTCTACCAGGCAACGATGTTCGCCGGGTTCACCGCCGCCTGGACAAGCCTGGCGCTACTGGTCACCGGCCCCACCTACCATCTCGGGACCACGGCCGTAGGGCTGATCGCGCTCGTCGGAGCCGGCAGCATCTTCACCTCACCGCTCGCCGGACGCCGCGTCGACCAGTCCGGCCCCGGTCGCGTCAACCTTGCCTGCTTCGCCGCCGCGATCGCCGCCGCCGCGATCCTCTCCTTGGCGGGCCTGGGCGGAAAGCTTGGTTTCGTCGCGCTCCTGAGCGGCATCCTGCTCCTCGACATCGCCGTGCAGTGCGGCCAGGTCGCCAACCAGACCAGGATCTTCGTTCTGCCCGGCGACCGGCGCAGCCGGCTCAACACCGCCTACATGACCTGCGCCTTCCTCGGCGGCACGCTCGGCTCGTGGCTCGGCGTACATGCCTACCTCTGGCTTGCGTGGCCCGGTGTCTGCGGACTGCTCGCCCTCCTCGCCCTCACCGGACTGACCGCCCACCTCCTCACAGCAGCCGCCAGCAAGCCGGCGACCCGCACGGCCCTGATCTGCCCGACCGAGATGAAGTAGCCCCCGAGGATCAGCCCAGCTGAATCTTGACCGTCGAGATACCCACGTAGAGAAGCGGGTATCCGTCGTCCACCGAGTTCTGATCATCGGTGCCGCCAGCATCAATCTTCAGCAGTACGTCCATGCCTGCCGTCACTCGCCCGAAGGGCGTGTACGCCGGGCTGAGCGTGGTGTCCTTGGTGCAGATGAAGAACTGGCTACCGTTGGTGTCCGGCCCGGCGTTGGCCATCGCCACGGTGCCGGCCGGGTAGGTGGCACCGGCCAGGTTCTCGTCCTTGAACTCGTACCCGGCGCCGCCACTGCCGGTGCCGGTCGCGTCGCCGCACTGCAGTACGAAGATGCCCGAGGTCACCAGACGGTGGCAATGGGTGTCGTCGTAGTACTGGTGCTGGGCGAGGAACCTGAACGAGTTGGTGGTGCACGGTGCGTCGGCGGCCAACGCCTTGAAGGTGATCCGGCCCTGCGTGGTGACAAGTGTCGCGCTGAAGGGCTGCTTGTGCATGGCGACCTTGGACGACGGCAGGCCGTGGAACCGGAATCGCTGGACGGTCGGGATATAGCCGCACGGATTGTCCGCTGCCGCGACCGCTCCAGGCGCCGCGACCGGATCGGCCACGTGGCCCGCGAACGGCGACTTCGCGACCGCCGCCGCGGCGGGCTGCGGCTTGCCGGCGCGCGCGAGCGGACTCGCGCTCGCGGACATGACGCCGGCCAGGCCGAGCACGAGGGACATGGTGACGATGGTGAGCGTCTGGCGCCTACGCATGGTGGGCCTCTCTCGTCTGCTGGGGGCCGTCACACTAGGACAGAACGGCCATAGCACCAACAAAGATAGCCCTCGACCGGGCAGCGATACCCCGCGTCGTCTCGTACCGGCAATCCAGCGTTCGACCGGCTTGCGTTGGACCCCCAGGGGCGAGGGACACGCGTTGAGAAGCGCGCCTTAGCTCTCTACTGTCGGGCGGGTGGTCGTGGCTATCGGGCTGGTCGGCGCCGGGGCAATGGGCAGCGCGATGGGCGCCGGTTGGGTGATCGGGGGTTCCCGGGCGTACGCCCACCCGCGATGCTGCCTGCTCCCTCCACGGTGCACAGGATCGAACGGGTGCTGACCTCAGCCGGCGGTGACCTCATCGACGGTTCCATCTCCGCCCCACCGCCACATGCTGAGGCAGAGCCGGCCCGGGTCTATGTCTGCGGGCCACGCGCGGGGAAGTTCGTGGACCTGCCGAACCCGTGGCTCGACATCGTGTCTACCGGGGCCGGTGGGAGCCGCGTCGGCTCTAAAGATGTGTACGGCGTCGTCCGAGCGGAATTCCTCGCCGACACGAGACGTGCCTGGCCCGATGACGACGAGATGCACGAGATCGCCCGCACCTAGCACGACGCTGGGCTGCCAGGAGCGCTGTTCGAGGGCGTTGCAGCCGCCTACGAGCACGCCACGCGCACCGAGCTGGGGCGCACCGACCCCGAAAACGTGGACCGCTCCGCCACTGTCGATGCCGTCCTTGCTGCGCTGAACGCCGGCACCTGCCCGGCTGGCGTCCGCTCTCAAGAGGCCGCCTGAAACCCCCACTGAGACGGGCCGGCCGAGACGCTGAAGGCCTCAACGACTCGTCGCGGCAGGCTGCTTGGTCAAGGGCGGTGGCGGTGGGATTTGAACCCACGGAGGACTTGCATCCTCACACGCTTTCGAGGCGTGCTCCTTCGGCCGCTCGGACACGCCACCGTCGATCAGGTTACCGGAGGACGGCTCAGGGGCGTGGCGGGTGGGCCGTCCACCAGTCAGCGAAGCCAGGCCGCTACCGGATCACGAAGTGCCCGAGACGCCTGCCGTCCGGCAGCTCCACGTCGGCGGGGGTGACCCTGGGCCACCGGTTCTCGGCGATGGCCGTCGACATCCTGGTGCTCGACGAAGCTGAGGCACCCTTCGTACTGCTCGTCGGTCTCGACCGATGGGTCGATGATCCGCGGGTTGAAAAGAGTGATCGCCGCACCGGTCGATGCCGATCTGTGGCGCAGCCAAGCCGGCATCCTTGCTAGGGGTGTGCGCGGCCACGACCCGTTCCATTGTGGAGTGCATCTCGGTGACCACGCGACGGGCATCCTCGGCCTGATGGCGTCATCGGCACCGTACGACGATGTGCTCGACATCAGACTGCGGGCACGCTGCCCCATCACGCGGGCACGCCGAATAGGCCATTGACGCGCTCATCGAAGTCGGCGACCGATGCGACCTTGCGATATGGGGCGAGCGACCGCTGCAGGCGGCGGACGTGTCCGACGCAACGCTGTGAGTTCACGTCGTCGGCGAGCAGGTCGACAGCACGCGCCCCAACCTCACTTGCCTGCTCGGGGTCACCCTGCCGGGCGTAGGTCATCGCGAGTAGAGCTTGCCTCAGGCTGGCCTCGCGGCTGCATGCGTCGTCCTGGAGTCGGAGCGCGGTGCGAAGGTGGCTCTGTGAGCGGTGCCAGTCCTCGAGACGCAAGAAGCAGTAACCGGCTTGGGCGTTCACCTGGGCTTCGTTGAGCCAATATGACCAGTCGGGGTCGCTGTCGTGTGGCGTGGCCCGAACCGCCTCGTAAGCCGTGTCGATCGCGTTCGTGCACTCGGCGACCTCACCGGTTTGCGAGTACGCCTCAGCCGCACGCAGACTCAGGATGGCAGTGACGCGTGGACTCGCACCCGGGTAGCCGTGGCGTGCGGCCTCGGCGAGCTTCGTCGCCTCCCCGTACCGCTTGAGATCCTTCGCCTGGCAGGACATGAAGCCAAGGATGTTGGCGCCGAGCGCTCGGTCGTCGGCTGCGTGGGCACCGCGCAGAGCGGCAAGCCAGTAGCGCTGGGCCTGGGCCTGGTGGCCGGCGTCGAAGCTCAGCCAGCCCGCGAGGCGGAGCAGCTCGGCGGCGGCGCCGTGCAGCCTCGTACCCACGCTGGCCGTGTATCGGTGGTTGCGCAGGAGGGTGAGTACGTACCGGATGTGGGCTTGGACGAGGTCGAGGACGGTGCCACCGCCGAACTGGTCGTCCATCCGGCGCAGTTGCGCCGTGATCTTCTCGACGCCGTCAACGTGGTGGTGCAAGATGCGGCGCCCGGCCGAGCTCTCTATGTCTTCGGCCGGCCGGGCAAGTAGCCATTCAAGGGCCGGCTCCGTGAGCGCGCCGCCAACAAGCTGTAGGAACACTCGGCGCTTCATCGCATCGGGCTCCGCTACCTCCGTGATCGCGGTGACGGCACCGCTTGCCGTCCAGGGTAGGAGGAGCCCGATGTTGGCGGGCACGCACTCGACCCCTCGACCGGTTGCCGTCCACCCGAGGTCCGCTGGGCGAACATCAGTTGCAAGCTCGGTGCCAAGCACTGCCGCGGCCAGCGCTGGCCAGGGCTCGCGTGGTACGGAACCGCGAAACCATTTGTACGGCGTCTTGGGGTCCAGCCGGTTCGGCAGCCCCAAGCCAGCCGCGTACATGTTGAGCCTGCGAGCGAATTGCTCCGGCGTCAGGCCCGCGCGCTGCACGAAGGCACGCAACTCCCCCGGCTCTGCCACTGCCCCGTCCTTCGTCGATGACCTGAGCACCGACTGTAGTGCCGATGAGCGGCGGAGCGGAAGCAGCGGCCGATCGGCACCAAACGCACCGGCGGCACCGCGCGACCCTCCTGTCCGGAGTGGCCGAGGGCACTGTGCTCGATGCATGGCAACCACCACGCCGTACGGGCAGCGCTCACCTTGTACGTCCTCGGTGCGAACAGGATCGCAAGGGCCTCGATGCCAGTCGACAAGCCGCGAACCTACGACGAGTGGCACCCCATGATGCCGGCATCGCCACCCGAGAGCGGCGAACCCACGTGCCCGTCTTGCGGCGGGCTGGGCTGGATAGATCAGGCGACCCGGCCGTGCCCGGATTGCGGCAATCCAGAACAGGGAGAGAAGCGCGCTCCGCCGCGACGGCGCCATGCCGCCGGGGCCGGCCGGCATCGCCACGACCCGAGGGCTGGACAGCGATGAGGCGGCCCCAGTCAGTGAAGGCGTGGTCGGTGACGGAAGGAGATGTGTTCCCGGACGGCGCAACCGTGGTCTCGGTGCAGCGCGATCCCACCGTCGGTCAGGTGACGATGCGCACCAACGACGGTGCCCGCCGGGTGCTGCGTCGTGACGACGGGATCGTGCTGGCCTACCGAGCCCGCGCCGTGAACGCGACCCCGCCACGACCGATGCCCGGCGGCATCCTGGGCAGGGGCGCTCGGCGACGGCCGTGGTGATCCAGGGCCGGCTGGTCCGGTCAGCACCGGCCCGACGGGGCCTGGGTCACGGCGGACGCGCAAGGGGCCTCACCCACGATGCGTCGCGAAGAAGTCGCGCAGCAGGGCGGCGCACTCGTCGGCCAGCACCCCGGACACCACTTCCGGCCGGGAGTTCAGGCGGCGGTCACGTACGACGTCCCACAACGATCCGACCGCACCCGCCTTGGGGTCCGCGGCGCCGTAGACCAGCCGCGACACCCGGGCCAGCACCAGGGCGCCGGCGCACATCGTGCATGGCTCGAGGGTGACGACGAGGGTGTAGCCGTCCAGCCGCCACCCGTCGACGCGCGAAGCACCGGCCCGCAGGGCGAGCATCTCGGCATGCGCTGTCGGGTCACCGGCCCGCTCGCGCTCGTTGCCGGCCTGGGCCACCACTGCGCCGGAGGGATCGACGAGTACGGCTCCCACCGGCACGTCGCCACCGGCGGCCGCGGCAGCCGCGGCCGACAGAGCTGAGCGCATCCACAGCTCGTATGGCGGACTCGGCGGACTCACCCCTCGCGGATCTCCTCGAGCTCGTCGATGCACCCGGCGCGCTCGGCGGCCGCGGTGATCACGTCGGCCGGCAGCAGCCCTTCGTGGGCGCACAGCGCCAACAGCTCGGCGGCCGGCGTACCGAGATCGGTGAGCAGGTCGGAGTCGCCCGCCGGGATGGCGTCGGTGCTCTCCCCCGTGTCGTCGGGGGCCTTCTCCGCGGCGGGGTCGGGCTCGTCGGAGATCTCGTCGTCGACCGAGAACGGCACCGGCACCGGGCGGCCCACCTCTTCCAGGAGCATCTCGGCGACCCGCGACTCGTCGCCCGCCCGGCTGTCGGAGACGAAGATGCGGGGTTCCTCGCCACTGTCGATGCGGACGATGGCGACATAGACGTCGTCCTCCTCCAGGAAGAGCAGCGTCATCTCGGCCTGCTCCTCCACCTCGCGCATGAGGTCGGCAAGGCCGAGCACGTCGTCGACTCCGTCGAGGTCGAGCTCGACCGCCGTCCAGCCCGAGGGCTTGTGGGCCAGCGCGGCGGCGAAGTACGGCACGTCGGCCTCCTTTCGGTGGTGTAAGAACGGTGTGTACGGCAGCGTCCGGCTAGTGGCCAGTGTGGTCGACTGCGGCCTGCAGCGGCTCGGCAAAACCTACCCTGCGGGCGATGTCGAGGAGCATCTCGTCGGCGTACAGGTCGAGGTCGTCCAAGATCGTCCCCAGGTCCATTTCCCCCAGCCCGAGATCGGCGAAGATGCCCATGTCGCCGACCGGCCAGATCTCGTCGAGCTCATCCTCTTCGGGCGGATCCTCACCGAGCCGATCGAGGACCTGCCGGGCCAGATCCCACTCGACCGCCGCGGTGACGTCGGACAGCAACAATCGTAGGGACCCGCCGGGGAGCGCCCGCACCGCTACGAAGAATTCATCGGCAACGTCGATCAGGCCGATCGCCCCACCCTCGCCGCCCTGCTGAGTCAACACGGCGACCAGACCGGCCAGGTCGGCCTGCAGCCCGTCCGGCAGCCGGTCCACCCGCCACTGGGCGTCGATGCGGGTGACGGCCACCACGAACCCGTTCAGCGCCACAAACGTCCCCTCCCCTGTGCCAGCAGCACTGGCCCTACTTCGAACCGTGCCCTGCCTGGGGCTACAGATCAAGGGTTTGCGGCCGACCGGCGTGCCGGGAGGTGGCTGAAAGGCCCGTCCCGACAACCAGCCCCGCTGTCGGGCTCAGGCGGCGGAGGGGCTCGGCGACGGCACCGGGTCGGCCACCGGGCTGCTGACCGGCGCAGGAATCGGTGCTGGAACGGCGGCCGGCGACGACGGCACCGGATCGGGAACCGCCGCTGCCGAGCTCGTCACCGGAACGGGGGTCGGCGACGGGCTGACCCCGACCGGCGGGCACGACGGTGCCGGGCTCGGCGTGGGGGACCCGCTGGCGGACGGGCTCGGCGAAGGGCTCGGTGACGTCGACGGCGTCGGGGTGGGCGACGGGCACGACGGTGCCGGGCTCGGCGTGGGCGACGCCGACGGTGATGGCGACGGCGACGGCGACCCACTCGACGATCCACTCGGGGTCGGTGACGGCGTCGGGGTCGGACCCGGCGTGGGCCAGGGGCCCGGGCCGGGTGCCGGCGGCGTCGGCGGCAGTGCCGGCGGGGGGGGGGCGGGGGCCGGCGG
>QHCA01000366.1 GCA_003244095.1 Pseudonocardiales bacterium | reverse complement strand
CACCCCGGCTACGGCTTCCTGTCCGAAAACGCCGGTTTCGCCAGTGCGGTCGGCGCGGCCGGCCTGACCTGGGTGGGGCCTACGCCGGAGTCGATCGAGGCGATGGGGGACAAGATCGCGGCGCGCAACCTGATGTCCGACGCCGGGGTGCCCGTCGCACCGGGTACCCGCCAGGCGGTCACCGACTTCGACGACGCGGTGGCGAGGGCCGGTGCGGTCGGGTACCCGCTGATGGTCAAGGCGTCGGCGGGGGGCGGCGGCATCGGCATGGCCGTCGTGGCCGACGAGCCGGCGCTGCGCGGGGCGTTCGAGACGGCGCGCACCCGCGCAGAGCGGTTCTTCGGCTCCCCGGCGATCCTGCTCGAGCGGTTCGTACCCGCGGCGCGGCATGTCGAGGTGCAGATCCTCGGGCTGGCCGACGGCCGGGTCGTCGCGCTGGGCGAGCGGGACTGCTCGGTGCAGCGACGGCACCAGAAGGTCGCCGAGGAGACGCCATCGCCAGGGGTCGACGACCGGCTTCGTTCTCGCATGCTGGCGGCCGCCGTGCGGGCCGGCGAGGCGATCGGCTATCGCGGCGCGGGCACGGTGGAGTTCCTGGTCGACACGGCTGAGGGTGGCGAGTTCTTCTTCCTCGAGATGAACACCCGGTTGCAGGTCGAGCACCCGGTGACGGAGCTGGTGACCGGCCTCGATCTGGTCGAGGAGCAGTTGCGGATCGCCGCCAGGCAGCCCCCGACGTTCGGCGCCGCACCGCCCGTCGCGCGCGGGCACGCCCTGGAGTTCCGGGTGTACGCCGAGGACCCGCGCCGCTTCCTTCCCTCACCCGGCACGATCCGGCGTTGGGAGCAGCCGGCGGGGAAGGGGATCCGGGTGGACGCCGGTTACGCCGCGGGCGACACCGTCACCCAGTACTACGACCCGCTGATGGCCAAGCTCTGCGTCTGGGCGCCCGACCGGGAGGGGGCCCTGCTGCGAGCGGCCGGCGCCGTCGAGGCCTTCGTGATCGAGGGGCCCAAGTCCAACCTGCCGTTCTTCACCGAGTTGCTCGCCGATACGGGCTTCGCTCGTGGCTCCTACGACACCGGGCTGATCGGCCGGATGCGCGCCTGATTGGATGGGACCGGTCGCTTGAGAAGCGGTGCACCCTGAAAGGAGCGTCCATGCCCGTGGAGATCCGCGCCGAGATGGTGGCCAACGTCTGGAAGGTCATGGTTGCCGAGGGCGACTCGGTCACTGACGGTGACACCCTGGTGATCCTCGAGTCGATGAAGATGGAGATCCCGGTGCTGAGCGAGTCCACCGGTACGGTGACCTTGCTGGCGGTCAGCGAGGGTGACGTCATCCAGGAGGGTGACCTGATCGCCACCGTCAGCTGAGCCAAGTCGATCGGCGCTCACGGTCAAGAGGGGCAGCGAGACTGCCGAAGTCTGACAACGTGAGCGACGACACGCTGCTGAGCATCGAGCCCTTCCTGCGTGCGCTCGTGGAATGCGCGGGATCGGACCTGCACTGCAAGGTCGGCTCCCCTCCGCGCGTCCGTATCGACGGCCGGCTGCGTCGCTTGCAGGTGCGCTCGCTGACCGCGGCCGATACCGAGCACATGGTGGCCCAGGTGCTGCGTGCGGACCTGGCCGACATCTTCCGGCGTACCAACGAGGCCGACTTCGCGTACTCGATCCCGGACTGCGGCCGATTCCGGGTCAACGCCTTCCGGGCCCGTGGCAGTGCCGGGCTGGTCTTCCGCCGGGTCAGCATCGGTGCGATCCCGCTGGACGAGCTGGGCCTGCCCCCGGTCCTCGCCTCGCTCGCCCTGGAGCCGCGCGGCCTGGTCCTGGTCACCGGCCCGACCGGGTCGGGCAAGACGACGACGCTGGCCGGCATGGTCGACCTGGTCAACAAGGAGCGCGAGGTCCACGTCGTAACCATCGAGGACCCGATCGAGGTCCTGCACTTCGACAAGCTCGCGATGATCAACCAGCGAGAGGTACGCGTCGACACCGAGGACTTCGGCACCGCCCTGCGGGCCGCCATGCGGCAGGACCCGGACGTGATCCTGGTCGG
>QHCA01000365.1 GCA_003244095.1 Pseudonocardiales bacterium | reverse complement strand
TAGGCGGCGAACCAGTTGTTGTTCCCGCCGTACAGGACCACGGTGTCGTCGTTAGAGATCCCGCGCTCCGACAGCAGCGCTTCGAACCCGGCCTTGTCCACGAAGTCCCGGCGGACCGGGTCCTGCAGGTCCTTCTTCCAGTCGAGCTTCACCGCACCCGCGATGTGGCCCTTGTCGTAGGCGCTGACGTCCTCGTCGACTTCGACGAAGACGACACCGGGGGTGTCGAGATTCTGCTCGGCCCAGTCGGCCGAGACCAGTACGTCGTTGCGGCTCATGCGGTCACTCCCTTACGGGTGAGTCGGAGATAGGTGAGGTAGATCTCGCAGCCCAGGCAGAAGCCGAAGGCGGCGTTGAGGAATGCGGCGGCCAGCGCCAGGGCCGTGGCCACGACGCCGACGACGGTGGCCCCGGACAGGAAGCCCACGGCGCCGACGAGCGCGAACGCCAGGCCGACGGTCTGGGCGAACCGCACGGGCGCCTCGGGTTCGACCTCGACCGGCTTGCCGAGCCGGGGCGCGAGGAGTCGGCGATACAGCCAGCCGTACGGTGACCGGCGCATGCCGAAGGCCACGGCGCTGGCGAAGACGACGGCCTGGGCGAGCAGCAGCCAGCCGCTCCCGGTGAGCAGGACGGTGGCGAGAACGATGGAGGTCAGCCACGCGGAGAAGCGTGGACCCCTCGGATCGATGGACATGGGTGGTGACTCCTGACGGTGCGCGGGGAATGGGCGCGGAGGTCAGGGTCAACGACAGGCGCAGCTGCCGATGCGGCAGAAGTCGACCACGCGGCGCTTGGTCAGCAGGGCGGTCATGCGTGGCAGCCTAGCATTCATCGGACCACCCCAGGCGTCCCATTTTTTGGGACTAGCGTCCCGACCAGTGGTGCGAGCGCACTCAGCACGTCATCGCGGCGCGGCTGGCCCACGACCCGGTTGCGTACCCGGCCGTCGGAATCGAGCACGAGGGTGGTGGGGGTACGCAGGATTCCGAGGGTGCGAACCTCGCTCAGGTGGGACTCGGCGTCGACCTCGACGTGGTGCACGCCGGGCATCATCGCGGTTACCTGTTGGAGGATCCGCCGGGTCGCCCGGCAGGGCGCGCAGAAGGCGGAGGAGAACTGCAAGAGCGTGACCTTCTCCGCGGGAACGCCGAGGCCGGCCAGCAGGTCGGCGTCGAGGGCCGGACGGTCGGCCGGCTGGGTCCGGGGGCGCCCGGACCGCCGCCGCATCAGGAGGCCCGCTGCTGTCGCCGCGCCCAGTACGGCGACCAGCACCGCGACCTTGGCGAGCACTCCTGGGGCCATACCCTAGGCAACCTGCCAGGTGTCAGGAGGATTCCCCCGGTTGGATCGTGATCAACAGGGAACATCGACGGCCATGCAGCCTTTCGATCTGATCAAGCGCCTCGAACAGGCCAAGCCGCTCGACGCGATCGCGGAGCCGGCCCAGGGGTTGGTCGCCAAGGTCGTGCAGCCGCAGGCCCTGCGGGACATCCTGCACGGCGTGCCCATCGGGCATCCGGCACACCCGATGCTCGTCCAGGTGCCGATCGGTGCATGGCTGTCGGCCGCGCTGCTCGATCGCGTCCCCGGCGCGGAGAAGGGCGCCGACACCCTGGTGGCGGCCGGGATCGCCGCCGCGTTGCCGGCCGCGCTGTCCGGAGCCGTGGACTTCTCCGACCAGCACCCCGAACAGGCCCGGGTGGGCCTGGTACACGCGGTGTCCAACACGGTGTCGCTGGCGCTGTTCGCCGCCTCGCTGGTGGCCCGCGCCGGTGGCCGGCGCCGCGTCGGCCGCCGGCTGGCCCTGCTCGGTATCGGCACCCTCTCGGTGGGTGGGGTGCTCGGCGGGCACATCTCCTTCCACCAGGCCGGCGGCGCCAACCACACCGAGGACGTGCCGCACCGGGTGTCCCCGGGCTGGCGCCCGGTGTGCCCGCTCGACGACCTCGGTGACGGCGAGCCGGTGCGCAAGATGGTCGATGACGTCCCGGTGTTCGTTCTCCGTACGGGAAAGACGGTCGCGGTACTTGCCGACCTGTGCAGCCACCTGTCCGCGCCGCTGCACGAGGGGGAGGTCACCGGCTCCGGCCCCGACCGGTGCGTGGTCTGCCCGTGGCACGGCAGCACCTTCCGGCTGGCCGACGGCGCGGTGGTGCACGGCCCGGCCACGGCGCCGCAGCCGGTGTTCACGGTGCGCATCGAGGGCACGATGGTCGAGGCATCGCTGCCCGGAGCGAGCGGCTGAGCCCTCCGGCCCGGTCAGGGCTGGGTGGTCCGCAGGACGGCGTTGCGGGACAGGGCCGTCACTTCGAGGCCGGCGGCGGTCACGCGGAAGGACTGGACGGTCATGCCGTACGGCAGGTTGTCCAGCGGCACCGCAGCGGCCAGCCGGCCCAACGCCGCGTTGGCCACCGCCGAGGGCAGCGGCACGCCGCGCACCTGCCCGGAGGTGATCCGCAGGGCCCCCCCCTGCACGCCGACCCGGGCCGAGGCGACGACCCGCACGGTCTGGCCCAGATAGGTGACCGGCGCCTCCAACTCGAGCTCGTCGCCCTTGGGCCGGATCTGCAGGCCTGCCACGCCGGTGGCGGCGGCCAGGTCGGCGTAGGTGATCAGCGCGGTGCCCGTGACCAGGCCGACGGGCACCTGGCGGACCCGGCTGACGACGAGGTCCCCCAGCGGCACGGACACGTCGGTGAGGTCGACGACCAGGTTCTTCAGCCGCAGCTTGTCGACCGTCAGCTCGGCGATGGTGACCCGACCGCCGGTGTAGTGACCGCTCAGCGCCTGGGTCAGGAACGGGGAGCCACGCAGCGCGACCGTCGGCCGCCGCGCGAGGTGCTCCTCGCTCTGGATCCCGGTCGCCAGCTCGGTCTGCGCCGCGGCCAGGGCGACGCGGTCGGCAGCGACCGCGAGCACCACCAGCAGGATCAGCCCGACGATCAGGCGCTTCATCTCGTGACCAGCAGGGAGGCCAGGACGTAGGCGATCGGGGCGACTGCCACCAGCGCCATCAGCGGCCCGGCGACGAAGGAGTAGCGCGGCCGGGTCGGGGCGGAGGCGATCGCGTAGGCCGCGGCCAGGTCGGCCAGCACCGCGACCAGCGCCACCGCCCAGGCGAAGAACGCGCCGGCCTGCGCCGACAGTGAGGGTACGGAGGCGAAGAAGGCGCCGGCCGCGGTGCCGGTCATGCTGCCGATGACGATCCCGAGGCCCCCGTGGGCGACGCCGGGTGCCAGGTGCGGGACCGGCAGGACGAAGTCGACGAACCGGGCGGTCATCAGCCCGACACCCCCCGCGATGGCCGCCGCCGTGACGACCTCCAGGCCGCCGTACTGCCGCCGCAGCACCAGGATCGCGGCGACCGAGACCACCGCCACCGTGAGCCCGAGGGTCGCGGCCATCGCCTCGGTGACCCGGGCCCGGGCGACACCCCTGGCCAGCTGTACGACGATCGTCGCGAGCACCGACAGCCCCAGCACACCGGACAGCGAAGCCAGCGAGGGCCGGGTGGCGAAGGCCGCCAGGAAGTCGGATGCAGCGGCGGTGCCGATCGCGACGGCGGCGACCGCCCGGGGGCTGGGCGGGTCGGTCGCCATCATCCAGCCGACGATCAGCAGGGCCTGGACGCCGGCCACGGCGGCCAGCAGGGCGGGTGTCCCCGCCCGCGCGGCGGCGGTGACCGCCGCGGCCAGAAAGAGGATCGTGACCGCGCCGCCAAGCAGGTGCACCGGCCGCGACGTCAGGACATTCACGTAGGGATGGTGCCAGACGTGCCAGGAATGTTGAGCCGCCATCAGCAGTCCGCAGTTTCAGCGCTACCGTCTCGGCCACTCGGCTATCCTGCATGCCAAGACCCATGACCGGGCAGTGCCGCCCTATCCGGACGGAGGTGCCTGCGTGGAATTGTTGGTGCTCACCAACGACATGCCCGCCGCCGTCCTGCCGGCCCTCGACCTGCTCACCCACACGGTCAAGGGCGCCCCGCTCGACGTCCGGCCGCTGATCGACGGCCCGGCCGCCGACGTGGTCGTGGTCGACGCCCGTTCGGACCTGACCGTGGCCCGTGCCACCTGCCGCCTGCTGCGGACCACCGGGATCGGCGTCCCGCTGCTGGCCGTTCTCGTCGCGGGCGGCCTGGCCGCCATCTCCGCCGACTGGGGCGTCGACGACGTCCTGCTCGAGTCCGCCGGCCCAGCCGAGGTCGAGGCCCGGCTGCGCCTGACCGTGGGCCGGCTGACCGCGAGCGGCGACGAGTCCTCGGTGGTCCGCGCCGGAGAGCTGACCATCGACCCTGACACCTACACCGCCCGGCTGCGCGGGCGGCCCCTCGACCTCACGTACAAGGAATTCGAGCTGCTCCGGTTCCTCGCCCAGCACCCCGGGCGGGTGTTCACCCGCGGCCAGTTGCTGCAGGAGGTCTGGGGGTACGACTACTTCGGCGGCACCCGCACGGTCGACGTGCACGTCCGCCGGCTACGCGCCAAGCTCGGCGCCGAGCACGAGTCCCTCATCGGCACGGTGCGGCAGGTGGGCTACAAGTTCGTCGCTCCACCGGTACGCGCCAACGTGGTCTAGCCCGGATGTCGCTCACGACGCCGCTGTCCCTCGACGTGTCACTGCGCCTGTCGCCCGACGACGTCACGGCCGTGCTCGGCCTCGTCGAGACCGTAACCGACGCCGACGGGATGAGCCCGCTGTCCGAGCACGTCACGCTGCACCTGCGCTACGGCGGCGATCCCGACGCCCGGCACCTCCTGGCCCGCCGCGCCAAGGAAGGCGGGACGACCACGCTGGTGGGGTACGCCCACATCGACATCACCGACGCCGTCGACGGGTCGGCCGCCGAGCTCGCCGTGCTGCCCGAGGCCCGCGGCCAGGGCGTGGCCAGCGCGATGGTCGAGCGGCTGCTGCGGGAGACCCCCGACGGTCGGCTGCGGCTGTGGGCGCACGGCCAGCATCCGGCCGCGGCGGCGCTGGCCCGGCGGCTGGGCTTCCGCCGCGAGCGGGTGCTGTGGCAGATGCGGCGGTCGCTGTTCGCACCGCTGCCGGCACCGGTGCTCCCGGAGGGGATCACCGTGCGGCCGTTCGTACCCGGGCAGGACGAGCGGGCCTGGACCGAGGTGAACAACCGGGCCTTCGCCGACCACCCGGACCAGGGCCGCTGGAGCATCGAGGAGGTACGCACCCGCGAGCGGGAGCCGTGGTTCGACCCGGCCGGCTTCCTGCTCGCCGAACGCGCCGCCGACGAGGCGATCGTGGGCTTCCACTGGACCAAGGTGCACGGGGGGAAGGCGCCCGGAGATGGCGCCGGGCAGGGTACGGGAGAGCACATGCACGAGCCGATCGGTGAGGTCTACGTCGTCGGCGTCGATCCGGCCGCCCAGGGGCTGGGCCTGGGGCCGGCCCTGACGCTGGCCGGCCTGCGCTACCTGCGCGGCCGGGGGCTGGCCCAGGCGATGCTCTACGTCGACGAGTCCAACACCAACGCGATCCGGGTGTACGAACGGCTCGGTTTCACCCGCTGGGACACCGACGTCAGCTTCGCCCGGGATTAGCCGTGACCGGCACGCAACGTCGGATCGGTCGATCTCGTAGTAGGGGTATGAAGCCGAGTCGTGAAGAGGCCTTCCGCGCGTACGTTGTCCGGGCCCGGCCAGGCCTCGTCCGGACCGCGACGCTGCTGACCGCGGGCGACGCGCACCTTGCGGAGGACCTCGTACAGACCACCCTCACCCGGCTCTACCTCGCCTGGCCGCGGATCCGCCCGGAGAACGGACCAGACGGCTACGCACGTCGGGTGCTCGCCAACGCCCTGCACGACGAGCGGCGACGGCCGTTCCGGCGGCGGGAGTTGGCGCTGGCTCAGCTTCCGGACCCTCCCGCCGCCCAGGAGGACCGAGAGTTCGGCCCGCTCTATGCAGCCCTGGCCGGGCTGGCGCCCGGCATGCGGACCGCCGTCGTCTTTCGGCACATCTATGAGTTGACCGTCGCCGAGACGGCCGACGCCCTCAGGTGCAGCGAAGGCAACGTCAAGAGCCAGACCGCCCGTGGCCTCGACCAGCTGCGCGCCGCACTCTCCCCCTCAGTGACCTCAAGGAGCATCCCATGACCGATCTACACACCATGCTCACCCGCGCCGGCCGGCCCGGCGCCGCAGTCCCGAACGATGTCGTCGACGCCGACGTGGCACGGGGCCAGCGCGCCCTGACCCGCCGGCGGATGCGTCGCGGCGGCACCCGCGTCGCGCTCGTTGCGGCCGCGGCGGTGGGCGCGATCGTGCTGGTCAACCAGCCCGGTGCGCCATCGGCGCAGGCTCCACCGGCCGCGGGCCGGGCGGCCCGTACGGTCGTGCCGCCGCAGGCACGCCCGATCAAGCTGGTGGACTACACCGGCAGGCAGCCCGACGGCTACACCGTCGACTCCGTGCCGGCCGGCTGGGAGATCCAGGGCGTCAACGACTTCGTCCTGACGATCGGCGCGGTCGGCGATCCCGACAAGAACGTGGACTCCTTCGTCGGCAAGCTGGTCGTCATGCTCGCCTCTACGGACGAGACGCCGCTGACCACGGGTACCCGGGTTGTCGTCGGCGCGGGCACGGGCCTGGTGAGCCGCGACGATCCCGCCACCGCGCTGCTCAGCTTCCGTGATGCCGCGGGCCATTGGATCGACGTGCAGGTGCCCGCCGCGCTGCACTGGACCGACGCGCAGATCGGCGCCTTCGGTGGGGCCGTGCACGTCAACGCGACGGCCCAGCCCGGTCACGGCTAGGCGTACTGCTCGGACAGGCTGTCGATGGCACGGCGCGCTAGCGTCGTGCCATCGACCTTGCCCGGACCGTCAGCGACACCGTCCACCTGGAGAGCCTGCCGGGTGCCGTAGAGCGGTTGCTGCAGCAGTGCCACGACATCGGGCCACCGGCGATGACGCGCATCCGGCGATACGGCGACGCGGCGGTCCTCGACTGCCGGGGGCCGCTGCGCGAGGTTGCGGGCCTGCGGATGTACTCCGCACTGTCCGTGGTCCTCGGCGGACACGAGCCCGGTCTCGCGGCCGGTCCGGCGGCGGCGATCGCGGCGCTGCGACGATCACAGGCCACCGGCGTCCTCAGCGCCCTGGACGCCGCGGTGATCAGCTTCCGGGTCGATCCGCTGGCCGACCGCTGGGAGCTGCGTGACCTCGTCGCCGCCGAGCTGGGCTGGCGGAACGACCCGCGCGACTGGCAGGTCAACCTCACCCGCCGCGGCGACCTGCTGCTGGCCCAGGTCGGCGCCCTGTACCGCTCCAGCCGCTTTCCCACGATGGCGCGCCTGCCGGCCTCGACCAACCCGGTCGTCGCGGCCCTGCTGGTCCAGCTCCTCAAGGTCGGGGCCGGCCAGGTCGTGTACGACCCCTTCTGCGGCTCCGGCACGCTGCTGGTGGAGGCGTTCGCGTACGACGGCACGGCGGTGCTCATCGGCAGCGACTCGTCCCCGACGGCGCTGGCCGCGGCGGCGGCCAACCGGCCGATGTGGGGCGGCGGCCCGTTGCGCGCCGACGCGGCCCGGCTGCCGGTCGCGACCGGGTCCGTGGACCGGGTGGTTGCCAACCTGCCCTTCGGCAAGCGGGTCGGGTCACACGCCGCCAACATCGTGCTCTACCCGGCCTTCCTCGCCGAGCTCAACCGGGTGCTGCGGGCCGACGGCCGGGCGGTCCTGCTGACCGAGGACAAGGAATTGTTCCGCCGGTCGGTGCGGAGAGCTCCCGGCGTCCGGGTGCTGCGCGAGGTGCGACTGGCCAGCGGCGGCCTGCACCCCAGCGCCTTCGTGCTGGAACGAACGAGGACCGCGCGCGGCCGGCGCCCCTGACCGCCGGGCGAGAACCCGCCGCGACCCGGCCTACAACCCGAACAGGGACAGCAGGCCGTAGGCCACCGCGGCCACCAGGCCGGCCATCGGGATGGTGAGGACCCAGGCCGTGACGATGTTGCCGGCCACGCCCCACCGCACCGCCGAGAGCCGCTTGGTGGCACCCACCCCCATGACGGAGGAGGTGATGACGTGGGTGGTCGAGATCGGCAGGCCGAGGTGCGCGGTGCCGAACAGCACCGCCGAGGCCACCGTCTGGGCCGCGAAGCCACCGGCCGGGGTGAGCTGGATGACCCGGCGGCCGAGGGTGCGCATGATCCGGTAGCCACCGGCGTACGTCCCCAGGCTGATCGCCAGCGCCGCCGCAAACACCACCCACAAGGGGATGTAGAAGGTGTGGATGTGGCCCGAGGTGAACAAGGCCAGCGCGATCACGCCCATCGTCTTCTGCGCGTCCTGGGTGCCGTGGCCGAAGGCCATCGCCGCGCCCGAGCCGATCTGGGCCCACCGGAACCCCCGATTGGCCTTGCGCGGGTTGGCCCGGCGGAACACCCACAGCAGGCCCAGCATGAACAGATAGGCCACCCCGAACCCGATCAGTGGCGACACCACCATCGGGATCACCACCTTGTCGAGCAGGCCGGCCCACTGCACGCCGTGCGAGGCGGCGAGCGCTGCGCCGACCAGGCCACCGATCAGGGCGTGCGACGACGACGAGGGCAGGCCGAAGTACCACGTGATCAGGTTCCAGGTGATCGCCCCGAGCAGGGCGGCCAGCACGAGCACCAGGCCCGGATTGCCGATCGGCTTGGCGATGATGCCCGACCCGACCGTCTTGGCCACCGCCGTCGAGATCAGGGCGCCGAGGACGTTGAACACCGCCGCCATGAGCAGCGCGGCCCGGGGCGTCATGGCCCGGGTGGCCACGGTCGTGGCGATCGCGTTGGCCGCGTCGTGGAACCCGTTGGTGTAGTCGAAGCCGAGCGCGACGACGATGATGATCAGGACGAGCGCGGTCTGCACGCTCAGGACTCCTTGACGACGATCGTCTCCACCGCGTTGGCCACGTGCTCGAAGGCGTCAGCCGCCTCCTCCAGCATGTCGCCGACCTCCTTGAGCTTGAGCACCGTCAAGGCGTCGTACTCGCCGGAGAACAGCCGCTTGAGCAGGCGGCGGTAGGCCTGGTCGGCCTCGTTCTCCAGGCGGTTGGCCTCGATCCAGTAGTCCTCCAGGTCCTTCATCGACTTCAGCCGGGGCATCGCCTCGGCGGTGACCCGGGCGCAGCGGGCCAGCACGTCGACGATCTGCTCGATCTCGTTGGGCAGTTGCTCCAGCCCGTACAGCAGTACGAGGTCGCCGGCCGCCTCCATCGCGTCCATCACGTCGTCGAGGGTGGAGCCGAGCGCGTAGATGTCCTCCCGGTCGAAAGGGGTGATGAAGGTGCTGTTGAGCTGCTTGTACACCGCGTGGGTGACCTCGTCGCTGGCGTGCTCGACGTCCTTGAGCTTCTCGGCCAGCGCCGCCCGGTCGTTGCCGTTGGTCATCATCTGGCCCAGCAGGTCGGCACCGGTGACAAGGTTCTCCGCCGCCTGGGTGAAGAACGCGTAGAACGAGTCCTCGCGGGGGGTGAGGCGCAGGCGCATGGCGGTCAGGCGCTCCCTTCGAGGCGGGCACGTTCAGCGGCTACGTCGAAGTCGGGGGGCGGGTACTGCGGGTCCATCTCCTCCAGTGCCTCCAGCACAAGGTGGGCGACGGCCCAGTCGCGGTACCACTTGTGATCCGCGGGTACGACGAACCACGGCGCCGCGGCCGTGCTGCATTGTGCCAGCGCGGCTTCGTAGGCCGCCTTGTAGGCGGGCCAGAAGGGCCGTTCGTCGACATCGCCGGGGTTGTACTTCCAGCGCTTCGCGGGGTCGGTCAGCCGGGCCTGCAGGCGGGTCCGCTGCTCGTCAGCCGAGATGTGCAGCATCACCTTGACCAGCCGCAGGCCGTCGTCGGTGAGGCGCTTCTCGAAGAGGTTGATCTCGCTGTAGCGCTTCTGCCAGATCGCCTCGGGCACCAAATTGTGTACCCGGGCGACGAGGACGTCCTCGTAGTGCGACCGGTTGTGCATGGCGATCTGCCCGGCCTCCGGGAGCTGGCGGCGGATCCGCCAGAGGAAATGGTGGCGGCGTTCCTCGTCGGTGGGCTTGTCGAAGGCGGCGTAGTGCAGCCACATCGGCTCGAACAGCCGCATGACGTGCCGGGCGATGCCGTCCTTGCCCGAGCAGTCGGTGCCCTGCACGAGCAGCAGCAGCCGGTCACGGGCGCCGCCCTTGCCGGCCGCGTGCAACCGGGTGTGCAACTCTCCGAACCGGCCACCGAGGGCCAGCACCTCGGCACGGGCCCGCTTCTTGCCGTGGGTGAAGCCTGGCCTCGCGGCGGGGTCCACCGCATCGAGGTCGAACAGGGATCCGGGTGCCAGGCCGAGCAGGTCACGCACAGCAGGTCGGCTGGCAGGAGGGCGGCTCATGCGCCGATCATGCCGGGACAGCGGCGCTCAGGTGACGTGAGTGCCGTTTTCAGGCGCCCTCGATTTTCGGCCAGGCCACTTCGGTCACGATGAGCTCGACGGCCGCGGCGGCCGGGATCGCCAGGAACGCCCCCACGATGCCGAGCAACGAGCCGCCGATCAGCAGGGCGACGATCGTCAGCACCGGTGGGACGTTCACCGCGCGGTCCATGACCCGCGGCATGAGCAGGTAGTCCTCCAGCAGGCGGTAGAGGATGTAGAACACCAGGCTGGCCAGCGCCACCGGAAGCGACACGGTCAGCGCGACCAGGGTGACCAGCGCGCCGCCGATGGTCGAGCCGACGACCGGGATCAGGTCCAGCACGGCCACGAGCAGCCCGAGGGCGACGGCGTAGGGCACCCGGACCACCTCCAGGAACACCAACGTGCCCACGCCGGCGACCACGGAGGTGATCACGTTGCCCAGCACGTATCCCCCGATCCGGGCGGTGATCTCGTCGCCCAGCAGCACCACCCGCTCGCGGCGGCTGGCCGGCACGAAGCGGTACGCGGCCCGCCGGATCATCGGCAGGTTGGCCAGGAAGTACACGGTCAGTACGACCACCGTGACCACCGAGGCGAACGTGCCGAAGATCGCCGCCCCCACACCCAGGATGCCGCCGACCGGCAGGCCTCCCCCGCCGGCGGACAGCTTCGAGCGCACGCTGTCGAGCAGGTGGTAGTGGTCGTTGAGCCGCCCGATCCAGGTGCTCTTGTCCTGCAACTGGTGGCTGATCGAGGGGATCGCGTCGATGAACTGCCCGACCTGGGTCACGATCGGCGGGATGATCGCGGCGAAGGTACCGATCACGATCAGCAGGAAGCCGAGGGTCACGACGGCGACGGCCAGCACCCGCCGCATCCCATGGCGGACCAGCCAGGACACGACCGGGTCGAGGCCGAACGCGAACACCAGCGCCAGGATGATCAGGACCAGCTCCGAGGCGACGTCGGCCAGCGTGCGCAGCGTCAGGTAGGCCAGCGCCACCGCGATGGCGGCCGTGAACGCCGCCCAGAAGATCCGCCGGGCCGGCCAGGCGCGCGCCCCGGCCGCCTCCCGCCCCGGACCGGCCGGTGCCGGACCAGCCGGCCCCGGATCGGGCCGCGCAGGCCGGGCAGCCTCGGCAGCGGCGGTCTGCTCCGCCATGGTGGAGTCCGGCCCGGTGGGACGTGGATCGTCGATCAGGTCCGAGTCGTCAACGCCCGACGTGGTCATGCGGCGATCCTGCCCCCTGGGCGCCTCGCACTAACGGCGCGGGGTACGGCATGCTGCGCCGATGGCACGGGTCGCAGGCGCACCGCCCAGGCCGGCCGAGCGCCTGGAGGGCTTTAGCGATGCCGTGTTCGCCATCGCGATCACCCTGCTCGCTCTCGATGTGCGCGTCGTGGGCTTCCGGCCCGGGCACCTCGGCGCGGCGGTGGGCCACCTGTGGCCCCAGTTGCTGGCCTACGCGGCGACCTTCCTGATCGTCGGCCAGGTGTGGGCCAGCCACCACGGCATGTTCCGCTGGATCGACCGCGCCGACCACGTCCTGCTGCTCCTGGACGTGGGCATGCTCGGGTGCATCGCCCTGCAGCCGTTCCCGACCTCGCTGGTCGCGACGGCGCTGAGCCGCGGCACCGCCCGCGACGTCGCGCTGGCCGTCTCGCTCTACAGCGGCCTGTTGTTCGTCGGCGGTGTGTTCTACAACGGGGTGTGGCGGTACGCGGCACGGCGGGGCCTGCTCGTGGACGGCCTCGACCCGGGCCGGGTGCGCTGGCAGGCCCGCCGCTACGGGATCGGTGTGCTGGTCTACCTGGTCGCGGCGGCGGTCGCGTTCGTCTCTGTGCCGGTCGCGATCGGGCTCGACCTGGCGCTGGCCGTGGGCTACCTCATTCCCTCGCCGAACCTGCGCCCGCGGGACTGACGGTCGGGGCTAGGGGAGCTTCTGACGGGTGTCGAGGAGGGGCGCGAAGAGGTCGCCGTGCTCGTCGTACCGGCCGAGCACGTCGTCGGTGGCGAAAACCAGGTCCGTCGGACGCTGGCAGCCCTCGACCTCGTCCCAGGTGATCGGCGTGGACACCGTCGGATGCGGCCGGGCGCGCAGCGAGTAGACCGCGATGGTGGTCTTGGCGGCGCTGTTCTGGCTCCAGTCGACGAGCACCTTGCCTGGCCGCAGGGCCTTGGTCATCTTCCAGACGACCAGGTCGGGGTGGTCGCGTTCGAGCCGCTGGGCGAGCTCGCGGCTGTAGGCCCAGGTGCGCTCGGCGTCGGTCTCCTTCAAGGGTACGTAGAGCTGCATCCCCTTGGACCCGCTGGTCTTGGCCCACGACTGCAGCCCGTCGGCGCCGAGCGCCTCGCGCAGCAGCAGCGCCACCTGGCAGCACTCGACGATGGTGGCCGGCGGGCCGGGGTCCAGGTCGAAGACGAGCAGGTCGGTGCGCGGCTTTCGAGCCCGCCGCGGCACGAGCCACTGCGGGACATGCAATTCCAGTGCCGCGAGATTGGCCAGCCGGACCAGGCTGGCCAGCTCCTCGACGATAACGTAGTCGATCGTCTCGCGATTCTTCGTCGACCCCGGAACCGGCAGAGTGACGGTGCGCACCCAATCCGGGGTTCCGCGCGCGGCGTTCTTCTCGAAGAAGAACTTCTCGTCCACTCCATTGGGGTAGCGCTTGACCGTCAGCGGGCGATCAACCAGGTGCGGCAGCAACACGGGTGCGATGCGTGTGTAGTAGTCGATCACCTCGCC
>QHCA01000364.1 GCA_003244095.1 Pseudonocardiales bacterium | reverse complement strand
ATGTCGCACATGTAGAAGTAGTAGGGCATCACCGCGGCCTCGTCGAGCAGGGCGAAGCAGAGGTCCAGCAGCTGGGCCTCGGTGCCGTTGACCCCACGGAGCAGGACGCCCTGGTTGCGGACGTCGCGTACGCCCACCTCGAGCATCTTCTTCGACGCCTTGGCCACCAGTGGTGTCACCGACTGGGCGGCGTTGACGTGGGTGTGGATCGCCAGGTGCACGCCCCGCTGGCGGGCCGTGCCGGCCAGGCGTTCCATGCCGGCGACCACGTCGTCCTGTAGCCAGTGCTGCGGCAGGCCCATGAGGGCCTTCGTCGCCAGCCGGATGTCGCGGATGTTGTCGATCGCGAGCAGCCGGTCGATGAAGGCCTCGAGGTTCTTGAACGGCATGTTGGCGACGTCGCCGCCCGAGACGACGACGTCACGGACGCCGGGGGAGCGCTGCAGGTAGTCGATCATCGCGTCGTAGCGCGAGACCGGCTTGAGCTCGAACTTCAGTTTCTGCACCGACGGGGTCGAGTTGCCGACCAGGTCCATGCGCGTGCAATGTCCGCAGTACTGCGGGCAGGTCGGCAGCAACTCGGCAAGCACCTTGGTGGGGTAGCGGTGCGTGAGGCCCTCGGCCACCCACATCTCCGCCTCGTGCAGCGAGTCCCGAGAGGCATGGGGATGCGACGGCCAGTCGGTACGCCGGTCGGAGAACGCCGGCAGCATGTAGCGCCGGACGGGGTCGTCGTACATCGCCCGCGTCGTGGGCACCGCATCGGGGGCCATCGTGTTGACCATTTGCGGTGGCAGCAGGATCGACATCGTGGCGCGCTCGGCCTGGTCGCGCTCCACGTCGGCGTAGAACTCCTCGCTGAGCAGCCCGTCGTAGACCTGGCGCAGCTGCCGGACGTTCTTCACACAGTGCGCCCGCTGCCATTGAGCGTCGGCCCACTCGGCTTCGGTGACGTCCCGCCAGACCGGCAGGCGTCGCCAGTCGGGCTCGACCAGCTCACGCCGCCGGTATACGTACGGCTGGTCGCTCACCTCAGACCTCCCGGACAAGACACGCTGAAGGGGCTAGTATAGGAAAGATCATACGGCTATACCACTCCGCAGCCGAAGGATTTCCGGTAATCTGAGACTAGAGCGACAGGAACTGACAGAATGGAGCATACTCCGATGACGCCCGCGACACGGGTCCGTACCGTCTCCTCGCCGGTCGGTCTGCATCGCGTCATCTCACCGGCCGGCGTGCTCCCGCAGTCGGCCGACCAACTCGATGCCTCTCCCCAGCTCTGGCCCGACGAGGTGCGCATCTCGGTTGAGCGGCTCAATCTCGATGCAGCCTCGTTCCGACAGTTGCGTGAGCAGTACGGCGCCGGCGAGGGCGCCGCGCTGCGGGCCGCGGTCCTCGACATCGTCCGGCGACGCGGCAAGATGCACAACCCGGTCACCGGGTCGGGTGGCATGCTGGTCGGCGTCGTCGATGAGGTGGGCCCGGAGTCGCCGCTGGGCCTGGTGGCCGGTGATCGGGTGGCGAGCCTGGTCTCCCTGACCCTGACACCCCTGGAGCTCACCGACGGGCTGGCCCGCTGGGACGGCTGCCACGAGCAGATCCCGGCCGCCGGGCACGCGATCCTCTTCGGCCGTTCGATCGCCGCCCGCCTCCCCGACGACCTCCCCGTGCCGCTGGCGCTGGCCGCCCTCGACGTGTGCGGTGCCCCCGCTCTGACCGACCGGGTGGTGCGGTCCTACGCCGATCGGGGCGGGTCACCCGCCGTCGCCGTCATCGGCGCCGCGGGCAAGAGCGGTTCGTTGTCTCTGGCCGCGGCCCGGCGGGCCGGGGCCGGCCGGCTCGTCGGCGTCGTACCACACGAGGCCGAGGCCGCGGCCCTGCGCGCCGCCGGCGTGGCCGATCAGGTCGTGCTGGCCGACGCGCGCGACCCAGCCGGCCTGGCGGCGGCGATCGGCGAGCCGGTGGACGTCACGGTGGTCTGCGTGGACGTGCCCGGGTGCGAGGGCGGGGCGATCTTGTCGACCGTCGCCGGTGGCACCGTGCTGTTCTTCTCGATGGCCACGTCGTTCACGGCTGCGGCACTGAGCGCCGAGGGGCTGGCCGCCGACGTGACCATGCTGGTCGGCAACGGATACGTGCCGGGGCATGCCGATCTCGCCCTGCGGTTGGTCCGCGAGGAGCCTGGCGTGGCCGGCCTGTTCGCGGCGCGGCTGGCCGCTCCGTGAAGCCCGCCGACGCAATTGCCGCCGCGGAGGCGGCATGAAACCCGCCGACGTCAGTCGTCTCCGCGGATGCAGCATGAATACGGTCCTCTATCGCGGGGGCACGGTGCGTGCCGAGGGTGCGGCACCGGCGACCGCCATGCTGGTCGACGGCAGCGTCATCGCCTGGGTGGGTCGCGACGATGTGGCGCCGGCGGCCGACACCGTCGTCGATCTGGCCGGTGCGCTCGTGACACCGGCTTTCGTCGACGCCCACGTGCACTGCACGGCCACGGGCTTGGCCCTGGACGGGCTCGATCTCAGCACGGCCGGCACGCTGGCCGAGGCGCTCCGGCTGCTCGAGACGCAGGTACGCAAGGACCGCGGTGCCGCCGTACTCGGCCATGGCTGGGACGAGACGCGCTGGCCGGAGGGTCGCCCGCCGACCCGGCAGGAGGTCGACCGGGCCTCCTACGGAGGCGTCGTCTACCTGTCGCGGATCGACTCGCACTCGGCCGTCGTCTCCTCCGCCCTGCTCGCCGCCGTCCCCGGGGCCCGCGGACTGCCGGGCTTCGACGAGTCGGGCTGGCTGCGCCAGGCGGCGCACCACGCGGTACGCCGGGTCGCCCGCGAGACATTGTCGGCGGGGCAGCGGGCCGTCGCCCAACGGACGACCCGGCGCCGGGCCGCGGAGCTGGGCATCGGCTGCCTGCACGAGATGGGCGGCCCGGACATCTCCGGCGCCGAGGACCTCCGGGCCCTGCTGACCCTGGCCAGCGAGGAGCCCGGCCCGGAGATCATCGCGTACTGGGGTGCGCTCGGGGGCATCGATGCGGCACGGGGGCTCGGGGCCGTCGGGGCGGCCGGCGACCTGTTCGTCGACGGCTCCATCGGCTCGCACACGGCGAGCGTCCATCGTCCATATGTCGACAAGGACACTTGCGGCGAGCGCTATCTCGAGCGGGCCGCGACAGCGAAGCACATCGTGGCCTGCCTGGAGTCCGGCCTGCAGGCGGGGTTCCATGCTATCGGCGACGCCGCCATCGGCTTCCTGGTCAACGAGTGCTATGCCGATGCGGCCCTGGCGATGGGGGAGCGGTGGCCCAGCCGTACCCGCCACCGCATGGAGCACGCCGAGATGGTCGACGACCAGCTGATCGCCCGGATGGCCGAGCTCGGCATCGTGGCCAGCGTGCAGCCGGCCTTCGACGCGGCCTGGGGTGGGCGGAGCGGCATGTACGCGCGAAGGCTGGGCGTCGAGCGGGCGCTGACGATGAACCCCCTCGCCGCGATGCAGGCCGCCGGGGTCGTGCTGGCCCTCGGCTCGGACTCGCCGGTCACTCCACTCGACCCGTGGGGGACCGTCCGGGCAGCGGTGCACCACCGCACGCCCGGCGCCGGCATCACAGCGGAGCAGGCCTTCGCCGCGCACACGACGGGTGGCTGGCGGGCGGCCGGCCGTACCGGGGAGGGCGCCCTCGCGCCCGGCGCGCCGGCGACGTTCGCGGTGTGGGCGGGCGACGCAATTGCCGCCGGAGCCACCCTGCCCGCCCTGGAGCCGCACGGCGAGCCACCCGCGTGCCTCCGTACCGTCGTCCGCGGCGTGCCGATCCATGACCTGGAAGGAGCCCTCGGGTGAGCCAGCAGGGCAAGCTCAGACTCGACCCGCGTACGGTCGCGAAGGCCCGCCGGCTGGCCGCCAGGGCGGCCGATCCGGTGATCGCGATGGCCCGTACCCACACCACGGTGTCGGTCGAGCGGGCCACCCTGCGCCTGGCCGGGCTGACCGGTACCGACCCGGGTTTCGCCGGCGGCGACACGCCGTGGGTCAACCGGGTCGTCGACACCGTGCGGGAGCAGGTCGGGCTGGAGCACGGGGTGGCGCTGCCGGTCTGGCACGAGTTGCGCACCGGCGGCCACGGATCCCTGGCGGACCTGGCCGAGAAGGTAGGTGCCGGCTCGGTGCGGTTCGCCCTCCCCACCGGTCGCGACGCCGACCGGGCCCGGACTGCCGCGGCCAAGGCGGTCGGGGCCGGGATCACCCGGGTCGACCGCAACCGCCGTGAGCGCGATCGGCTCGTCAAGCGGCTCGGCGACCCGCGGCAGAAGCCCTGGATCTATCTCATCGTGGCCACCGGCGACATCTACGAAGACATCCCGCAGGCACAGGCGGCCGCCCGCGAGGGTGCCGACGTCGTCGCCGTCATCCGCTCGACCGGGCAGTCCCTTCTGGACTACGTACCCGAGGGTGCCACCCGGCAGGGCTACGCCGGCACGTATGCCACCCAGGAGAACTTCCGGCTGATGCGCGCCGCCCTCGACGAGGTCGGCGCCGAGGTCGGGCGTTATGTCAGATTGACCAACTACGCCTCCGGCCTGTGCATGCCCGAGATCGCGGCGCTGGCCGGCCTCGAGCGACTGGACATGATGCTGAACGACTCGATGTACGGCATCCTCTTCCGCGACATCAACCCGCGCCGCACCTTCATCGACCAGCGGTTCAGCCGGATGGTGCACGCCCGGGCCGGAATCATCATCAACACCGGCGAGGACAACTACCTGACGACGGCCGACGCCGTCGAGGCCGCTCACACGGTCACCGTCAGTCAGCTGCTCAACGAGCGCTTCGCCAAGGAGGCCGGCCTGGCCGACTGGCAGCTCGGCCTGGGCCACGCCTTCGAGATCAACCCGGACCTGCCCGACTCCTTCCGGCTGGAGCTGGCGCACGCCCTGCTGGCCCGCGAGCTGTTCCCCGACGCCCCGCTGAAGTGGATGCCGCCCACCAAGCACATGACCGGGGACGTGTTCCGCGGCTACCTGCTCGACGGGTTCTTCAACCTGGTCGGCGCGATGACCGGCCAGGGCATCCTGCTGGTCGGCATGATGACCGAGGCCGTGGTGACGCCGTTGCTGTCCGATCGAGACCTCGCCCTGCAGAACGTCCGCTACGTGCTCAGCGCCTGCGGTGGTCTGGCCGAGGACTTCCATCCACCGCGGGACGGCTTGATCGCCACCCGCGCCCGGCAGGTCCTGTGGGAGGCGGTCGACCTCCTCACCGACATCGCCGACGACGGCCTGATGAACGCCATCGCCGACGGCACGTTCGGCATCACCAAGCGCCCGGTCGACGGCGGCAAGGGCCTCGACGGGGTCGTCGCGCACGCCGACGGCTACTACAACCCCGCGGTCGAGTTGCTGGAGGCCGGCGCGTGACCCCATCCATGACTGAGCCCACGATCGTCCGGCCGTACGGTGACACCACCGACGACGGCATGGTGCAGGTGTCCTTTACCCTCCCGGTGCCACACGACGCGCGGGCCGAGGGTGCCGCCCAGCAGTTGGCGAACAAGATGGGCATGGCGCCGGCCATGGTCGTGCACACCAAGGCGATGGGCCCCAGCTTCACCTTCTTCGTCGTCTACGGGCGGGTCAGCCACCTCGTCGACCTGTCCACAGTGGAGGTCATCGAGCGGGAGTTCACCCTCCTGACGGCGAAGGAGGTCAACCTGGCGATCCGCAAAGCCTTGCGCCGCAAGCTTGTCGTCGTCGGCGCATGCATCGGCACCGACGCGCACACCGTCGGCATCGACGCGATCCTCAACGTCAAGGGCTTCGCGGGGGAGAAGGGACTGGAGTACTACCGGGAGATCCGCGTCGTCAATCTCGGCGCGCAGGTCTTCGTACCGGAACTGGTGAGCCGAGCCCGCAAGGAGCGGGCCGACGCCGTCCTGGTGTCACAGGTGGTGACACAGAAGGACGCCCACCTGGAGAACACCCGTGAGATGAGTGCGGCCTTCGACGCGGCGTACGACGGATCGCGGCGGCCGTTGCTCGTCGTCGGGGGACCGCGCTTCGACCCGCGGATGGCCGGGGGGCTCGGTGTCGATCACATCTTCGGCAAGGGCACGACACCGTCCGAAGTGGCCTCGTACCTCGCACATACCTTGCTATCAAAGGAACACCGCGAAGTGCGGCGATCTGCCCAGGACCCAGCGCCTGACACTCGGCGCAGTCCTGAAGGGGTCCGGCGGTGACCGGAGAGGGCCGCGCCGGGTTGACCGTGAGCCACCGGCGTTACGTGCCCTACGCCCACGCCCACTATGCCGGCGACCTCGTCGACGGTGCGTACCTGCTCGGCCTGTTCGGCGACGTCGCCACCGAGTTGTGCATTCGCAGCGACGGTGACGAAGGGCTGTTCGCCTCCTACGACGACGTGCAGTTCCTGGCCCCGCTGCGGGCCGGCGACGTCGTGGAGGCCAGCGGCACCCTCACCCGGATCGGCCGGCGCAGCAGGGGCGTGGAGTTCATCGCCACGGTGCTCTGCCGGGCCGCTCCCGGGCGTTCGGCATCCGCCGCGGATGTGCTGTCCGAGCCGCTGATCGTGGCCCGTGCCCGCGGAACCGTTGTCGTTCCCTGACGCCCATTAGCGTTTTGGCGGCCGACACGCCGGTGCCATTGAGAAATGTCAAGATCAGTTGCGCGTTCTTCGCGAGTCTGTGACCTGCGGATTCGTGGGGAATCCGCAGGTCAGCGCGGGTGTTGACAACTCCTCCCGGTCGCTGGGTAGCGTGCAAGGGTTCCATTTGGGAGACGCCTGGGAGCGGCCTTCGTCGAATCTTCGAGCTGGGCCGCGGCGCTTGCGCCGCGATGGCCAGGTCCAGCCACGCAGACTTCAGCGGCGCAGGCTTCTTGCGGGTGATCAGGGGGGTGCGCGACACCTGCGAACGACGGCCGGCCAGTAGACAACGGCACGATGCCCGCAGCCGGCGAGCATCGGATCGGTCCGAAGGACGGTCGCGTTCGACGGAGGCACCCCACCACCCCATGTGTGGACCACGAGCTAGGGGCGCGGCGAGTAGCCGCGCCCCTGCCGTGTGCGGGCACCCCATTAGCCTGAGGCTTCGGCTTCGGGATGGAAGGTGACCGCGTGCGAGGTGGTGTCCGGGTCGTTGCCGGGGCACTGCTCGGTGGTGCGCTCGTCCTCGCCTTCCCGCCGTTCGGCGCCTGGCCGCTGGCCGTGCTCGCGCTCGCCGGGCTGGCCCTGTTGTTGCGGCAGGTCCGGCCGCTGCTCGGAGCGGCGGTCGGCATGGCGTTCGGTTTGGGATTCTTTCTGCCGCTGCTGCACTGGAGCGGCATCTACGTCGGCGCCCTGCCGTGGGTCCTGCTGTCGATCTCTCAGGCGGCGTTCGTGGCGGCCTTCGGCGCCCTCGCCGGGCCGGTGAGCCGGCTGGCCGGCTGGCCGCTCTGGCTGGCGGCCCTGTGGACGGCCCAGGAGGCGATGCGGTCGCGGCTGCCCTTCGGCGGCTTCCCGTGGGGCCGGCTGGCCTTCAGCCAGGCTGACGCGCCGACGGTACGGCTGGCCGCGCTGGGCGGCGCGCCCCTGGTGACGTTCGCCGTGGCGCTGGCCGGCGGCCTCCTGGCATACGCGGCCTGCGCGACCGCCCGGCGCCGGGCGGTCCCGGCGGTCGGCACGGCGACTGCGGCCGTCCTGGTCGTGCTCAGCGGCCTGGCGGTGGGGCTGACGCCCGCTGCCGGGCCCGCGGTGACGGTGGCTCTCGTGCAGGGCAACGTGCCGCGGTTGGGCCTGGACTTCAATGCCCAGCGCTCGGCGGTCCTGCGCAATCACGTCAACGCGACGATCTCCCTCGCGGCGCAGGTGCGGGCGGGGCGGGCAGCACAGCCCGACCTGGTCATCTGGCCGGAGAACGCCTCCGACATCGACCCCTTCAGCGACCCGGACGCGGGCCGGCTCATCGACACGGCGGTGAGCGCGATCGGGGTTCCCGTACTCGTGGGAGCCGTGCTCGACGGCCCCGGGCGGGGCCTGTCGAACACCGGCATCGTCTGGGATCCGCAGGACGGCGCGGGTCAGCGCTACATCAAGCGGCACCCGGTTCCGTTCGGGGAGTACATCCCGCTGCGGCCGATCTCACGGAAGTTCTCCTCCGATGTCGACCGGGTGTCCCGCGACTTCATCGGCGGTCGCCGGCCCGGCGTCCTCGACGTCGGGCCGGCCCGGGTCGGTGACGTCATCTGCTTCGAGGTGGCCTACGACAGCCTGGTGCGCTCGTCGGTCGCCGACGGCGCGCAGCTGCTCGTCGTGCAGACGAACAACGCGACCTTCGGCTACACCGCAGAGACCTACCAGCAGCTGGCCATGAGCCAGCTGCGCGCCGTCGAGACCGGGCGCAGCGTCCTGCAGGTCGCCACCACCGGCGTGTCCGCGGTGATCGGCCCGGACGGCGGCATCCGGGAACGCTCCGGCGCGCTGTTCACGCCGGCGCGGCTGGTCGCGGCCGTCCCGCTGCGCGCTGGCACTACGCTGGCGACCCGGCTGGCAGCGATCCCCGAGTACGTCCTCGCTGCGCTCGCCCTGTGCGCGCTCGGGTACTCGGTCCGCGCGTCCCGCCGCCGAACCCAGCCCGAGCCGGCGCCGGCTCCCGACCAGATCGCGAGGACACCGGCATGAGTGCGTCCCAGCCACGGGTGTTGGTGATCATCCCGACCTACGACGAGCGCGAGAACATCGAGCAGATCGTGGGCCGCACGCTGGAGGCGGTGCCTGAAGCGCACGTGCTGGTCGTCGACGACGCCAGCCCGGACGGCACCGGCAAGATGGCGGACAAGCTGGCGGCTGCCGACGAGCGGATCCACGTTCTGCACCGGAGCGCGAAGGCGGGCCTCGGCGCTGCATATATCGCCGGCTTCAGCTGGGGCTTGGCCAACGGTTTCGACGTGCTGGTCGAGATGGATGCCGACGGCTCGCATGCCCCCGAGGAGTTGCCGCGCCTGCTGACCGCGCTGCGCGATGCCGATCTGGTGCTCGGCAGCCGGTGGGTCGAGGGGGGTCAGGTTCGCAACTGGCCCCGGTCGCGCCTGCTGCTCTCCCGTACTGCCAACACCTACGCCCGCACGTCGCTGCGCCTGCCGTTGCGTGACTCGACCGCTGGCTATCGCGCCTATCGCCGGCGGGTGCTCGACGCCCTGCCGCTCGACGAGGTGTCCTCCCAGGGCTACTGCTTCCAGATCGAGCTTGCCTGGCGCACCTGGCTGGCCGGGTTCGAGGTGGCCGAAGTGCCGATCACCTTCACCGAGCGGGAGCAGGGCCACAGCAAGATGAGCCGGCAGATCGTCGTCGAGGCGTTGCACCGGGTGACCTACTGGGGGCTGCGAAGCCGGCTGCGCGGGGTGCGCCGGCAGGACCTGATTGCGAGGTAGTCCGGTGGGGATCCTGCTGGTCGTCCTGTTCGTCGTCGTGCCGATCGCCGAGCTCGCCGTCATCATCGTGGTGGGCCAGCACATCGGTGTGCTGTGGACTGTCGTCCTGCTGCTGGCCTCGGCCGTGATCGGGTCCTGGTTGCTGCGCCGCGAGGGCCGGCGGACCTGGCGGGCACTTCAGGAGGCGCTGGCCGCCGGGCGGGTGCCGACCCGCGAGGTCGCCGACGGCGCACTGGTGATCGTCGGTGCGGCGCTGATGGTGGCACCAGGATTCATCACCGACGTCGTCGGCATGCTGTGCCTCATCCCGCCGACGCGGGCCATGCTGCGCAGGGTGCTCGCCACAGCCACGGTACGCCGGCTGCTGATCGGCCGGCTCCGCTCACGAAGCGCTGCGGCGGGCCCCCGGCAGGCGCCCGAGGCCGGCAACCGCCAGGCCGGCGAGTCGCGGCCACGGGTTATCGACGGGGAGGTCGAATAGGGGGCGAGACGCCAAACGCCGCGTCCCCCGTAGGGAGAACGCGGCGCTCGGGTCAGTGGGTTGCCGTCAGGCGGAGCGAGAACGCTTCCCGCGGAGCACGTCGAGGCGCTCGGCGAGAACTTCCTCAAGATCTGCCACGGTACGGCGCTCGAGCAGCATGTCCCAGTGGGTGCGCGGAGGCTTGCCCTTCTTGGCCTCGGGCTCGACCCCGTCGATCAGCCTGGCGGTCGATCCGTCTGCCTTGCACTCCCAAGTGCTCGGCATCTCGGCCTCTGCGGCGAACGGCACGCTGAAGCGGTGCCCCTTGGCGCACAGATAGTCGGCGTCCTGTCGCGGCGCCAATTCGGTGTTGCGGTCGGTCTCGTAACTGACGGCACCCAGCCGGCTACCGCGCAGCGTGCGCTCGCCCATCTGCGTGCTCCCCTCAAGTGGTGGTCGATCTCCAGAACCAACGTTTGTTGTAACGTCTCGCAGCCTGGGAGGATTCCCCGGGAAGGCTGTCGACATTCCCCAAGTCGGGAATCAATCCACGGTCAGTGAGTATTCGTCGGTGTGTCGACCAATGGATGTAGCGGTACGTGCTCGTACAACTACTGATCGTAGCAGATGTCCTTCGGGCACGCTGAAGGAGCGACCGATGATCCGTGTGGGTGGGGTGCTGGCGCCGTCAGCGCACGGCGGCGACGCAGAACTCGTTGCCTTCCGGGTCGCTCAGCACCACCCACGAGTGTCCCCACTCGTCCTTGTCGGCCAGCTGAGTCGCGCCGAGGCCGACCAGCCTGGCCACCTCGGCGTCGCGCGGCGTATCGCCGTCGACGAGCAGATCCAGGTGCAGCCGGTTCTTGGCGGTCTTGCCCTCGGGCACCTTCAGGAACATGAGCCGCGGCAGGGTGCTGCCGGCGCGATTGAGCGACGCGAGATAGGGCGAGGCGCCCTCGTCCACCGGGAGGTCCAGGGCGGCCGACCAGAAGCCGGCCACGGTCGCCACTTCGGCACAGTCGATGGTGATGGAGCCAACGGAGACGGTCACGAGAATCCTCCTGGGCGGTCGGCGGCCAGCGGCCAGTAGATGTCAGTACGGAAACCGGCCGGGTCGTGGGTGTCGTTCACTGCTCGCGGAGGATCTGCTGCAGCGCCCACGTGTTGCCGTCGGGGTCGCTGAAGGTGACGAAGGCGCCCCACGGTTGGATGTCGACCGCACTGGCCTCGACGCCGTGGTCGATGAGCTCCTGCCGGGCGACCGCGACGTCGTCGACCACCACCTGCAGGCCTTTCTGCGAGCCCGGCGTCATCGGGGTGATGCCGGTGCCCATCACGATCGAGCAGGCTGATCCGGGCGGGGTGAGCTGCACGAAGCGCAGCGTTTCGTTGACCTGATGGTCGAAGTCGGCGTTGAAGCCGACCTTCTCCACATAGAAGGTTTTGGCCCGGTCGACGTCGGTCACGGGCACGGCCACCAGCTCGAGTTTCCAGTCCATCTCGGCAACGTAGCCTGCAGCCGCGGCTGCCCCTCCAGGCAGCCCTATTGCGCGCCGATGCCGTGATCACGTGCTTGACGCGCCCGGTTGCGGCAGGCGTCGATGATGTCCGCGCGCACCAGGTGGCCGAAGCCGGCCCGGTCGAGACGCAGGACCAGCCCCTCGCGGTCGGTGCCGAGGGCGACCGCGGTCGCGGCCAGGTCCCAGTCGTGCGCGGCCAACCGGGACAGCAGATGACCGCGGCGGATCTGCGCCGCCGAGAGCCGGAACGTCTTGAGGTAGGCGAGCCGGCCGTCGGTGTCGGTGATCGTCTCGCCGAGGTGGTTCTCACCGCCGGGGTCGAAGGCGGGGAGGAACCGCGACAGGGTGTAGCACCCCATACGGTAGACCGGCTGCGTGGCGAACTCCGCGTCGAGCAGGCCCCCTGCCATGAGTCGATGGACTGCATCCCACTCCTGGTGCCTCTCGAGGATCTGGGTACGGAGGTCCTCGACCGAATCGACCCTCGTCTCGTCGATGCGGGCACGGAAGTTCGGCACCGCGGGGTACAGGTGCGCGTAGTGGTAGATCAGCTCTCCGTAGAAATCCTGCAGCAGTGTGGGATGCAGGGCGCGGTAGTCGTCGGGGTGCGGGACGACGAAGGCACCGGCGAGGGTGTCTGCCACATAGAGCAGCATGCCGCACTGACGGGAGCAATGATCAGAACCTGTGGATGGGCCTCGGCGAGGTGACGTGAACGGGCGCACCTTCCCGGGGATGATCCGAAGGCCAAGCAGTTCTGATCAGGACCGGCGTTACAGCGCTGGTTCGGGAAGGTACGCCCATGCTCAAGGTAGTCCCGGAGGCCGGCAAGTCCAGTGACCAGGCCGCGTCCGCATGCGGGCAGTTGCTTGACGTGCTCGTCCGTGAAGGCGCTCGGCAGATGCTTGCGACGGCCTTGCAGGTTGAGGTCGCCGCCTACATCGAGGCGCACGCTGAGCTGCTCGATCTCGACGGCCGGCGCCTTGTGGTGCGCAACGGCTCGCACGCGCCGCGGGAGGTGATGACCGCGGCGGGAGCGGTGCCGGTCCGGGCGCCGCGGGTCAACGACAAGCGCGTCGATGAGCAGACGGGCGAGCGGATCCGGTTCAGCTCGGCGATCTTGCCGGCTTGGGCACGCAAGTCGCCGCAGGTCGCGGAGGTACTGCCGCTGCTGTACTTGCACGGCCTGTCCAGCAGCGACTTCGGGCCGGCGTTGGAGCAGTTCCTCGGCTCCGGCGCGGGCCTGTCGGCCTCGACGATCACCCGGCTCACGACCCAGTGGCAAGACGAGCAGCGCGCCTTCAACCAGCGCTCGCTGAAGGACACGGACTACGTCTACGTGTGGGTCGACGGGATCCACCTGAAAGTCAGGCTCGAGCAGGACAAGGTTTGCCTGCTCGTCATCCTCGGCGTCCGCGCGGACGGCACGAAGGAGCTCGTCGCGCTCGCCGATGGTTTCCGGGAGTCCAGTGAGAGCTGGGCGGACCTGCTGCGTTCGTGCAAACGACGCGGCATGCAAGCACCGGTCCTTGCAGTCGGCGACGGCGCACTCGGGTTCTGGAAGGCCGTCCGTGATGTGTTCCCCGAGACCAAGGAGCAGCGCTGCTGGTGGCACCGCATGGGCAACGTTCTCGCCGCGCTGCCCAAATCCGCGCAGCCGGGTGCGAAGGCGGCCATGGCCGAGATCTACAACGCCCAGGACCGAAAGTACGCCCAGGTGGCGGCGGAGGCCTTCGCGATCGACTACGGCGCGAAGTGGCCCAAGGCCGCCGCGAAGATCACCGACGAGCTCGACACGCTGCTCGCCTTCTACGACTACCCGGCCGAGCACTGGATCCACCTGCGCACCACCAACCCCATCGAGTCGACCTTCGCCACCGTCCGACTACGGCAGCGCGTCACCAAAGGCCCCGGCTCCAGGGCCGCCGGCGTCGCGATGGCCTACAAGCTCATGGAGTCCGCCCAGGCCCGCTGGCGCGCCGTGAACGCGCCCCAGCTCGTTGCGCTCGTCCGCGCCGGCGCGACCTTCGTTAACGGCAAACTCGTCGAACGACCCGACGAATCAGGAGGCGATCAGCAAGTCGCATAAAACGCCGATCCACAGGTCTTGACTATTGCTC
>QHCA01000363.1 GCA_003244095.1 Pseudonocardiales bacterium | reverse complement strand
GCCCCGATCACCGCGCGGATGCGGTGGCGGACCGCCTCGGCGCTGTGGGCGTCGCCGCCGTCGGTGCGCGCGATCGCCCGGTCACCGTGCTTCTTGGCCGGCAGCCGATCCCACGACACGCCGTTGACCAGCAGCGTCCCGGTCGGCCGGGCGCCTGGCGACAGCTCGCGGCCCAGGATCACATTGCGCTGCAGATCACTCTCGACGAGCTGGGCGTACTGACCCTGGGGAGTCAGGAAACCGAGGCGCAGCGTCAGCCGGCCCCCCTCCGCGGTCTGGTTGGTCGCGCTGGTCGGCCGCCAGGCGCCCGGCAGGTGCGGCACGCGGACCGGGTAGGAGGCCGAGGCGCGCGCACCGGCGTAGGTGTCCGACGGGTCGATCACCCTCACCCGCTGCCCACCACGTTGCTGGAAGGCGACCACGATCCCGACGATCACGAGAATGACCGTGAGAGAGAGGATCATGTCGCGGGCGGTCTGCCGCGACCGCCGCCGAGCCGGGGCGGTCACCGGCCCCTGCCGATCCGGTCGATCTCTTCGAGTACGGCGGCGCACTCGTCGGCGGTGTTGAAGAAGTGCGGGCCGATGCGCAGGCCGGCGCCCGGCCGGTGGTCGACCAGGTAGCCGCGGGCGGTCAACTCCTCGTAGACCTGCTGCGCGTCCCCCGGATCGACCGTCACATGGCCGCCCCGATGCGCCGGGTCGACCGGGGAACGCACCGTCCAGCCACGCTCCAGCGCCGCCTCGAGCAGCGGTTGGGTCAGCGACACCGATCGCTCGCGGATGCGCTGTACGCCGATGTCGGCGATGACCTGGTAGCCGGCCGACGCGGCATAGGCCGCCGCGACGCCCGGCGTGCCACCCGCGAAGCGCGCGGTACCGGGTGCGTAGTCCACCTCGGCAAACGCGAAGTCGAACGGTGCCCGGTGGCCGAACCACCCGACCGAGGCCGGCTGCAGGGTGCCGGCCAGCCGCGGCGCGACGTACAGCCAGCCGGCGCCCGGCCCGCCGCACAGGTACTTCACCGACCCGCCGACGCACAGGTCCACGTCGAGGGCCACGACGTCGACCGGCACCGCACCGGCCGCCTGATAGGCGTCGAGCAGCACGAGCGCGCCGACCTGGTGCGCGCGGGTGATGACCGGCGCGACATCGACCAGGGTCGAGGACCGGAACAGCACGAGGGAGATCGGCACGACCAGGGTCCGCTCGTCGATGGCGTCCACCAGGCGCTGCACGTCGAGGTGCACGCCGTCGCCGGCCGATGGCACCACGACCACCTCCGCGCCGAAGCGGCCGTGCGCCGTCCACAAATAGTGGCTGCCCGGCCATTCGAGGTCGGAGTAGACGACCCGGTTGCGGGTGCCGCCGAAGTCCAGGCACGAGGCCACGGCGCCCATGAGGTCGGCGACGTTCTGCCGCAGCACGGTCGTGCCGGGTGGGGCGCCGATCAGCCCGCCCACCAGATCGGCCACCCGCGCCATCTCCGGTATCCAGTCGTTCCAGGCCAGCACGCCGCGGGTGGCCCACAGATCCGCGTACTGCGCCAGTCGCTCCGCGCTCCCCCGGTGCATCGCTCCCAGGGAGTTGTTTACCAGATACGTTGTGTGAGCGAGGACGGGATAATCGTCCCGGTACCGCAACAGGTCCCGGTGTCGATCGCGGAGACATTCGCCGGGGTCGCTCACCCCCCCACTCTGCCAGGATGTTGCTACCACCAACGAGGGAGCCGGCCACATGACTGACCTGCCAACGGAGTTGTCCGTTCCCCAGCAGTCCCCCGACCGCAACCTCGCCCTCGAGCTGGTACGGGTCACCGAGGCCGCCGCCATGGCGGCCGGGCGTTGGGTCGGCCGGGGCGACAAGAACGGCGGCGACGGCGCCGCCGTCGACGCGATGCGCAAGCTGATCGGCACGGTCGCCATGCGCGGTGTCGTCGTGATCGGCGAGGGCGAGAAGGACGAGGCGCCCATGCTCTACAACGGTGAGGAGGTCGGCGACGGCACCGGCCCCGAGTGCGACGTCGCGGTCGACCCGATCGACGGCACGACCCTGATGAGCAAGGGCATGCCCAACGCCGTCGCGGTACTCGCGGTGGCCGAGCGGAGCACGATGTACGACCCGTCGGCGGTCTTCTACATGAAGAAGCTGGTGACCGGCCCCGAGGCCGCCTCCGCGGTAGACATCGAGGCACCCGTCGCCGACAACATCCGGGCCGTGGCCAAGGCCAAGGGCGGCGAGGTCGAGGACGTCACCGTATGCATCCTCGACCGGCCGCGACACGACCAGCTGGTGGCCGACGTGCGCGCGGCCGGCGCCCGGATCAAGTTCATCACCGACGGCGACGTGGCCGGCGCGATCATGGCAGCCCGCGAGGGCACCGGGGTGGACGTGATGATGGGCATCGGCGGCACGCCCGAGGGCATCATCTCGGCGTGCGCGATCAAGTGCCTGGGCGGCGTCCAGCAGGGCATCCTATGGCCGACGGACGACGCCGAACGGGCCAAGGCCCTCGAGGCCGGCCACGAGCCGGGCCGGGTGCTGCACATCGACGACCTCGTCGTGTCGGACAACGTGTTCTTCGTGGCCACCGGGATCACCGACGGCGACCTGCTCCGCGGGGTGCGCTACTACGCCGATTCGCTGCAGACTGAGTCGATCGTGATGAGGTCGAAATCCGGCACGATCCGGCTCGTCGACTCGCTGCATCAGCTCGGCAAGCTGCGGGCATACTCCGCGGTGGACTTCGACCGGAACTGAGAAGGGATACGACGATGCTGGTTGTCACCACGTTCGACCTGCCCGGCTGGGAGATCCAGCGCGTCTGCGGCGAGGTCTTCGGACTCACCGTCCGTTCGCGCAACGCGTTCTCTCAGATGGGCGCGGGACTCAAGTCAATGTTCGGCGGTGAGTTGCAGGGCATGACGAAGAACCTGATCGAGAGCCGTAACGAGGTCATGGGCCGCATGCT
>QHCA01000362.1 GCA_003244095.1 Pseudonocardiales bacterium | reverse complement strand
AGCGGTGGTCCAGCGCGGACGCGCCGCCGGCGCCGCTCTCGGCGAGGACCCCATGGCCGCGCTGAGCGCGCTGGTGGTCCGGGTACCCGAGCGGGTCCGGGCCGCTCCGGCCACCGCCCTGGTGCGCACCCCGTTCGGGACGATGACCTTGGAGGGCTACCTCCCGACCCGCACCCTTGAACTGACGGTGCACACCTGCGACCTGGCAGCCGCCCTCGGCGTCAGCGCCGATGCTCCCCAAGATGCAGTAGCGGACGCGTTCGCCGTCATCGGCGGTCTGGCCGCAGTGCAGGGAACAGCATCCGCAGCGTTGCTGGCCTTGACCGGCCGTCGTCCCCTGCCAGCCGGTTACTCGGTCCTCTGACGCGTCACTGCACTCCCGCTGGCCCGAGTCGACCGTGTGCCGCTGATCCATCCGCCACCGGGCTGATCGTCGCCCGGGGGGGTGCTCTCTTCAGCCGATCTGGTAGCGGTGGAACTACGGTGACGTCCAGGGCGCACCGCACCGGCGCTGTCGAAGGTGGACCTGCCCGAGGCCGGGGACGGACAAGCCGCCGAAACGGCCGGGGGCCGTGGCGAGGCCGTGGCGCTGTCCGGTTGCTCGACGGTGGTGTTGAGCAGTTCCGCGAGGCGCTTTCCCACCGGTAGCCAACCGCCCGGCCGCTGCGGTCGCGCGGCAGTCACCCCAGTTGGAAGTGCGGATTGTGGATGAGCCCGAGCACCGCGCCCTGCGGGGTGCGGACAGCTGCGGTGACGATCCCGTCCCCGACGTCGCCAGCCTCGGTGTGCTCGGTTGCTCCGCCCGCGACCGCGTCGCGGACCGCCTCGGCGACGTCGTCGACGCCCCAGTACACCAGGGCGCCCTCGCCAGGATCGGCGTCCGGGAGCAATCCCAGCTCGTAGCCAGCGACGGAGTACCCGACGTAGAACGGCCGATCGAAGTACGGCGCGACACCCAAGGTCGCCGTCCACCACGCCTTCGCAGCGTCCAGGTCGGGCGTCGGGTAGATCACCGTTCGTAAGCCTTGCAACGTGAGTGTCATGTCCGAAGCCAACCACCCGGGGCCGACAGCGGTCGCCCGCTCTGGGACAGCCACCAATCGCAGCTCCGCAGCGGAACGGCGACCGGGACAGCTGGTCCGATAGCCGAGCGACGGCTGGGACGGTCGCCCGCAAGCGAACCTCGACCGGTGACCCTTCGGGCGCAACTCGCAGGATCGTCCAATGATCAAGGTCGTCCCATAGACCGCCCGGGACCGGGCGGGTGCCCGCAAACGATCCGCGAGCGGGAAGATTGCCTGCGGTCAGGCTGGGCAGAGCCAGTCGTCGCGGGAGTGCACGTCCGCGGCTGTCTGCCCTGGAGCCGGGAACGGCTTGCGGAACGTGCAGCTGCCGGCGGAAGGCACGTATCGGCGCAGCTGCCGTACCCGGTCTTCGGCCTCGTCGGTCGACGGACGGTGCCCGCCGGGCACCCACCACTGGGCCGTAGTGGCCTCGGCGGCCTGGTGAAACCGCTGACGGCGTTGCCGCATGATTTCCAGGTGCCGGCCGGAGAATACGAAGCCGGCCAGCGACTCCACCAAACTCCACATGGTCAGGTTGACGATCACGCCGTGGCTCCCGGCGACGTCCCCACCGAAGGCATTCACCGCGCGGTGGCGTTCCGGTCCTCGGTCTGCAGCCGCCACAGGAAGCCCGGTGCCACCTCGCGTGCGGCGTTGACCTCGTCCAGGGCAGCCATGAACGGTGCCAGCTGCGGCGACTCGAGCGGAGCGAGCAGACGTGAGACGTTCACCTGCGCCAGTTCGAAAGACATCCCTGGACGGTACTGGCCCGTCCCGCTTGCCGATCCCACTTACGCGAAGCTGATCCAGGCGCTCAAGCACCCTATGACGCACCCACCTCGTCGCGGCAAGCCCGTTCCCCTTACGACGCCGGTAGAACGCACAGTTCCGCGCTGTATGCCCACAGGCGTTCGGCGGCGTTGGTGTTGTGGGTCAGTGCCGAGGACTTCGCCGGCCGGCAGCGGGAGAAGTACTGGCCGGTGACGGTGGTGAC
>QHCA01000361.1 GCA_003244095.1 Pseudonocardiales bacterium | reverse complement strand
TGCGGCCGCCGCGGACGGCTTCGGCGGTGCGGTGCAGTCGCAACGCCCGGCCGAGCTGGGCGAGGGTGTCGGCGTAGGTGGTCGCGGGTGGCCTGCGGGAGGGTCGTCGGTGACCAGCCGAGGCGCGGGTCTTTGGTGACCTCGATGCCGACTTCTTCGGCGAGGGCCTTGAATCGGGCGTTGTGCCAGCGCCCTTGCCTACTCGTGTCCTTCACGCCGCGTGCGTGGGCGATCGCATGGGCTGCTTCGTGCAGCAGTGTGCCGAGCACGTCGGCCGGGCCGCGGGCGAGTCCTTCTCCGCCGATGAATACTTCGGCGAGGCGCTCGGCGTCGTCCGTGTCGTGGTTCCATCGAGTGGCGGCGAAGTGCCCGAGGCGCAGCGTTCCGGCCGGTGCCCCGATCGATCCGGCCCCGAGGATCACCACGGCGGCCGGGACGTCGGCGTGTCGGGTGCGGATGTGGGCCCATGCTTGTTCGAGGGCGGCGACCATCGGCGAGCTGATCCGTGCCGCGTCGTCCGAAGTTGACACGTACGTTTCAACGGGTCGGTTGTCGGAGTGGGTGTTGGCGGTCATTGGCGGGGTCTCCCTGGTCCTTGGGTTTTCGCGGCCCTTTGGGCTGGGCGACGGGTTCACCCCGTCGCCGTATCGGCGCCGGGCATGGCCCCGGGAGGCTCACGGCGAAAGAGGAAGGGCAAAGATCTTGACCGGAAGTAAGCGGAGCGCCGGGCAAGATGTTTTCCCGCTTTCGTCGTGAGGGCGGGGCCGTGCTAAGCCGGGCCGCGCAGCGGCGGTACAGCGCAGGCCGGAGGCCGCCACCCGGCCCCGGCCGCAGGCCGGGCGCCCTTCGACCGAGGAGCTGGCCCGCGATGGGGCTCTGGGGATTGTCGGTGGGGCTGGTCATGCTGGTCGGGTGGTGCCGTCGGCGGAGGAGATCGCTGCGATCCCGGCTGAGAACGTTCACGTGTCTCGGGCCGAGTTCGCGGCCGTGTGGACGGCGGCGGAGGATCTGCTCGCGGAGCATCCGAGGGATTGGGCTGTGGGCGGTGTGTGTCTGACCTGCCGGTGGGTGGCTCGGGCTACCGTGAAACCGGCGAGCGGGCCTTGGTATTCGGCGTCGGCGCCGGTGACGATGACGCATCGGCGGGCGTACGCGGAGTTGATCGAGGCGGAGAGCCTGGCGGCAGCGGTGCAGGCGATACGCCGGCCGGAGTGGCTGCTGGCAGACCGGCCCGGTTGGGTGGATGCGGTCGATGCGACGTTCGCCTGGTTGTGGCGGCGGACGGGCCCGCCCCCGGTCGCTGTCGAGCGGACCGTGGGCGGGCCGGCCAACCTCTAACGGCTACGGCGCCGCTAGCTCGACGGCGTGTGCGTCTTCGACCGCGCGCTGATCGGACGTCGTCTGGTCGAGGGTGTCTGCCTGCCAGCGGGCGAGTTCCTGCCGTCGGGTGTCCTCGGCGGCCTGCTGTTCGTCGTGGGCCCGGCGTGCTTCGAGTTCGGTGAGCGCATCCTGTGCCCGGTGGATGGTGTCGGCGGTCTCCTGGGCGGTGGGGATGCGGACGACGTCGATGTCGGCCTGAGCGGGCTCGCCGGCGGTGGTCTCGCGGACGTCCGCGGTGACTGTGTCTGCCGCGTCGGGATGCGGTCGGTCGGTGTGCATGTCGGCGTCTTGCTGGCCGGCGATGTCGGTCAGGTCGTGCTCGGCGGTGATGTCACGGTGCGGGTCTTCCGCGCGCATGGCCTGGTCGTGTTCGACGAGCCACTCCTCGGCGGTGACGGGCCGCTCGTCGAGGGTCCGGTCAGCCTCGCGGGTGGACAGTTCGTGGGCCGCACGGTCGGCGTTGGCGCGGGTCATCGCGGTGTGGACGAGCCAGTCGGCACGTACGTTGTCGACCTGCTCCAGCTCACCGACCCGCTGGTCGAGGGCTGCGGCCAGGCCGGCTGCGTCGGTGGCCTCGTCCTCCAGCCTGGTCCGGGTTTCCACATCGGTTGCGGCGGCCGCTTCGGTAGTGCGCAGGGTCGTGGTCTGCCGGTGCCGTTCGGCGGCCTGGCGGGTGCCGGCGAGTTCGTTGGCGACGTAGGCCGGCGCCCAGGTCTGTTCGCGGTCGTAGGCGCGGACCCGGATGCGGAGCTTCCCGACGCTCATGGTGGCTTCGTCGGTCGCGTCTTCGGGGCGGCCCAGTGCCCGCCAGGAGGCCCGCCAGGAGGCGTAGGCCTCGGCCTGTCCGGCGTTCGGCGGCCGGCCGAGTGCGCTGGCCACATCGTGGTGGCCGGTCAGCTCCCGGTGGGCGGCGACGATGGCCGCGCGTTCCTGCCAGCGTGCCCGATCATCGACGTCGTCGGGGACCGCGCCGAGGGCTTCGACCGCCCACTGCGGCGGGTCCGCGGCGATGTCCTGGCCGGGGTTGGCGCGGCGGGGGGGGGGGGGCTGGGGGGGCCCCCCCCCCCCGGGCCGTGGCGGGGGGGGGCCTTTTTGCCCCCGCCGGCAGGCGCCCCGTAGCCACCGCCGTCGGGCGAACGACGCTCGTTCTTGGTGATGGCGACGGTGGCCCAGCGCAGGCTGGGTGCAACCTCGTCCGCCGTTATCTCGATCTTGGAGCGCTTGTCTCCCTCGGAGTTCTCCCAGCTGCGCTGGTCGAGACGGCCGCTCACGACCACCCGAGACCCCCGGCCGAGGGACTGGGCGACGTTCTCCGCCATCTGGGCCCAGCACACCACGTCGAAATACGACGTGGCCTCATCCCACTCCTGGGTCTGGCGGTTCTGCCAGC
>QHCA01000360.1 GCA_003244095.1 Pseudonocardiales bacterium | reverse complement strand
GACCACAACTTGGCCATTGACAAACGCGACTACACGGCGGCCCGCGCTTATCGGCAGAGCAAGCTCGCCCAAATCACCACCGGCTTCGAACTTGCCGATCGCTTGCACAGCGAGCCGATCACGGTCAATAGCCTGCATCCGGCCACCTAGATGCCGACCAAGTTGGTTCTCGCTAAAGGGACCGCCAGCGTCGACACGCTGGAGTCAGGTACTGAAGCCTGTCTGCGGCTCGTCAGCTCGCCCGCCCTCGCCACAACAACCGGCGGCTTCTTCGAGCGCGTGAACGAAGCCCGCGCTCACAGCAGTGCGTATGATCCCACCGTCCGGCGACAGCTCTGGCAGCTCAGTCTCGAACTCAGCGGCTGCGCCGAGCCCAGGGCACCCGGTCGCCGACGGACGGCGTTCGCCGTTGAGGGGTCCCCGTAGCAACCGAGCGGATCTGGTCACCACCGCCCGCAGGGGATCGTGCTACGGGACCCGGGTCAGGCGGTGAGGCCCGATGGCTTCTGGTGGCGTCGGCCGTACGTCAGCCTGCGTGGTCGGCCGCGGCCGTGTCGGGTGGGGTGCGGCGGCGAGCACGGTCAGGGGCTGTCCGAGCCGGTGTGGTCGCGTCAGGGCTGTGCTGACAGCGTCCTGCCCGAGGCCGGGGTTGAGACCCGGGCCTGGGGATGCGAGCACCTGTTCTGGGCCTACCTGTTGTCGGCAGGTGCCGCACACGCTGGTGGCGTCGAGTTCACCACCGCAGCTGTCGTGGACGAACACCCGTCGGGGGCCGCCGGGCGCCGGTGCGTGCTGCTCGCCCCAGCTGCGTAGCGCGTGCAGTGCCGGCCACAGGGCGCGTCCCTTGTCGGTGAGCGCGTACACCGGCCGCGACGGTTGCCCCGGGTCGGGTCGGCGGGTCAGCAGCCCGTGTTCGACGAGGGTGCGGAGCCGCTCGGACAGCACAGCGCGGGGTGCGCCGAGGTGGGTCTGGAAGTCGCTGAAGTGCCGTATGCCGTAGAAGGCGTCGCGCAGCACCAGCAGCGTCCACCGTTCCCCCACGACTTCCAGCGCGCGGGCAAGCGAGCAGTCCTGGCCGTCGTAGGACTTCGGCAGCATCCGTTCATTCTACCCGCACGGTTCAGTGATCGAACCTAGCCTGTTACTGTCAACTTCAGTTCGGTCATTGAACTTAGCTGGTGCGGGCGAGGGGCGGCGATGAGACAGGTGGCGACGACCGAAGGCTCGGTGCGGCAAGAAACGATGGCCGACGTGCGGGTCCGGCGGGTGACGTTGGCGGTGGCGGTCGGCGGCACGCTGCTGGTGATGCTCGACTTCAACGCGCCGCTGGCCACGCTGTCGGCGACCGCGGCGGGGCTGCATGCCGGCCCCGTCGGTCGGACCTGGATGTTGGCCGGCATCAGCGTGGGGTTGGCGTCGGCGCTGCTGGTGTCCGGGGCGTTGGGCGATGACTACGGGCGGCGGCGTGTGTTCCTCGCCGGCACCAGCCTGCTGGCCATCAGCACGGGCGTCTGCGCGCTGGCCCCGGACTCGGAGGTGTTCATCGTCGCCCGGGTCGTGCAGGGCGTGTCCGCAGCGGCCGTGCTGGCGTGCAGCCTGGGTCTGATCGGGCACGCCTACCCCGCCGGCCCGGGCCGGCGCCGCGCGACCGGTGTGTGGGGCGCCAGCCTGGGCGCAGGGATCGCGGTCGGCCCGCTTCTGGCTGCGGGGATCGCGCAGGCGAGCGGCTGGCGGGCCGTCTACGCCGTCCGGCCGCAGCCGGTCGACGTCGCGGGCGTGGTGACGCTCATGGCCGGCCTGGCATGTCTGGTCGCCGGTCTTGTTGAGGGCCAGCAGGGCTGGGGCCGTCCGATGACCCTCACACCGCTGCTGGCCGGTGCCGTACTGCTCGCCGCCTTCGGCGCCGTGGAATCCCGCCGCGCCGCTCCACTGTTGGACCCCGCCCTGTTCGGTCAGCCCGGCTTCGTCGCCGCCACGATCGGCGCCTTCGCCACCGGACTCGCGGTGATCGGGCTGATGAGCTACCTGCCGACCGTTCTGCAGCGCGGCCTCGCCCAGTCACCTCTAGCCTCGGCCGGGGTGCTGGCCCTGTGGTCGGGCACCAGCGCGGTCGCAGCGTTGCTGGCCCGCCGGCTGCCATACCGCCTTCCAGCGGGTTGGCAACTCACCGGCGGCCTGCTGCTGTGCGCGACCGGACTGACCGGCATGACCGGTCTGACGACCAGCTCAACATGGCTACGGCTGACCCCCGGCCTGGTGATCGCCGGAGTCGGCAGCGGGATCCTCAACGCCGCCCTGGCCCGGCTGGCCGTGGAGTCGGTGCCGGCCGGCCGGGCCGCGATGGGGTCCGGCGCCAACAACACCGCCCGCTACCTGGGCAGCGGCGCCGGAGTGGCCGTCGTCGTCGCAGTGGTCGCCGCCTACCAGCCTGGAGCCCATCAGACCCCAGCCGCCGCAACGCTCGCCGGAATGAACACCGCAACCCTGCTCGCCGCAGGCCTGGCGCTGCTCGGTGCACTCACCACCCTCGCCTGCGCCCACCGCGACACCACGCCGGCGCCGGCGCCGACTCACAGCAACCATCCGGCCGCCACCGATACAACCATGTGAACCCGCCCCAGAGGGCGGGAGGATGTATCACTCACCGTTCGGCTTACGGCACAACAGGACTAGAGCAGGACTAGAGCGTGTCTGCCAATGGTTTGGGGGTGTGTGCCCGAAGCTGGACGCATGTTGCGTACGGGTGAGGTTTCTGATGAGTTGTGGGCGCTGATCGAGCCGGTGATGCCGGTTTCGAAGGGGCTTCGGGGCCGGCCGTGGAACGATCACCGGTTGACGCTGGAGGGGATCATCTGGCGTTACCGCACCGGGTCGCCGTGGCGTGACGTGCCCGATCATTTCGGGGCGTGGCAGTCGGTCTGGGAGCGTCACCGACGCTGGTCCGATGACGGCACGTACGTGCGGATGTTCGCCGCCGTGCGGGCGGCGGCACCCGAGCGTGACGCGCAACTGCAGAATCTGCTGTCGGTCGACTCGACGATCAGCCGCGCCCATCAGCATTCGGCTGGCGCGTTGCACGGCGCCCACACAGGGGGCTCTGTCGAATGACAAGAATGTGGCCGACGAGCCAGTTGATCATGCGTTGGGTCGTTCCCGCGGCGGGTTGAGCACCAAGATCCACGCCCTGACCGACCGGTTCTGCTGCCCGCTCACCCTGATGCTTTCCCCCGGTCAGGCCGGCGACAACCCGTATCTGGCGCCCCTGCTCGACGCGCACCGGCGCACCGACCCCAGCGCCTTCCGGTTGCTGGCAGACAAGGCCTACTCCCATCCGGGCACCCGAGCACACCTACGGGCGAAGAAGATC
>QHCA01000359.1:39047-49568 GCA_003244095.1 Pseudonocardiales bacterium | reverse complement strand
GAGGAGCGGAGCGAGATGACGGCCGGCCGCCGGTAGCCTCGAAGGATGGCCCCACCCCGCCTCCTCGTCGTCCAGCACACCGCCTCCGAGGGGGCGTTGCGCCTCGGCGACTGGCTGACCGACGCCGGCGTCGCCCTGGACGTGGTGCATCCGTACGCCGGTGCGGACCTGCCGTCGGGGCTCGACGGCTATGCCGGGCTGCTCGTTCTGGGCGGTCCGCAGGCCGCGTATGCCGACGAGGGCGGGGCGCCTGCCGCGCCCTGGCTGCCGGCCACCAAGTCCCTGCTGCGCTCCGCCGTCGCAGCCGCCCTGCCCACGCTGGCCATCTGCCTGGGCGCCCAACTGCTGGCCGAGGCCCTCGGGGGCCGGGTGCGGCCCGGCGCCAGCGGGCCGGAGATCGGGGCTCGGCTGGTGGCCCGGCGTGACGTCGCCGCACAGGACGAGCTGTTCGGCCTGGTTCCCTTCACGCCGGACGTCCTGCAGTGGCACGACGACGAGATCGCCGAGTTGCCGCCTGGCGCCGTGCTACTGGCCAGCAGCCCGATGTATGCCAATCAGGCGTTCCGGGTGGGGGAGCGGGCCTGGGGGCTGCAGTTCCACATCGAGACCACGCCCGAGCTGGTCACCGAGTGGGCGGCGGAGACCCGCGAACGCCTGACCGCCCTGGGCATCGACGTCGACCGTGCGCTGGCGCAGGCGATCGCCGTGCACGACGACCTGGCAGAGGCCTGGCGGCCGGTGGGCCAGCGCTTTGCGGCCCTGGTGGTCACAGGTGTCGCCGGGGTCGGCGCGGCGCCGTGACGCTGACCGGGCGCGCACCGCTGGTCCGCCTCGGTTTCGTCGACGCCACCCGCGCGCAGGCGCTGCTCGGCCCGGAGGGGCTGGGCGTCTGGGACCCCGAGGCAGCCGCTCCGGCCGGTGCCGGCGCCCGCGAGGTCATCGACGCCCTGGCCGCGACCGCTGACCCGGACTTGGCCCTGCTGAGTCTGGTCCGCCTGGTCGAGGAACGGCCGGCCGGTGCCGAGTTGCTGCAGCGATTGCGCACCGCGCCCGGGCTGCGACAACGCCTGATCGCCGCTCTGGGAGCAAGTGCCGCCCTCGGGGACCACCTGGTCAGCCACCCCGCCGAGTGGCGGATCCTCGACGACGAGTCGAGCGTGGCGGAGAGCCCCACGGTGGACGCACTGAGGGATCGGCTGCTGGCAGCAGTCGGTGCCGGCCCGGGCGATGCCCAGCCACGGGCCCGCGGTTCCGGGCCGGCAGAGGTGGCGGCACTGCGTACCGCCTACCGGCGCGAGCTGCTGTTGCTCGCGGCCCGCGACCTCACCGGCCTGCTCGACCTCGACAACGCCACGGCCGAGCTCTCCGACCTGGCCGCGGCCACCCTATCGGCCGGCCTCGCTGTCGCCCATGCGGGCCTGCGGGCCGACGCGGTCCCGACCCGGCTTGCCGTCATCGCCATGGGCAAGTGTGGCGGACACGAGCTCAACTACGTCTCCGACGTCGATGTGGTCTTCGTCGCCGAGCCGGCCGAGGGCAGCGACCCGGTGGCATCGCTGCACACGGCCACCACGCTGGCCACGTCGCTGATCCGCATCTGCGGCGAGGTGGCGTGGCCGGTGGATGCCGGCCTGCGGCCCGAGGGCAAGGCCGGCCCGCTCGTCCGTACCCTTGACAGCCATACCGCCTACTACCAGCGCTGGGCGCGGACCTGGGAGTTCCAGGCGCTGCTGAAGGCCCGTCCCGTGGCCGGCGACGCCGGGCTGGGGCAGGCCTACGTCGACCGGCTCGCCCCCCTGGTCTGGCGGGCGGCCGACCGGGACCATTTCGTCGACGACGTGCACGAGATGCGGCGCCGGGTCGAGGCCACGCTGCCCGCCCGGACGGCGGTGCGCGAGCTGAAGCTCGGGCCGGGCGGGCTGCGCGACGTGGAGTTCGCCGTGCAACTGCTGCAACTCGTCCACGGCCGGGCCGACGAGACGCTGCGCAGCGGCACGACCCTGGTGGCCCTGCAGGCGCTGGCGGCCGGCGGCTATGTGGGACTGGAGGACGCCGAGACGCTCGGCGAGATGTACCGGTGGCTGCGTACCGTCGAACACCGGCTGCAGCTGCAGCGGCTGCGGCGGACCCACCGGCTGCCCGACGACGAGGACGGGCTGCGCTGGCTGGCCCGGGCGATGGGCTACCAGAGCGGGCCGGAGATGACCGCCGTCGAGGCGTTCGAGGCAGATCGCGCCCGGCACGCCCGCGAGGTCCGCAGGCTGCACGAGAAGCTGTTCTACCGTCCCCTGCTCCAGTCGGTGGCCCGGGTGCCCGGCGACGAGCTCCGGTTGGCGCCCGCCGCGGCTGCCGCCCGGTTCAAGGGCCTGGGCTTCGCCGACCCCGACGGCGCGCTGCGTCACCTGCAGGCCCTCACCGCGGGTGTCACCCGGACCGCTGCCATCCAGCGGGCACTGCTGCCGGCCATGCTGGGCGCGTTCGCCGAAGCCGCCGACCCCGACGCCGGCCTGCTGGCCTACCGGCAGGTGTCCGAGGCGCTCGGCCGCACACCGTGGTACCTGCGGTTCCTGCGCGACGAGGGGCTGGTCGCCGAGCGCCTGGCCCGGCTGCTGGCGTCGAGCAAGTTCGTCGCCGACCTGCTGGCGCGGGCGCCGGAGGCGTTGCGGATGCTGGCCTCCGACGAGGAATTGCGGCCGCGGACCGCCGAGTCGCTGCGGGTTTCGATGCTGGCCGCCGCCCAGCGCAGCCCCGACAAGGAGGCGGCTGTGGTGACCGCGCGCGGCCAGCGCCGGCTCGAGCTGCTGCGGGTGGCCAGCGCCGACCTGCTCGGCCTGCTCGACCTGGCCGCGGTCGGCGCCGCGCTGTCGGCAGTGACCGACGCGACCCTGTGCGCCGCCCTCGACACGGCGATCGTGGCCGCGACCGAGCGGCGGGGCGGCCCCCTGCCGATGCAGATGTCGGTGATCGCCATGGGCCGGCTCGGCGGGGCCGAGGTCGGCTACAGCTCCGATGCCGACGTACTGTTCGTCTTCGAGCCGCTGGACGGGGCCGAGGAGGGGGAGGCGACCCCCATCGCGCACGAGGTGGCCGAGGAGATGCGCCGGCTGCTCGCGGTCCCCGCCCCCGACCCGCCACTCGGCGTCGACGCCGGGCTGCGGCCCGAGGGCCGGCAGGGACCGCTGGTCCGCAGCCTCGCCTCGTACGCGGCCTACTACGCACGCTGGTCCTCGATCTGGGAGACACAGGCCTTGCTGCGGGCCCGGCCGATCGCCGGCAACGACGAGACCGGCGCGCGCTTCACCTCGATGATCAACCGCTACCGGTATCCGCGGGGCGGTATCTCGGCCAAGGACGTCACCGAGATCCGGCGCATCAAGGCCCGCGTGGACGGCGAGCGCCTGCCGCGCGGTGCCGACCCGGCGACCCATCTCAAGCTGGGCAGGGGCGGGCTGGCCGACGTGGAGTGGACGGTACAGCTCCTGCAGCTCCGGCACGCCGGCGAGCACGCCGGTCTGCGTACCCCTGGCACGCTCGCCGCACTGGGAGCCGCCGCGGCGGCCGACCTGCTCGCCGCCGACGACGCCGAGGCACTCGCCGCTGCTTGGCGGTTGACCTCGCGGGTGCGCAATGCGGTCTCGCTCGTCCGCGGCCGGCCGGCCGACTCTCTGCCGCGTCGCGGGCGGGAGCTGGAGGGGGTGGCCCGGGCTGTCGGTTACCCTCCCGGCGAGGATCCGGGTGGGTTCGTGGAGGAGTATCTCCGGACGACGCGACGCGCCCGTGCCACTGTCGAGAGGGTGTTCTACGGATGAGCCGGGCGGGCTGAGACGTGCTGCAACGCAAGCCACACCCGTACCGCCGCGTCCTCGTGACCACCACGGCGGTCTCTCTCACGTCGACGATCGCGTTCCTGTTCCTCCCGCTGGCTGGCACCGACCTGTCCGCGCAGGTCGCGCGGGGCCACTTCGTGCAGGCCTACGGCGCCCGCCCGGTGGACTTCCGGTGGTACGGCGGGATCTTCCCGTTCGGGNNNACAGCCTGCTGACCGGCCCGCTGAACGCCCTGATCGGCTCCCGGGGCGTCGGCGCCGTCGCGTCGGTGCTCGGTGCGGTCGCGTTCGCGTTCCTGCTGGTCCGTGGCCAGGTGCGTCGGCCGCTGCTCGGTTCGGTGCTCGGCGCGGTGTGCCTGGTCTGCAACCTGGTCAGCGGCCGGACGACCTTCGCCCTGGGGATCGCCTTCGGTCTGCTCGCGCTGTGTGCGGTGATGCTCGACGGGCTCGACGTACGGCTGCGGACCGCGCTCGTCGTGGCCCTTGCCGCTCTGAGTACCGCGGGCAGCCCTGTTGCCGGCCTGTTCACCGGACTGGCCGGCGGCGCGTTGCTGCTCACCGGGCGCCGGCGCGACGGGCTCGCGCTGGGGGCCGGTGCCGCCGTGCCGATGGTGCTGGTGGCCCTGCTGTTCCGCGACGGTGGGATCCAGCCGTTCAGCATGGAGTCGGCCAAGCTGGTCATCGCCATGTCGATCGCGGTGCCGTTCCTGGTGCCGCACCAGTACCGTGCGGTGCGGGTCGGCGCGATGCTCTCGGCGGCCGGTCTGTTCGCCCTGTTCCTGGTCCCGACCCCGATCGGATACAACGCCGCGCGCCTGACCCTGCTCTTCGCCGTCCCGGTCATCGCGGCGACGGCGAACATGAACTGGTCGCGGCTCGCCCTGGCCCTGGTGCTCGTGTGCTGGTGGCAGCCGCCGCTGGTGATCGGCGATCTCGGCAACGCCGGCAGCCGGGCCGCGCACCGGCCGTTCTTCCAGCCGCTCATGGACGAGTTGCACCGCCTCGGCCCGGTCGGCCGGATCGAGGTGGTGCCCTTGCACGACCACTGGGAGGCCACCTACGTCGCCGACACGGTGCCGATCGCCCGCGGATGGGAGCGGCAGGTCGATGTCGGCCGCAACGGGCTGTTCTACGGCCGGTCGCCCGAAGGCACGCTCACGGGCGACGTCTACCTGCACTGGCTGTACGGCAACGCGGTCACCTATGTCGCCCTGCCGGTCGGCACTCGCCTGGACAACTGGGGGCAGGAGGAGGCGGCACTGATCGACGCCAACCTCACGTACTTGAAATACGTGTGGGGCAACGACGACTGGCAGCTCTACCGGGTGGTCAGCCCGCAGCCGCTGGTCAGCGCTCCCGGCGTCCTGGTGCGTTCCGACGCGACAGGGGTGACGTTCGACATGCAGCGACCGGGCACGGTGGTGGTCCGCCTGCGCTGGTCACGATGGATGACCCTCGACGGGCCCGGTGGTTGTCTGACCCGCGCCGACAAGTGGACGGTCGCCCGCATCGACAAGCCCGGCCGCTACCGGCTGAGCAGCGGCTGGCACCTCACCCAGCCCGACAAGTGCTGACTGAGCGCGGCTGAGGGGTCGGCGACGTGGCGTACCGCCGGTGATCCAGGCTTCGCCGGACATGGTGTAGCCGGACCAACGAGGCCTGGATCTTGGAAGTGCGCAGCGGTGGGCGGGCAACCGTTTCCGCGCCTGTCGCGGGCTGTCGACTCAGATGTCGTAGTAGAGGTTGAACTCGTGAGGGTGGGGGCGCAGGCGGACGGCGTCGACCTCGTTCTCGGTCTTCCAGTCGATCCAGGTGTCGATCAGGTCGGGGGTGAAGACGTTGCCCTCGATCAGGTAGTCGTGGTCGGCGCGGAGCGCGGCCAGGACACCCTCCAGCGAGCCGGGCACCTGGGGCACGGCGGCGTGCTCGTCGGGCGGGAGTTCGTACAGGTCCTTGTCGATCGGGTCCGGCGGCTCGATCTTGTTCTTGACCCCGTCGATGCCGGCCATCAGCATCGCCGCGAACGCCAGGTACGGGTTGCAGGACGGGTCGGGGATGCGGAACTCCACGCGCTTGGCCTTGGGGTTGCTGCCGGTGATCGGGATGCGGCAGCAGGCCGACCGGTTGCGCTGGGAGTAGACGAGGTTGACCGGCGCCTCGTAGCCGGGCACCAGGCGCCGGTAGGAGTTCGTCGTCGGGTTGGTGAAGGCCAGCAGGGACGGCGCGTGCTTCAGCAGGCCGCCGATGTAGTGCCGGGCGACGTCGGACAGGCCGGCGTAGCCGATCTCGTCGTAGAACAGCGGCGAGCCGTCCTTCCACAGCGACTGGTGGCAGTGCATGCCGGAGCCGTTGTCCATGAAGATCGGCTTGGGCATGAAGGTCGCCGTGCGGCCGGCGGCCACCGCCGTGTTCTTGACGATGTATTTGAACAGCATCAGGTTGTCGGCGGTCTTGAGCAGCGTGTCGAAGCGGAAGTCGATCTCGGCCTGGCCGCCCGAACCGACCTCGTGGTGCTGCATCTCCACGTCGATGCCGGCGTTGATCAGCCGGCGGACCATCTCCGAGCGCAGGTCGGTGAAGTGGTCGGTGGGGGAGACCGGGAAGTAGCCGCCCTTGTAGCGCGGCTTGTAGCCGAGGTTCGGCGAGCCGTCGGGGTTGGTGGTGCTGCCGGAGTTCCATGCGCCCTCGACGGAGTCGACCTCGTAGAAGGCACCGTGCGGCGTCGTGTCGTACTGCACGCTGTCGAAGATGTAGAACTCCGCCTCGGGTCCGAAGTAGACCGTGTCGGCGATGCCGGTGCCCGCGAGGAACGTCTCGGCCTTGCGGGCGATGTTGCGCGGGTCGCGGCTGTAGGCCTCACCGGTCAGCGGGTCGTGGATGAAGAAGTTCATGTTCAGCGTCGCGTGCTGGCGGAACGGGTCCATCACGGCGGTGGTCGGATCCGGCAGGAGCAGCATGTCCGACTCGTGGATCGCCTGGAATCCGCGAATCGAGGAGCCGTCGAACATCAGCCCGTCGGTGAACACCGACTCGCCGAAATTCGACGCCGGGAAGGTGAAGTGCTGCATCACCCCGGGGAGGTCACAGAAGCGGACGTCGACGAACTCGACGTCGTTCTTCTTGATGTAGCTAAGGACCTCGTCGGCGCTGCTGAACATCCATCCTCCACAGGGTCGGGGCTCGTCCGGCACGCTAACGGTGCGAGGTTGCACCAGCGTGTCCCGGCTGTTTCACGGTCGTTACGCGACCGTACGCTGATGCCGTGAGCAGGTGGACCGGGTCGTGGCTGGGCGGCCCGGATTCGGCCGGTCTCGGGGCCGGGCCGGCCGGCCCTCGCGGGGTCCGGATCGGTCTGCCGGCCGATGGTCCCGGGTCGGTCGCGACGATCGGGCGGCGGGTTGCCGCCTTCGCGGTGGACTCGTTCGGCTCCGCACTCGTCGCAGGCGCTTTCACCGCGCCCGACCTGCCGCGCAACTGGAGCCTGCTGGTCTTCGTCGTGGAGTACGTCTTCTTCACGGCGTTGTTCGGGCAGACGCCGGGCATGCGGTTGCTGGGCATCCGCGTGGTCAGGCTCGACACCGGCCGACCGCTGGGCGTGTGGCGGGCGTTGGTGCGCATCGCGCTACTCGTGGCGCTGATCCCGGCCCTGATCACCAACCGGGACGGCCGGGGTCTGCACGACCTCGCCACCGGAGCCGTCGTCGTCAACGCCTGATCAGCGCTGGCGCGGGGCTTTGCCGCCGCGGGCCACGCGGGCGCCCTTGGGCAGCGGTCCCTGGGGCATGGGGACCTTCATGCCACCGAGTGCCGACAGGCGGGTGTCGAGGGCGTTGACCTGCTTGGGCGTGATGTTGCGGGGCAGCTTGACGAAGTGGTTCTGCAGCTTGCGCAATCCCACCTGTCCCTCCTCGTCGCCGACGATGACATCGTAGACCGGGGTGTCGCCGACCAGGCGGCCCACCTTCTTCTTCTCCTGGCCCAACAGCGGGCGAAGCCTGCGTGGGGATCCCTCGGCGACCAGGATCACCCCCGGCCGGCCGAGCACCCGGTGCACCATGTCCTGATTGGTGGTCAGCGCCACGACGGGCGTCACCCGCCAGTCGCCGCGCATCGACTGCAGGATCGCCAGGGCCGCGCCCGGCTGGCCCGCGACCTGGGCGAACATCGCCTTCGACGCCCGCCGGCCGAACACCGCCATACCCAAGGTGAGCCCGATCAGCACGCTCACGAAGGCGAGGTAGAAGACGTGATGGATCAGTACGCCGACCGTGACCAGCACGGCGATCGGGCCGAGCACGGCCACCAGCAGGTACGGCACCAGCCGCGGGTCGCTCTTGCGGGTCATCTGGAAGGCGGTCCACAGCTGCTTGAAGCGCGCTCCCCGCGGGGCCTTGGGCTTGGCTTCGGCCTTGGTCGTGGCGGCCGCTTTGGGCCGGGCGGACGCGGTCTTCGTCGTCGCGGCGGCCTCCGTCCCCGTACCGGCCGGCCGAGTCTTGCGCCCGAGCTTGAGCTTGCCGAGATCGGGTTTGGGAACGCGGGCCATGGGCGGAGTCTAGACGCCGGAGGTCAGGCGCTGGGAAGCGACGCTTTCCCGGAAAGCGCTGCTCTGACGACCGCGAAAGCAGCGCCTTCCGGGAAGTCGTGAGGGTGGAAGGTCTGCGTACCGGCTCATTGACAGGGCGAATGGGGCGAACTTACGGTCATGCCTACCGTCAACGCCGCCGGAATACGGAGACCCCGCCATGGCCGTTCGACCTGTACGCCTGCTTCTGCTGCGCTTTTCCTCAGTCGCCGGCCTGGTGGTAGCCCTCGTCGCGGCGCCGAGCGCCGCGGTCGCGGCCCCTCCCGTTACGCACCCGTCGATCAGCTATCACCAGTGGACGAGCGGGGATCAGTTCGAGGAGGGCACCAGCTCCGGTGTCGACGAGGAGCACGGCGCGCTCACGTTCGAGAAGGCCACCGGCAGCCTCGTCTATCACGACGGCGGCTTCGGTTTCCCGACCCGGACCTACGAGACCGCGACCTGGACCTCGCCCCGCTACCGGCCCGGATTCGGGCTGACCGAGCTGGTCGCGTCCTGGAACGCCGACACACCGGCCGGCACGTGGATCCAGGTGGAGATGTCCGGCCGTACCAACGCCGGGACCACGACCAAGTGGTACGTCATGGGCCGCTGGGCCTCCGGTGACGGCGACATCCACCGCACGTCGGTCGGCAGTCAGGGCGACAGCAACGGCACCATCGCGATCGACACGTTCTTCTCCCGGACGCACGTCGCCCTCACCAGCTACACGCTGCGGCTGACCCTGCTGCGCCGGCCCGGTGTCAAGGCCGGCCCGACCGTGCGCTCCCTCGGTGCGATCTCCTCGGCGATACCGGACGACACGACGGTGCCGGTCAGCCGGCTCGGCGGGGCCGAGGGGATCACCTTGAACGTCCCCCGCTACTCCCAGGACGTGCACCTCGGGCAGTACCCGCAGTTCGACGGCGGCGGAGAGGCCTGGTGCAGCCCGACCTCGAGCGAGATGGTCGTCGAGTACTACGGCAAGGGGCCGTCGGCGGCCGACACCGCGGGAATTCCGTACGCCGACCCTTCGGTCGACTACGCGGCCATGCACACGTTCGACTACCACTACGACGGCGCCGGCAACTGGCCGTTCAACGCCGCGTACTCCGCCTCGTTCGGGCTGGACACGTTCGTGACGCAACTGCGGTCGCTGACCGAGGCCGAGCAGTTCATCAAGGCCGGCATCCCGCTGACGGTCTCGGTGTCGTTCGACGCGAGCGAGCTCGACGGAGCCGGCTACTCCACCAACGGGCACCTGATGGACATCGTGGGGTTCGCCGCCAACGGCGACGTCGTGGTCAACGACCCGGTCTCACCGGACGACCAGGGCGTGCGGAAGACGTACAAGCGGGCGCAGTTCGAGAACGTCTGGATCCCGACGTCGCGCAGTGGCGGCGTCGTGTACGTGGTCCACGACGCCGCGCACCCGTTGCCACCCAACGTCCGGGGGGCGTCGCACAACTGGTGAGCTATCGGGTCGCCAGCGCCTGCTGGTAGAGCCGGCCGGCACGGTAGGACGACCGCACGAGGGGCCCGCTGAGCACGCCGGCAAAGCCGACCTCCTCGGCTTCCTCGGCCAGCTCGGCGAACTCCTCGGGCCGCACCCACCGGACCACCGGGTGGTGGCGGGTCGAGGGCCGGAGGTACTGCGTGATCGTCAGCAGGTCGCACCCGGCCTCGCGCAGGTCGGTCATGGCCCGGCTGATCTCCTCGCGCCGCTCACCCATGCCGAGGATGAGGTTGGACTTGGTGACCAGGCCGGCCGCGCGGGCCTGCCGCAGCACGTCGAGGGACCGGTCGTAGCGGAAGCCCGGCCGGATCCGTTTGAAGATCCGCGGCACCGTCTCGATGTTGTGCGCGAGCACCTCGGGGCCGGCGCCGAACACCTCGGCCAGCAGCTCGGGTACCGCGTTGAAGTCGGGGACGAGCAGCTCGACCCCGCAGCCGGGCAGCACCCGGTGGATCTCGCGGACCGTCTCCGCGTACAGCCAGGCGCCGCCGTCGGGCAGGTCGTCGCGGGCGACGCCGGTGACCGTGGCGTAGCGCAGGCCCATCGTCGCCACCGACTCGGCGACCCGCCGGGGCTCGTCGCGGTCGAGCTCGGCCGGCTTGCCGGTGTCGATCTGGC
>QHCA01000359.1:22774-38997 GCA_003244095.1 Pseudonocardiales bacterium | reverse complement strand
TCGCGGTCCTCCCAGCACTCGTAGATGTTGGGGCAGCCCGCCTCCTGGCAGACGGTGTGCAGGCCCTCGCGTTGTACCAGGGCCCGCAGCTCGGTGTACTCCGGGCCCATCCGGGCCCGGGTCTTGATCCAGGGCGGCTTGCGCTCGATCGGCGTCTCGGCGTTGCGGACCTCGAGGCGCAGGAGCTTGCGGCCCTCGGGGAGGATCTCCCGGGGGAGGGGCGTGGTCACCGGCTCAGGGTACGCGGGCGCACGGCAGCAGGGTCTTGTCGAGATGCCGCTCGACGAGGTCCAGCAGATCGGGTACGCCGACCGGGTGGCCCAGCTCGCGGCTGAGCGAGGTAACGCCGGCGTCGCGGATGCCGCAGGGCACGATCCGATCGAAGTGGCTCATGTCCGCGTCGGCGTTGAGCGCGAAGCCGTGCATGGTGACCCCGCGGGAGACCCGGATGCCGATGGCGGCCACCTTGCGGTCGGGGCCGGTGTCGTCGGCGCTGACCCACACCCCGCTCCGCTTGTCGATCCGGCCGGCCGCGACCCCGACGTCGGCGCAGACGTCGATCAGCGCCTGCTCGACCCGGCGCACGTGCGCGACCACGTCGACGGGATCGGGCAGCGCGACGATCGGGTAGCCGACGAGCTGTCCCGGACCGTGCCAGGTGATGCTCCCGCCCCGGTCCACGTCGACGACGGGGGTGCCGTCGATGGGCCGCTCGTCGGCCGCCGTACGACGTCCTGCGGTGTAGACCGACGGGTGTTCCAGCAGCAGCACCGTGTCGGGGCCGTCGCCGCGGACGCGGGCGGCGTGCAGCCGCTGCTGTTCGACCCACGCGTCGTCATAGGGGACCAGGCCGGCCCGGACGAAGGTAAGGGGGCTCACCCCTTCGAGGCTACGCAGGACCGGGCCGGTAGGTGTGGGCGATGAGGACCAGCGTGGCGCTGATGAGCACGAGGTTCTTCGTGACGAACTCGCCGCTCTCGGTGAGCAGAAGCGGGTTGGACTCATGGAACATCTGTCCGGGCATCATGACGAAGGTCAGGAAGGTACCCGCCAGGTGCGCGGCAAGTGCCGGGAGCACGAGCCGCAGCGCGACGCCGGTGATCAGCCCGAGCCCGAGGAGGATTTCGAAGCCGCCGAGCGCTGGAACGACCATGTTGGGGTCAGCCCATGGCAGGGTTCCCGCGACCATGGCCTGCACCGGCGAGTCTCCTGCCACCTTGAGGCCGCCGAACCAGATGAACAACAGCCCCAGCAGGACGCGCAATGAGGGCAGGGCCAGCGGCAGCAGCGTCTCGGCAACGAGCCGGTCCAGGATGCGCACTCGGGCAAGGGATGTGGCCACCCTCGAAGGACGGCCCGCCGCAGAGTCCCTGCCGGAGGGCGTCCGGTGAGTCGGGTCGCGGGTGAGACGAGTCCGCCGGGTGGTCGGCGGTGTTCGGGTGAACGACATGGATCTCCTCGCGCTGGGGCGCATTCATCGTCGGGCACCGTGGTACATCCGGTATCCACGGCACTGTGACGAGGGCTCCCCGCAGGTGGCAGCCGCGCAAAGCACGTGGCGGCTCTTGCTGCACGCATCGCGGAGGTTCCCCCGTCCGTCTTGCGTCTTGCACCTCGCACGCTCTCGCCTCGGCGTGAACTCAACGTGAACAGCCGACTACACGACCGTGAACGTTCAGGGGGGGTGGCAAATCCGTCCGATCGGCTCCGGGGACCTTGGGTACGCTGTCCGTCGAGATCTCGCCGCCGCGATCACAGGAGCCTGCCCATGTCCGTACGGAGGCCGCGCGCCTTCCTCGGTGTCATCGTCCTGGTCCTGCTCTGGCTGGTGATCGGAGGGGTGTTCAGCCCGCTGAGTCAGAAGCTGACCGGCGTGCAGAAGAACGACAACGCCTCCTACCTGCCGGGCAGCGCCGAGTCGACCAAGGCGCTGGAGCTGCAGAAGAAGTTCCAGCGGCAGGACGTTCTCCCGGCGATCGTCGTCTACGAGCGGACGAGCGGGGTCACCGCGGAGGACAGGGTCAAGGCTGCCGCCGACTCCCGGCAGGTGGCCGGCTTGCAGGGTGTGGTCGGCAGGCCGACCACACCCATCCCGTCGGCGGACGGCAAGTCGTTGCAGGTGGTCGTCACCATCGAGGCCAAGGTTTTCGACAAGATTCCCGACGACGTGAAGCGGATCCGCAAGGTCGCGCAGACCGGCGTCCCCGCTGGACTCGATGTGAAGGTCACCGGTCCCGGCGGGCTCGTCGCGGACTTCGCCGCGGTGTTCGGCTCGATCGACACGACCCTGCTGCTGGTGACCGGCATCGTCGTCGCGCTGATCCTGCTCGTCGTCTACCGCAGCCTGGTCCTGTGGCTGGTGCCGCTGATCTCGGCGGGCATGGCGTACACCGTGGCCCAGGGAGTCGTCTACCTGCTCGCCAAGCACGCCGGGCTGACCGTCAACGGGCAGAGCCAGGGCATCCTCACCGTGCTCGTGTTCGGCGCCGGCACCGACTATGCGTTGCTGCTGATCAGCCGATATCGCGAGGAGTTGCGCCGGCACGAGTCGAAGTACGACGCGATGCGCCGCGCCCTACGCGGAGCGGCCCCGGCGATCCTGGCCAGCGGCACGACCGTCATCATCGGCCTGCTGTGCCTGCTGTTCTCCGAGCTGAACTCCAACAAGAGCCTCGGCCCGGTCGGTGCCGTCGGCATCGCCTCGGCGCTGCTGGTGATGCTGACCTTCCTGCCTGCCGTGCTGTTGTTCGGCCGCTGGTTGTTCTGGCCGTTCGTCCCGAGGTACGGCTCACCGTCCCACGAGGCCAGTGGCCTGTGGGGCCGGGTGTCGCGCCTGGTCGGCCGGCGTCCCCGCTACTCGTGGGTGGCCACGGCCGCCGTCCTGCTGATCCTTGCCGCCTTCTCCACCACGCTGAAGGCGGAAGGCATATCGACTAACGACTCGCTGACCAAGAAGACCGAGGCGGTCCTCGGCCAGGAGGTGCTGACCCGGCACTTCCCCAGCGGCTCGGGCAGCCCCGAGGCCATCATCGCCAAGTCGGACAAGCTCGCCGAGGTCGTCGCCGCCGCCAAGGCCACCCCGGGCGTAGCGTCGGTCACGCCGTTCGGCCTCTCCAATCCGACTATCGGCGGCATAGCTCCCAAGGCGCAGCCGAAGATCGTGGGCGGGCTGGTGGAGATCGACGCGGTGCTGGCCGCGGACCCCGGAAGCCCGCAGGGCGATGCCACCGTGGAGCGGCTGCGCACCCGGGTGCATCAGGTGAAGGGTGCCGACGCACTGGTCGGCGGAGGCACCTCGGCCAACCTCGACGTCCAGCGGGCCTCGCAGCGCGACCGTACCGTCATCATCCCGCTCGTGCTGCTGGTGATCCTGCTGGTCCTGGGGCTGCTGCTGCGGGCGATCGTGGCGCCGCTGCTGCTGATCGCCACGGTGGTCCTGTCCTTCACCGCGACGCTGGGTGTCTGCTCGCTGGTGTTCACCCACATCTTCGGCTTCGCCGGCGCCGACTCGGCCTTCCCGCTGTTCACCTTCATCTTCCTGGTGGCGCTCGGCATCGACTACAACATCTTCCTGATGACCCGGGTACGGGAGGAGACCCTTGCCCACGGCACCCGGCCGGGCATCCTCAAGGGCCTTGCCGTCACGGGCGGGGTCATCACGTCGGCGGGCGTGGTGCTGGCGGCCACGTTCTCCGTCCTGGGTGTCCTGCCGCTGGTGTTCCTGACCGAGCTGGGCTTCGCCGTGGCATTCGGCGTGCTGATGGACACGTTGCTCGTCCGGTCGGTGGTCGTCCCCGCGCTGTCCTACGACATCGGCAAGCGGATCTGGTGGCCGAGCCGGCTGGCGCGCGCCGACGCCGAGGAGCCCGCGCCACAGCGGGAGGTCGCGGGGGTCTGACCTACAGCGGCAGGAGGCGAGGCTCGATCCGGGTCTCGACGGCCGCGCCGTCGGGGCCACGCCCGACGTGGTAGGCCGCCTTGCCCTCGATCTCGGCGACCGCCTCGACGAACTCGGTGCCTCGGTAGACGAGGCCGACGCCGTTGTCGGTGGCGTACCCGGCCGGGAGCGTGCCGTCGGCGACCAGCCGATGGTAGAGCGGCCGACGCTGTTCCTCGGCGTCGTAGTGCACGCCGTTGGAGTACGGCAGCAGGGCCAGGCCGTCGGTGACCGGTCGCAGGTCTGGACCGAAGGAGTCGGTCGTGCCGCCGACGTGCCAGCACAGGGAGCCGGCTGAGACCCCGCCCAGGACGACGCCGGCCTGCCACACGTCACGAAAGATCGCGTCGAGCCCGTGCAGCCGCCACATCGCCAGCAGGCCGGCCACGCTGCCGCCGTTGACCCAGACGACGTCCTGCGCGAGCAGGTGCGCGCGCATGTCATCGACGCTCGGCATGGGGAACAGGTTGAGGTGGGTCACCTCGACGTCCGCCGCCATGCCGGCCTCGCTGACCCGGGCATTCCACCAGCGCTGGTCGCCGCCGGCCGTGCCGAGGTGGCACAGTCTCGGCCGGCCGGCGGCTCCCGACAGCTCGAGTGCGTGGGTGATCAGCGGGGCGAACTCCAGGTCGACCCGGCGGCCGAGGCGCCAGCCACCGGAGGTGGCCAGGATGGTCGGGGCGTCGGAGGTCACGGCCGTTGATCCTGCCGTACGACATGCGCTGTGGACGGGCCGGGGGCTGTGGATGACCGCCGCGCGGTGTGGCCCGACCTCGCTACCGTCGAACGATGACATGGGAGGTGCCGGGGTACATCGCGGAGGAGTTGCTCGGTTTCGGGGCCAGCGGCGAGGTGTGGCGCGCCCGGGCCGCGGTGACCGGGGAGGTCGTGGCGCTCAAACGGCTGCGGGCCGGGCGTGACCCGGCTGAGCACGACCGGCTGCGGCGCGAGGCTGCGTTGCTGGCCGGGTTCCAGCATCCGCACGTCCTGCGGCTGCACGGGGTCCTCAGCACGCTGGGTGGGCCGGTGCTGGTCCTCGACTACGCCGACGGTGGCAGCCTCGCCGGACTGGTGCGGCGGCAGGGCCCCTGCTCGGCCGGAGAGCTCAGCGGCCTGCTGGCGCCGATCGCGGGTGCTTTGGCGGCGGCGCACGAGGTCGGCCTGGTCCACGGTGACGTCTCGGCCGGCAACCTGTTGCTCGACGGTGATGGCCGGCCCCTGCTTGCCGACCTGGGCACGGCCCGACTGGTGGGTGACGCCGGGGGAGCGGCGCATGGCACGGCCGGTTTCGTCGATCCGGCGGTCCTGGCCGGCGGGACACCGGGGCCGGCCTCCGATGTCTACGCGCTGGCCGCCGTCGCGATCTTCGCGCTGACCGGCACCTCGGGGCTCGCCGACCCGGCTGCCGCCCTGCAGGGCCTGACCCTTTCTGAGCCGCTGGTGGGCGTGTTGCGCGACGCCCTGCACGCCGACCCCGCGGCCCGACCGTCGGCGGCGGTGCTGGCCGGTGAGCTCAGCGTCGGTCCGCCGGAGCCGGTGCGCGTGACCGGTGCGGTCGCCCTCCCCGAGGCGGCAACGGCGCTCACCCACGCAGTCGAGGGCCGGCAACGGCCGCCGGTCCCGTCGCCGGCATCCGGTCGGCACCGCACTGCCGCCCTGCGTGGCAGGGTCGGCCCGACCGGCCGCCGAGCCGCCGTCCGGTCAGCGGTTGCCGTGATCCTCGTCGTCGTGGCAGCAGTCGGCGGCTTGTTGTGGGGCGGCGGCCTTCCGTGGCAGCAACCGGCGGGGGCGGCCGCCACGGCGCCGGCCGGCCACCGGACGACGCCGCGGTCGTGGACATCGGTGTGGGTCGACCTCGATGCCCGCCGCGCCCGGGCGTTCGCCACCGCCGACGCGATGCTGCTCGACCAGGTCTACCTGCCCGGCTGCGCGGCGCTGCCGGTCGATCTGACCGCCGTGCGCTCGCTCGCCGCCCGGCATGCCCACGCGACCGGGGTCGAGCACCAGGCGGTCAGCGTGCGCGCGCTTTCGGCGGCGGCCGACTCGGTCACGCTGCTCGTGGTCGACCGGATGCCCGGCTATGACGTGCGTGATGCCGACGGCCGGGTGGTGGCGCACGGCCAGGCCCGCGGCGAACGCACCCTGAGGGCCCGGCTGGTCCGCACCGAGAGGGGGTGGCGGATCGCCCAGCTCAGCACCTGAGGCCGGCCTGCCGCGTCGTTGGGCCTGGGCCCTGAGTTGCAGACGGGCCGGCCGGCAACAACGATTCGCTCGATGAGTGCCGTCGCTGCCCAGGGTTTGGCGATCGGCCTCCTGGTCGCGCTGCTCTCTGTCGCCGTGTTCCGGCCACGGTGGCTACCGGAGTTGGCGGTGTCCGCGGCCGCTGCCGCCGTCGTGCTCGCCCTGGGCCTGCTGCCGCCGCACGTGGCAGTCGGCGAGGCACGCAGCCTCGGGCCGACCATCGGATTCCTCGCCGCCGTACTGCTGCTCGCGGACATGGCGGGACGCTTCGGCCTGTTCGCCGCCGCCGGCTCATGGATGGCAGCCGCCTCCCGCGGCCGGCCGGTGGCCTTGCTCGCGCTGGTGTTCGTGGTGGGCTCGGTGGTGACGGCGATCCTCAGCCTCGACGCCACCGTGGTGCTGCTCACCCCTGTCGTCTTCGCCACCACGGCGCAGCTTCGCCTGCGACCCCGACCGCACGTCTACGCGTGCGGTCATCTGGCCAATTCGGCGTCGCTGCTGCTGCCGGTGTCGAACCTGACCAACCTCCTGGCGTTCCGGGCCAGCGGGCTGTCCTTCGCCCGCTTCGGGGCCGTGATGGCCCTGCCGTGGCTGGTGGCGATCGCGGTCGAGTGGGTGGTGCTCAGGCGCTTCTTCGCGCGCGACCTGGCCGGCGGTGGCGGCTCGGAACCTGAGCGCGGTTCGGGGCTGCCGGTCTATCCGGTGGCGGTGATCGGCCTGACGTTGGCCGGCTTCTTCGTCACGTCGATCGTGCACATCGATCCCGCGTTCGCGGCCGCGGCCGGGGCGCTCGCCCTCGCAGTTCCCGCACTGCGCAGCGGCCGAGCGGCGATCACGGACGTGGGACGGGCGCTGGACGTCCCGTTCCTGGTGTTCGTGCTGGCTCTCGGCCTCGTCGTGCGCGCCATCTCCGACGGTGGGCTCGGCGCAGCTGTCGACTACCTGGTGCCGGGCGGCTCCTCGCTCGGGGCGTTGCTCGCCGTCGCGGTGATCGCCGCCGCCCTGTCAAATGTGATCAACAATCTGCCCGCGGTCCTGCTGCTGCTCCCCGTCGTCGCCCACCGGGGCGCCGGCCCCGTGCTCGCGGTGCTGATCGGCGTAAACATCGGGCCCAACCTCACCTACGTGGGTTCGCTGGCCACGCTGCTGTGGCGGCGGACGCTGCGCCGATACGGTGCCGAGCCGCCCACCTCGGAGTTCACCCGGCTGGGCGGCCTCACGGTCGTGCCCGCACTGCTCGCGGCGACCGCTGCCCTGTGGGTGTCCCTGCGCCTGATGGGATAATTCGCGGTGCACTGGTCTGGGCCGCGGTCCCGGGAGGCGGATCCGTTCGCCCTTCCCGCTCAGCGTCCCGCTCCTTGCACTCGGTCGTGGCTCTGTGGGCTGCCCCCGTCAAGGCTGATCTGGACGTAGGAGAAGGCTTCCGGCGCCATCTGCGGGAACTTGCGGGCCGCAGGTTGCAGCCCGTTGCTCGTCGTGATCACGTGCCCGTGGCCGAGCGCCTTCGCGGCCCGGATGATGCGCACGTAGTCGGTGATATAGAGATGTACGTTGCGGAACCGGCCGTACGGAATTGTGTCGATCCGCGCCGGAGTCTCGTCCTGGCCGGAAGCTGGCAACCGGACGTGGCCATACGGGTCGGCGACCGCGCCGCGGTCTCGGCGTACCGCGGAACTTGGCAGGTGGACGGTCACACGCCGCCGGCAGCAGCCGCCTCGCGGTGATCTTGCCCTGCGTCCTGCTCACCCGCTTCACCATCTTCGGCGTGGTGCCGCTGATCGCAGCAGCCCCCACGATATGTACCCACCCCCACGGTAGGCCGAAATGATGTCCATACGTTTCCTCGCAGACTTCAATGGAGCTCCCTGGGCGTGCGATGACAGGCAGACACCGCCACCGCCACCGCCACACGCTCCCGGCCAACACGACGAACGAAGAGCGGGGACTTTTACTTGGCCACCAGCGAGGACCTGAACCTGGCCACTACCGGGGACATTCCATGGCCACGGACATCTTGCCGAGTACAGCTTCGCTGGCATCACCCGGTGGAGCCTGATGCCCCTCGGCGGACACCTCGCGGCCCTGGAAGGGCCCGAACTGCTGGCTGAAGAGATCCGGACCTTCTTCCGGCCATTGCGTCACCCGTCCGGCTGAGGCAGCACAGGGACTCCTCCCCCTGACCCAGTCGGGGATCCTGGCTACGGCGAACCGTGGGAACAGCCGAGCTTTCCGGGCTGGCCGATGGACCTATGCTTCGGGTATGCGCCGAATCCTGTTGCGAAGCGCCTTGGGGTACCTGCTCCTTGCGGTCAGCGCTCGCGCTGCGGATGCGCTTGGAGTCGGGGGTGTCCGGTTCCACTGCGGGTGCGACGAGTCATGCTGGTGCAAACGCCCGGGCTGCACCCTCTTCCGCTGGGTCACGCCGCGGGGTTGGCACCACGTCGGTCTCACGCCAGACGAAAAGCGCGCCCGAATCGAACGATGACCGGAACGGCTGTCCGATAGCCGATCCCTCTACGGAGGCGGTGAAACGCGGAGGTCAAGGCCTCTACGTCGGTCGTGTCGGTGGCTCGTGGCAACGCGGACTCGGACACGTGGCTGTCGGCGATCACGCTCGACCTGCTCGCGCCCATGCTCCTTACGCAACGGCTCTGGCCAATCCTGTCTGCAGTCTCCGGGGCAGTCGTGAACATCGTTTCTAGCGGAGGCCTGGGCGACGGCTCTTATGGATCACCGGAGTACGGAGCTGCGAAGGCCGGCATCCACCGCTTCACGGCCAGCCTCGGTGCGCGAACGGATGTCCGCGTCATGAGCGTCGTCCCCGGTTGGATCGGCCTAGATCGTGCACGTCATGAATGGGCAGCGCTCGTCCCTGGACAGCAGCGTGAGATCGGATCACTGGTCCCGCCCGAAGACATCGCCAACGTGATCGCGACGCTCCTCGAACAGGGCCGACCGGGCGAAGTCGTCGCGATGTTGCATGAGGGTGAGCAGAGCAGCACCGTAGTTCGCTAGCCGACCTGCTTGCGGACCAGCGTTTTCGTTCGTCAGGCAACTGGGTTCCCGCTGGGATACTCCTCGGGTGGTCGACTTCTCACCGGTGAACACCGAGCGCCTGACGCTGATGCGCCCGACGTGCGAGGACCTCGACGAAGTGCACCAGCTGTACGCCGATCCCGGCGTGTGGGAGCACTTCCCGTCCCTGCGACACATTGACCGAGCGCAGACCGCGGAGCACCTGCGCCGCGAACAGCACAGCTGGGACGAGGTCGGCCTAGGCAGCTGGATCGCACGTACGCCAGCACCGGACGGCCCAGGAGAGCTCGTCGGCGTCGGCGGATGCAACCTGCGGTCCGGCATCGCCTGGAACCTCGGCTACCGCCTCGCCCGCCACGCGTGGGGCCACGGCTACGCGCAGGAGATCATCGCCGCTGCACAGGTCGCGGCAGCGCAGGTGCACCCGGATCTGCCCGTCACTGCCTACCTGCTTGAGCACAACGTCGGCTCGAAGCGGGCGGCCGAGCGCGCTGGTCTGCACCTCGTGTGGCGAGGCGTCGACGTAGGCAATCCCGACCCGTCCGCCGTGCGTCTCGTCTACGCCGACCGAACACTCGACGACGCGCTGCTGGACGTTCTCGTCCAACGCGAGTAAGCGCCCGCAGGCGGATCGGCCAGCGGACGGTCACGGCGCCACCAGCAAGCCCATCCAGACACCGCCCGGATCGCCACATGGGGATGGCTATCGGGCAGTCCCACGCAATGATCTGATCGCGGATGGCGAGGTGTTGTCTGCGGCGGCTGCTTTCGCGGCGGCTCGGGCGAGGGCCGCAACGGACAGGGATGTGCTGTGTGCGGGCCAGGCGAGCTGGAGGACGCTCGGCGGGATGTCCGTCACCGGAACGGTGGTCAGATCCTCGCGGAGTGGCGTGGTCAGTGACTGGGGCAGCACGGCGACCGTGCGTCCCAAGGCGATCAGGTGCATCAGTTCGCTGATGCTGCCCTTTGCGCTGTCGCCGGCGGGGTCGTGTTTGTGCAGGTTTTCATCCGTGAGGTCGGCCATACGCAGGGTGGCCCGGTGCGCGAGTGGGTGGGACGCGGGAAGTACGGCAAGCGGCGCTTCGCTCAGCAGCATTTCGGTGTCCAGCCCGCGCGCGTCGTCGGAGGGCGTATACAGCAGCGCCGCGTCAGCCTGCCCTTCGCGCACCATCCGTGCGCGGTCGCCGCCGAAGACCACCTCGATCTGCAAGACGTCTGGTTCGTGTTGGTAGGCCGCGAGGATGGCAGGGAGTAAGCCCGCATCGCCGCCGGGTTTCATGGCCAGGATCAGGCGGGGGTCTCGCGTGCCGGCCCGTCGGGTCCGCTCGGTCGCGGCGGATACCGCGTCCAGCGCCGTACGTGCCTCGTGGGCTAGCACGTGACCGGGCTCGGTCAGCGTGACCGCGCGACTGGTCCGCTCGAACAAGGCGACTCCTAGGCGGCGTTCCAGTTGTCGGATCGTCTTGGACAGCGCGGGCTGCGTAATGCCCAACCCATCCGCGGCGCGACCGAAGTGGAGCTCGTCGGCCACTGCCAGGAAGTACGCCAGTTCCCGTGTCTCCAACCGGTCCATTCCTTCAGGCTATTGGTCGCGGCTCGATCGATCTTGGACGCACCGCACCCGGCGGTGATCAGATGGGTGTCCGGTCCCGCGTGGTTGGCGGAAGAACACCGATGTAAGGAGATGTCACCATGCCCACGATCGCTCTCGTCGGAGCCGGGACGCGCCTTGGCCTGTCGCTCGGCAGAGTTTTCGGCAGGCACGGCTTCGATGTTGCCCTGGTCGCCCGTTCCGAGGAAGGCCTCGGTGAACTCGCAGAAAAACTGGCGGCCGAAGGTGTCAAGGCTGCCGGTTTCCCCGCCGATGTCACCGACCGCCCCACGTTGATCGCCGCCCTGGACAGGGCTGCCGCGCGGTTCGGCGGAATCGAGGTGTTGCAGTACTCCGCACCGTACGTACAGGTCGGCGACACTGGGATGACCGCAGTACTGGACGTGACCGTGGAGAATCTTCGGCCGCAGGTCGAAGGATCGTGCTACGGCGCGATTACCGCGACCCGCGCAGTGCTGCCCGCGATGGTGGCGGCCGGCGCCGGCACGTTGCTGTACACCACGGGCGCCAGCGCGGTCGCTCCAACGCCGTGGGCCGGCAGCGCCGGCGCTGCCGGAGCTGCCCTACGCAACTGGGCCATCAACCTCAACGGGGCGCTGGCCGACCAGGGCGTCTACGTCGGCTATGTCGCCATCGGCGCGTGGATCGTGGGCACGCCGGGGAGGCCAGAGGACGCGTCACCGATGGAACCAGACGACATCGCCGAGGTGCATTGGGACATGCACATCACCCGCGACCCCGCCGAACACCTCATCACTCCCTGACGGACGGCGGTACTGCCGGAGACGGCTCCCGACCACAGCGCCTCAGTCACGCCCCCGCCTCGGGATGCCACGGTCGGCCAAGACATTTCGACCATCGCCGGGACAGCCACTGGTGCAGATAGGAGTTGGGTCATCGTGCGACCCGGGCGACCCGCTTCGCGCCGATCTCGATGTGGCTGGCCACCCGGTGGCGGGCCCGCGTCGCGATTCGTGATCGGGGTCGGGGTCGGGTTGGCGACTGTCGGTCGGCGGCAGTCCATGCGCCTCCTCGCGCTTGTCATGGCGGCCGGGGTGGTGGTTGCCGTCGTCCGGGCGATCCAGCAGCGCCACTGGGCCGTCGCGGTGGTGTTGAGCGCGGTCGCGGTGTGCACGGTGGCGTGTCCGCTGGCTGATGCCGCGGTGAGCAGACGCAGTGAGTACGCGGCTGACCGGTTCGCGGCCGAGCGGGGAGTGGGACCACAGTTGTCGGCCGCGGTTCGCGCCATGGATCGTGGGCGGGCTCGAAGGTGGGATCCGGGCAATATCCCGGGCAGGGTAAACGGGCACCTTGCTGTCCCGAAACGGATGGCGGCCCCAGGTTGCCGGTGTCACGCCGTTCAACGTTCGGCTAACAGGCAGCGTGTCCGTCGCCGTTCAGCTACCGGGTAGGAACGCTCAGACCCGCCCGCTCATCGTTGCCGCGCGGCCGCTGACCGCCGGATGGGGTCGATGTAGTCGCGCGATTCGACGATGACCCCGTCGCGGACGCGCATGACAAAGACGCAGGGCACTCGCGTGATGCTGTCCTCGTGTAGGAACTCGTAGGCGAACTCCGCCACGATCACCTCATCGTCGACGGTCTCGTGGACGACGATGTCGACCGGTCGGCGTTCGGGCATCGTCGCCCCAGGTGGCACGACGAAGTGGGTTCGTAGCTCGTTGCGGCTGCGCAACGGTGCGGTGTCACTCATCGGGTGGCGGACGTCGGTCTGCTCGGCGTAGAGCTCAGGTAGCTCGTCGAGCTTCCCGTCGGCTACGCCGTGGACGAGACGCAGGAACACCTCGCGTGGAGTCGAAGTCATGGCATCCTCGCTAAGATCCGGAGTGAGAACTCCGACTATACGGAGTGTGCACTCCGGATGAAAGGGCGCTGTGCGGGCGGACGCTGTAAGCAATCGTGCCCGAATCCTCGATTCGGCCGAGCAGGTGTTCGCGGCAGGCGATGATGCGTCGACCGAACAGGTGGCGCGCCTGGCTGGCGTAGGAATCGCCACGGTGTTTCGACACTTCCCGACGAAGGCTGAGCTCCTTGAAGCCGTGCTCGTCACCCGCTTAGAACGGTTGCGAGATGCGGCGCATGACCTAGGAACGGCGACGGATCCCGGCGCTGCGCTGCTCCGGTTCTTCGCCCGCATCGTGGCTGACGCCGACGGCAAGATCGCCATCACCGAGGCACTGGCCGCGGCCAACGGCAACAGCGGCGCGGCGGAGCGGCCCGGTGCGGAATTGCGCTACGCCGTGGGTGAGTTGCTCGAGCGCGCGCAAGGCGCAGGGGAGGTGCGTCGCGACATTCAGCTGGACGAGTTGTATGCGCTCATCGTCGGCACATCACGGGGCGCGGTCGCCATGGCACTCAGCCCAACCGGCCAGCGGCGGATGCTCGACGTGGTCTTCGCAGGTCTGCGAACCGCATGATCATCCTCTATCGGCGCGGGGCTGGTGCGGCACCTTGAGGCCCGCGATGTCGCACCGGGCCAGCGGGAACCACGCCTTGTAGACCGCTCTCTTTCATCACGATGCCGCCTCGCCACGTCCCGGCATCGGGAGAATCTGCCGGGTCAGGTGCGCGCGTGGTACTAGACATTTCGGTGCGAGCGCAACTGATCGAGACCTCGTCAAGGTGCGCGTCTCGGTGGGTCATCGCTGCGAGGCATGCGTCGACGTCCGTGGATCACGGCTGTGACGGTGAAGCGCGTCTGCCAGTTGGCTGCACAATCAGTTCCGCAACCGTCGTCGAAGGCACGATGGGTCATCGCGCGTGTCGACTACATATGAGCGGCCCGTGATTGCAACCCACGTTCACATGTGCGAGGCCCCAGCCGCCACCCCCATACCGTCTAGCCGTCGTCGCGGTAGGGAGCGTCGTGGCCGGCCATCGTCGCGCTCAACGTCGCCCGCAGGTCAGCCAGCACAGCCGGGGCCTCGTCGAGGAGGTAGAAGTGCCCGCCCGGGTAGCTCCGGGTACTTACCTCGCCGGTGAAGTAGCGACGCCATCCGGCCATTTCGCGTGCGGTCACGAGCGGGTCGGCCTCTCCGGACAGCAGCAATGTCGGTACTGGCAACGGCAGGGTCGCAGATCGGGACATCGCCGCGTCGGCGGGCAGGTTGTCGATCAACGACCCGGCAAGGCGCAGGTCGCTGCGGATGACCGGAAGCATGAAACTGATCAGGGCTCGATCGGTGACGGGGTCCCCTACCGTGCGGTTCAACGTCATGAGGGCTTCGACGAGGTCGGCGTCGTCAAGATCCACGAGACTACTCAGCGATCGGGGCGAAGGGGGCCAAGGGGGCCGCGTAGCGGAGATCGCCACTATGGCCGGCAGTCGTGTGCCGCGCCGCACCAGTTCTCGGGTCAGTGCGTAGGCAACAAGCCCGCCGAGGCTGTGACCGAAGATCGCGAACGGGCCGGGCTGCATGACGTGGGCCAGCTCGGTCGCGAGCTGGTCGACGAGCGAGGCCATGGACGTCGGCAGCGGCTCACGGATACGTCGTCCATGGCCCGGAAGGTCGACAGCGACGATCGGCAGGCGTGGCCCGACCATTGGCTCCCAGATCGAGAACGTCGCCGCCGACCCGCCCGCATGGGCAAAGCAGAGCACTCGAACCCGCGCCCTCGCCTCAATATCTCGATCGTCCACGTCCACCTTCATGAGTACCGTCACCGGCCCCGTGCTCGGTGCGCCGACCCGACCTACAGTTGCTCGGTGTCCTCCGACCAGGCTGGCGAGCCGGACCGCGAGCAAACGTCGACCGGGGCGGTCGCGATGTTAGCGAAGTTGGTTCCGGCCGGAGTCGCTACCGTGGCCACGAGGTCGGACGTGCCGGAGGCCGCACTCTCTCCACAGGAAGCGGAGGCCCTTGCACGGGCCGCCCCGTCGCGATGGGGCGGAATTCGCTACCGGACGATTCTGTGCCCGAGAGGCTGTGCAGGCGCTCGGCCTACCTCCCGTGGCGATCCCGATCGGGGACGCGCGTGAACCACAGTGGCCCGCAGGCGTCGTCGGTAGCATCACGCACTGCCGCGGGGCACTTGCCCCGGGCACCCGGGTTGCCCATAGTGATCAGAACCAGACATTCGTCTTGCCGTTGCACTTGAACTGCCTAGGTCGGCCGAAGGTCCCGACGCGGCAGCGAAGCACGCGGCGGCGGCCCGGCAGGGAGGAACCCGCTCATGACCAGCACCGCAGTCGCGGCGTCCGGTCCGCAGGGCCGACAGGACGCGGGGGGTTCCGGCGTGGTCTCCTTGACGCACCGGCAGATCCTGGTGATCCTCTCCGGCCTCATGTTGGGAGTGTTCCTGGCCGCGCTGGACCAGACGATCGTCTCGGTGTCGATCCGGACCATCGCCGACGACCTCAAGGGCCTGAGCCTGCAGGCGTGGGTGACGACCGCCTACCTCATCACGGCGACGATCTCCATGCCGCTGTACGGCAAGCTGAGCGACCTCTACGGCCGAAAGTCGTTCTTCCTGTTCTCCATCGGGGTGTTCATACTCGGGTCGCTGCTGTGCAGTTTCGCCACCTCGATGTACGAGCTGACCGCGTTCCGGGCCGTCCAGGGTATCGGGGCCGGTGGCCTGTTCGCACTCACATTCGCGATCATCGGCGACATCGTGCCGCCCCGGGAACGCTCCCGCTACCAGGGCTACTTCGTCGCCGTGTTCGGCACCTCCAGTGTGCTCGGCCCGGTCATCGGCGGTGCGCTGGCCGGGCAGGCGTCGATCCTGGGCATCACCGGCTGGCGTTGGGTGTTCCTGGTCAACGTCCCGATCGGCTTCGCCGCCTTCGCCGTGGTGGCCAAGGTGCTCAACATCCCGCACACCCGCCGTGAGCACCGCATCGACTGGCCGGGCGCGATCGCCCTCGCCGTCGCGCTGGTCCCGCTGCTCACCGTCGCCCAGCAGGGCCGGGAGTGGGGGTGGACGTCGCACCGGGCGATCGCCTGCTATGTCATTGCCGGCCTGGGGCTGATCGCTTTCCTCCTGGCCGAACGCCGGATCGGCGAGGACGCGCTGATCCCGCTGCGGCTGTTCCGCAACTCGGTGTTCAGCGTCACCTCCGTGTCGGGCGTCATCATCGGGATGGGCATGTTCGGGGGCATCGCCGTGCTCCCGCTGTACCTGCAGATCGTCAAGGGCGCCTCGCCGACCAAGGCCGGCCTGCTCACGGTGCCCCTGATGGTCGGCATCATGGCCTCCTCTGTGCTCGCCGGGCAGATCACCGCCAAGACCGGCCGTTACAAGATCTTCCCGGTGATCGGCACCGCGCTGATGGCCAGCGCACTGTTGGCGATGCACTACCGGATCAACGCGGACACCCCGCTGTGGGAGGTCGACCTCTACATGCTGGCCTTCGGGGCCGGCCTGGGTGGCTGC
>QHCA01000359.1:0-22760 GCA_003244095.1 Pseudonocardiales bacterium | reverse complement strand
CGCTGGGCACCGCCGTGTTCCTGTCCATCCTGTTCTCCACGGTCGCCACCCGGATCGGCGACGCCTTCCGCGCGAGTTCGTCGAGCGCGCAGTTCCAGGCCGCCCTGGCCGACCCGGCGGTGCGGAACAACCCGGCCGACGCCGGGGTGCTGCACGCCATCCAGAGCGGCAGTGTCCATGGGCTGTCGGCCGGGGTGCTGCAAGACTCCTCGGTGATCCAGCGGCTCGACCCCCGGCTGGCCCGCCCGTTCGTCGTCGGTTTCGCCGACTCCATCGAGACGGTGTTCCTCGTCGGCGCCTGCAGCTTGGTGGTCGCGTTCGTACTACTCCTCTTCCTGAAGGAAGTTCCGCTGCGCACTCAGTCCGGGCTCGACGCCCGCGCCTCGGAGCTCGCGTCAGATTGCGACGCAACAGCCGCCGTGGAAGCTATGCCAGGCTGAAGCCTTTCGCCATGTCAGCCACGGTGTCCAGGGGAGGTTCGTCCACCAGCGCGCGCGCCGCAGAAGCGGGACTACCGGCTCAGCGGATCACCTTTCGTTGGCCATGTGCACCTTCGGGTCTCCTTGACCCTGTGGCGTCGTGCCTCGTTGCTTGGAGGGCGGTGGTTCTGTGCGCGCCACTCGCATCGGCTGGCGCCATCCCGGTGCTTCCCTGCGTGCTGGGCAGCAGACTGTCAGCGCAGGTGGCGCCCGTTACGGCGGCGCGTCGTCAACGGCCAAGGCCAGATCTAGGCCACCAGTCTGCCGGTCGCCAGGCAGTCCTCGATCGTGGCTGGTTTCGGCGGAAACGGACCCATCGGCGCGTTCGCCGTCGAGCCCGAGCTGCTGGCTGTCGCTCGCTGGGCTGTGTCAAGTGGACGTGCCGTTTGCGCGGTTCGAGGCGACCGGTGAGGCGGAGGAACGGGTATGCGCACTGACGTGGCAATCGTGGGAGCCGGGCCGGCCGGTCTGGTGCTGGCGCACCTGCTCGCTCGGGCCGGTATCGGATCAGTGGTGCTCGAGACTCACAGCCGGGAGCATGTCGAGTCGCGGGTGCGGGCCGGTGTGCTCGAGGCCGGCACCGCAGATCTCCTGGAACGCACGGGGGTCGGTGATCGGATGCGCCAGCAGGGGATGATCCATCGTGGGATCGAGCTCAGCTTCGGTGGCCGTCGCCACCGGGTGGACCTGGCCGGACTGACCGGGCGGACGATCACTGTGTACGGGCAGCAGGAGGTGGTCAGAGACCTGATCGCGGCCCGGCTCGGCGCCGGCCTGCCGCTCATCTTCGACGCCAAGAGCGTCCGGCTCAGCGGGCTGGACACGTCGGCGCCATTGGTGCGGTTCCGGCACGATGGTGAGGAGGTCGAGCTGACGGCGGACGTCGTCGCCGGCTGTGACGGACACCACGGAGTGTGCCGGCAGGCCGTCCCGGACGGTGTGCTGCGGACCTACCGTCGCGACTATCCCTACGCCTGGCTCGGTGTGCTGGCACAGGCGCCCCCGGCGTCCGAGGAGCTGGTCTACACACGGCACGAGCGTGGCTTTGCGTTGTTCAGCATGCGCTCACCTGCCGTGACTCGGCTTTACCTGCAGGTCGCCCCGGACGAAGACGTGGCGGGGTGGCCTGACGAGCGGATCTGGGCGGAGCTGCATCGGCGGCTGCGGACGAACGACGGCTTCGATGTGCACGAAGGCGACGTGCTGGAGAAGGGGGTGACCCCGATGCGGTCTGTCGTGACCGAGCCCATGCGGTACGGCCGGCTGTTCCTCGCCGGCGACGCCGCGCACATCGTCCCGCCTACGGGTGCCAAGGGGATGAACCTCGCGATCGCCGACGTCGCCGTGCTCGCCGGTGCGCTGGTCACGTGGTATGCCACCGGAGACGAGGCAGGCTTGGCCGCCTACAGCCGTACCTGCCTGCGTCGCGTGTGGAGAGTGCAGCACTTCTCCTGGTGGATGACCTCGATGCTTCACGCTACTGACCGCGACGACCCGTACGAGCACCGACTGCAACTTGCTCAGCTAGATTCCGTCACCCAGTCTTTGGCGTACGCAACCAGCCTTGCGGAGAACTACGTAGGTTTGCCCCTTGACTGTGCGGCGGCTGGGTTGCCTTGATGACTGGTGTGGTCCAGGACGATCCCGTCGTCGTTGTCCACAGCCTTGGCCTTGGAGCCGATTCGGGCTTGCCGAGCCGGGCTTTGGCGATCGGCCGGGCGTCGCCGTCATGCAAGCTCACCCTTCGGGTTGCACCCGCCGGGATGGTCCCGGCGATGCGTTGGCAGGCCTGCGCGGCGAGCTGCCTGGTGGCCTTCAGCAGGTCAGTCAGGTCGTCCACCGCGTCCTCCTCCGGCGGCGGCGTCGCGTCCCCCGGCCGCAGCTTCATGGCGATCCCGCGTGCCCGGGTGGTCAGCTTCATCAACGTCGTCGGGTCCGGGACCTTGCCGTCATAGAGGATCCGGCAGAGCCGCCCCGTCCCAGACAGCCCCAATCAGCGACCGCCACGCGGCGGGTGTTTCAGGTCGAAGTAGCTAGAGTACGAGGCGACTTGTCACCGAAGGAGGCGTTTATGGCGGCTTACGCTCCTGAGCCAAGACGGCTCGCGGGCCAGCCCGAAAGGCTGATCGGCCGGCATTTCGTTGCCCAGCACGAACGGCCGGCGGGCGTGGCAAGCATCCCGGTGGGTTCACTGTCGGCACATCATCGGGTGCTGCTCGTCACCGACGGCACGGTAGGCACCGTGCTGGAGGCCGCTGCCCTGGAGGCGGTGGTCGCCGATCAGGTCGACCAGCGGGAGGTACCGGCGCCAGACGGCGGTCCCGCCACCTGGCTGGGCGTGCCGGCCGGGACTCCGCTGGTGCGGCGCAGGGTGGTGCTGCGAGGGGATCCGTCGGGCACCCCGTACGTCAGCGCGGAGTCGCTGCTGGCCGTTCACCGGCTACCGCCCGGATTCACGACGGTGCTGGACCGCACCCCCGGTGGGATCGGCGCGGTGCTGCTGGCCAGCGCCGCGGAGAGCCGCCGGGAGCTGCTGTGGTTCGGCCGGCCGGACGGCCTTCCATGGCCAGGTCACCCCCCAGAGCCGGTGCTGGTCAGTCGGGCATACCGGCTGATCCTCGGTGGCGAGTCGACCGCGTTGATCACGGAGAACCTGCTGTGCTGAGTTTGCTGGCCGCGTCCGTTGCGAGGGTCGCCGCGGCCGACGCAGCCCGGGTCGCTGTCCGGAGCGGACCGGCCGAGGTCACCTACGGTCAGCTGGCCGAGCTGCTGAGCAGAGCGCCTGCCGAAGACGGTGTGCGAGCAGGACCGGTCGTGCTGCCGGTGACGGGGGCGGTGGCCGACGTGACCGCCCTGCTGACGCACGCGGTCGCCGCCCGTCCGGTGCTCGTACTCGACGGCGCCGCGACCGCCTGGGAACGCGACCGCGCGTCGGCTCTCTTCGACCCGCCGGGCCCTGCGGTCGGGCTGTGCACCTCCGGCACCACCGGGCTTCCCACCGTGGTGACCGCGGACTGGCCGGGTCTGCTGGCAAACGCGCGCGAGTTCGCAGTCGCGGCTCGCGTCGGGGACGGCGACGTGGTCTGGTGCGGCACGCCGCTGCACCATCGGTACTGCTTCGCCGCCGGGCTCTTCGGGGGGCTGAGTGTGGGAGCCACGGTCGTGCTGACCCCCGGGCTCGGGCCGGCCGACTTCGTCGAGAGGCTGCTCACCGACCGGGTCACGGTGCTGATGTCGGTACCGTACCTGTACAGCTGGTACGTCGAGCAACTGGAACGCGAGCCGGACCTGCCGGGCCGGTGGTCACTGCGCCGTTGCATCGCTGCCGGCTCGCCGCTGGCACCGGACCTGGCCGCCCGCTGGCTGCGCCGGGCCGGGCTGCCGTTGCTGTCTCACTACGGGTCCACGGAGGACGGCCAGATCACCGTCGGTCGCGGCGAGCCGGGAGAGGGAGTGGGCCGTCCGCTGGCCGACAGGGAGATCCGGGTGGGCGCGGATGGCGAGGTGCTCGTACGTCGGCGAGGCGTCCACGATGGATCGGGCGACGCCTGGCGGCGTACCGGGGACACCGGCCATGTCGATGCCGTCGACAACCTGCACTTGATCGGTCGCCTCACCGAGCGCCTCAACATAGCCGGTCGCAAGGTTGACCCGGTCGAGGTAGAGGACGTGCTGATCCGCCATCCAGCAGTGGCCGATTGCGTGGTCGCGGCCGCGCCGGGGAAGGTCGGGGACGAGGTGGTCGCCTTCGTGGTCATTGCCGGTGCGGCGACCGACACCGAGTTGCGCAGTTACCTGGCGGGGCTGCTCTCCGCGTACAAGCTGCCACGACAAGTGGTGCGCGTGCCAGAGGTTCCCCGGTCGCGGACCGGGAAGGTGCGCCGCGGCGCCCTTGTCGCTGCTTTGCTCGGCGCTGCTCGGGGAGCAACGCCCGCTCAGCCCGCCAGCGGCAATACGCCGCCGCCGTCGTGCTGAAGGCTGGTACCTGAACCGGGACCACCGCTGTTGGATGTCCCGATCCGTACGGCTTTATGCTCATATTCCGTAGGGTACGATCTTAAAATGCCGCAGCGTTGCTGTCGCGGCCGAGTGTCGACGAGGAAGGTTGGGCCGGCCCCGACGTGAGTGACGCCACCCCGCCGAATCATTCTGTTCCCGGGCCGACAAGCCCCTCGTTCCCGATCGCGATCGTCGGCTTGGCCGGGCGGTTTCCGGGCGCGCCGACCGTGGCGAAGCTGTGGCAGGCACTCCGGCACGGCACTGAATTGATCCACCGGTCCGACCTCGATGCCCAGCGTGGGATGGGTGTGCCCGAGGCGGTTCTGAGCGACCCGCGCTTCGTCGCCGCAAGCCCGGTGCTCGACGGGATTGACATGTTCGACGCGGCGTTTTTCGACCTGACTCCGCGGGAGGCTGAGCTACGGGACCCGCAGCACCGGCTTTTCCTGGAGACGGCGCACAGCGCCCTGGAGCACGCCGGTTGTGATCCGGCTCGGGCCCGCGGGCGGATCGGCGTCTTCGCCGGGGTGAAGGAGAACGACTACTTGGCCTCGGTCCTGCGGGCTGACCCGGGGCTGGACCGCCGGCTGGACGCGATGGCGCTGGGAGTGGCCAACGACCACGATTTCGTCGCAACCTTCACGTCTTACGCGCTGGATCTGCGCGGGCCGAGTATGACGGTCAACAGTGCCTGTTCCACTTCTCTGGTGGCGGTGCACGTGGCCTGCCGGGCGCTGGCCGCCGGGGACTGCGAGCTCGCCCTGGCCGGCGCGGTCTCCGTGGAGGTGCCATCCGGTCGTGGTTACCTGTACCGGGAGGGGGGCGTGCATTCACCGGACGGGCACTGTCGGCCGTTCTCGGCCGCCGCCGCCGGCACGCTGTGGGGGAGCGGCGTCGCGGTGGTCGTGCTCAAGCCGCTGGCTGCGGCGCTCGCCGACCGGGACACCGTGCACGCGGTGCTGCTTGGCTCGGCGGTCACGAACGACGGGGCGGCCAAGAGCGGATTCACCGCGCCCAGTGAGGACGGCCAGGCGGCTGCGGTGTCCGGCGCGCTGGCTGATGCCGGAGTAGATCCCCGCACCGTGTCCTATGTGGAGGCGCACGGCACGGCAACGAAGGTCGGCGATCCGGTCGAGGTTGCGGCGCTGACCCGGGCATATGGCTCCGCTAGCGGGGAACGCCAATGGTGCCTACTCGGTTCGGTGAAGAGCAACATGGGCCACCTGGTGGCTGCGGCAGGTATGGCCGGCCTGGTCAAGACGGTGCTGGCGCTCGAGCACGAGATGATCCCCCCGACCCTGTACGCCGACCCACCCGCCCCGCTGATCGACTTCGCCGGCGGCCCGTTCCGGCTGGCCACCAAGGCTTCCCCGTGGTCGCGGGCGCCGGGCGTGCCGCGCCGAGCGGGCGTCAGCTCGACCGGGATCGGCGGCACCAACGCGCACGTGATCCTGGAGGAGGCTCCGGAAGTCGTACGCGGGCGGTGGACCACCCCATGGCAACTGCTACCGGTGTCCGCGAAGACGCCGGCGGCGCGGGATGCGGTCCTGGCCCGGCTCGGCGCCCACCTCCGTGCGCATCCTGAGGCGGATCTCGGCGACGTCGCGCGCACCCTGCAGGTCGGCCGCGCCCAGCATAAGCATCGGGCCGTGCTCGTCGCGGCCAACCCGGTCGATGCGGCGGTGGCACTGGCCACTCCCGAGGGCGGTCGGGTGCGGTCGGTGAGCTCGCCGGCGACGCCACCACGGGTAGCGCTCCTGTTCTCCGGGCTGGGATCGCAGCACCCCGGCATGGGTCGGGGGCTCTACGAGACGTGGCCGACGTACAAGGACGTCGTCGACCGTTGCGCCGAGCTGCTGGCCAAGCCGCTCGGGACGGATCTTCGCGACGTGCTGTGGTCCGGATCCGGGGAGCGGCTGCAGGAGGCCTGGCTGACCCAGCCGGCGCTCTTCACCGTCGAGTACGCGCTGGCCGAGCTGTGGCGTTCCTGGGGCGTACGGCCGGCTGCCGTGGTCGGGCACAGCATCGGCGAGTACGTCGCGGCCACCGTCGCCGGTGTCTTCACGCTGCCTGACGCGCTCGCCGTCGTCGCCGCCCGCGGCCGGTTGATGCAGGCGATGCCACCGGGAGCGATGCTCGCGGTGGGGCTGGCCGAGGACGAGGTGGCGCCGTCACTGCCGGCCGGCCTGTCGATCGCCGTTGTCAACGGCCCTGGGACCTGCGTCGTCTCGGGTCCAACTGAGACGATCGAGGGGTATGCCGCCGACTTGGGGGCCCGGTCCGTTGTGGTGACCCGGCTGCGCGCCTCGCACGCGACACACTCCGCGATGATGGATCCAGTGCTCGAGGAGTTCGCCAGCGTCGTGGCCGCAGTGCCGCGCGCGACGCCACAGTTACCGTTCTTGTCCAATCTGAGCGGGGCCTGGATCACGCCCGAGGACGCGACAAGCCCGGACTACTGGGCCCGGCACCTGCGTGGCACGGTCCGCTTCGCACAGTGCGTGACGACGCTCGCCGGCTCCGATCCGAATGGGTGGGCGCTGGTGGAAGCCGGCCCGGGCCGGGTGCTGGCGGATCTAGCGCGGCGACAGCTGCCACCGGATGCGCCGGTGCCGCTGGCAACGCTGCCGCCGGCACGGGACGCGGCCGTCGAGCGGGATTGCGCGGCCGCTCTGGACGCGCTGGGTGAGCTGTGGTTGCGTGGTGTGCCAGTCGAGTGGGACACCGTGGCCGGGCCGGAGCGGTTCCGCGTGCCGTTGCCGACCTACCCCTTCCAGCGGCAGCGGCACTGGGCTGACGCACCGGCTGCTGTCACGTCGGCCGCTGTGGCGGCGGACAACGCCGCGATTGCCGGAGTGGGGTCAGTCACCCGGGTCGCTCCGGTGTCGCCAGAGCGCTTTGCCATTCCAGGCTGGCGGCAGGCAGCACCGGTGGTCGACCGTTTGGCCGCCGACACGGCCGGGCCATGGCTGATGATCACGGCTGCCGACTCGCCAGGTGACCGGCTGGCCGACCGCCTTGTCGCGGCCGGCGCCCGGGTGGTCCGGGTCCGGCCGGGAACCGGCTTCGAGTGGCCGGCCGCCGACGAGGTCGTTGTTGATCCCGCTGTCCGGGAAGACTGGGTCTGGCTTCTCGACGGCCTCGCCAGTGCCGGTCGCTCACCACGACGAATCGTCGACGCGATCGGCCTGGACTCTGGGCTACCCGAGGAGACCAACGGCGTCCCCGCAACGGCTTTCGGAACGCTGGTGCGCCTCGTTGCGCTCGGGCAGGCGCTGGCAGACCGGAGACAGCTCGATCCCGTCGAGCTGACCGTGCTCACCGCTGGTGCCCAGGACGTGCATGGCGGTGACCTGGTGGCTCCAGCCCTGGCTACGGTGGCCGGGCCTTGCCGGACGCTGCCACTGGAGGTGCCGTCGATCTCCTGTCGGCACGTCGACACAGATCGGCCTGCCGCACCGGTCACGGTTCAGCAGTTGGTCGTCGAGCTAGGCGATCCCACGGCGGAGCCCGTGGTCGCGCTGCGCCGCGGGCGTCGCTGGGTGCCGTCGACTGAGCAGGTGGAACTGCCTGAAGGTGATCCTGCCGCCGGTTGGCGGCCCGGTGGGGTGTGGCTGATCACGGGTGGTTTCGGCCGCACCGGTCTGGCCGTTGCGGAGCACCTGGCCCGGCGCTCCAGCGCCCGCATCGTCCTCGTCGGACAGTCGCTGCCGGCCGCCGGCGTCGCCGAGGCCGAGCGCCGGATCGTCGAAGCCGGCGGCGAGGTGCTGATTCGGGCGGCCGACATCACGGACCCGTCCGCGCTGCGCGCGGTGCGCGAGGAGACGCTCACCCGGTTCGGCGCGATGCACGGCATCATTCACGCGGCCAGGGTGTCGGTGGGCGCCCTGATCGAGGCGACCGATGTGGCCCAGATGGCAGCGGCGTTAGCACCCAAGGTCTCCGGTACTCTCGCGCTCGCCGAGGTATTCGGCGACCTCCCGCTGGATGCCTTCGTGCTCTGCTCGTCGACCTTGCCGCTGACCGGCGGAATTGGGCAGGTCGACGACACTGCGGCCTACGCCTTCCTCGACGCCTATGCGCGCAGTGCCCAACTGCCGGTCGCTTCCACCGTCTCGATCGGTTGGGACGGCGACCTCCCCAGCGGCGGGCTCACGCCGGTCGAGCGCGCGGAGGCGCTGCGCCGAGTGCTGGCCGCCGGGCTGGGGCCACACCTGCTGGCGGGCGCCCTACCCTCTGTGCAGCTTGGCGGCGTGTCGCATCCGGCACCGGAAGCCGAGCCGGCCGGTGGCGCGGACGGCAGCCAGGTGCCCCCGGTAGCAGACCGGGACGGGCTTGGCGATCACGCGCCACCTCGTACGGACCTTGAGCGCCAGATCGTCACGGTGTGGTCTGAGGTGCTTCGCGTGGCCGTGATCGGCGTGGAGGACGACTTCTTCGCACTGGGTGGCGACTCCTTGACCGCCGTCCAGATCGTCTGGCAGGTCGGCGAGGTGACTGGGAGGAGATTGACAATGCAGACTCTCTACGATGTCCCGACGGTCGCCGGGATGGCGGCCGCGCTGGACGCGAATCCACCTGGTGCGGTGTCCACTGCCGTTGCCGAGGCCGAGATCCCCGTCGTGGCCAGGGGCTGGTCGTGACCGCCGAATTCGTGCACCCGGCCTCCCCAGGGCAGCGGGAGATGTGGTTCGCCGAGCGGCTGCGTCAGGGGCCACCAGTCAGCAACATCAACCTGGTGCTGCGCCGGCGGGGTCCGACGGATGCGGCGCAACTGCGCTCGGCGTTCGCCGCGCTGGTGGCCCGGCATGAGTCGTTGCGGACGACCTTGCGCGAGGGGCTTGAGGGGCCGGAACAGGTGGTGCATACCGCGCCCGGCGAGGTGCCCCTGCATGAAGCGGACCTGTCCGGACTGCCGCCGGCCGAGCGCGAGCCGGCGCTGGAGCGGCTGCAAGGCCAGGATGCCCGTGAGGCATTCGACCTGTCCCGTTGGCCCCTTCTGCGCTTGCGTCTGGTGCACCTCGACGAGGACGAGCACGCGCTCGTCCTGATCGCGCACCGCGCGATGGTCGACGGTGTATCCCTACAGGTGATCTCTGCCGAGATCGCCGAGCTGTATTCCGCTGCCGTGGCGGGGCAGGAGCCGAAGCTGCCGCCACTGCGCCTGCAGTATGTCGACTACACGGCCTGGAAGGCCGGCCAGCTGGCCGGTCCCGAGGCCCGCGAGTCGGTCGCGTGGTGGCGCGAGTCGTTCGCCGGCATTCCGGTGCTGGGCCTGATGCGTGGCCGACCGCGGCCAACCGGGCTTGCTACCGGAGCCGACCGTACAGAGCACTGGGAGCCGGGGTTCCGGCAGCGGCTTGACGAGTTGGGGCGGCGTTCGGGCACGTCGCTGTTCATGACCGCGCTGGCAGGGTATGCCGTCCTCCTGTCCCGATACTCCGGTGTGGAGGACGTGGCCGTTGGCGCTCCGATGTCGGACCGTCCCAGCCGCGACTTGGGCCGGGTGGTCGGCAACTTTGCCAATCTGGTCGGGCTGCGGGTGGACCTGTCCGGTGACCCCACCTTCACCGAGCTGTTGGCTCGGGTCCGGACCAGCACGCTGGGTTCGTTATCCCATCAGGCCATCCCGTTCGAGCAGGTGGTCGAGGCGGTCCGCCCGGAGCGGGCGCCGGAGGATGATCCGCTGTGCCAGGCCGCGCTCAGTCTTGTGCAGGTGGATAACGGCGTTGCCGAACACCGGTCTCCCGACTTCTGGACCGACAGGTACGAATTCTCGAACGGAAGCGCCAGGCACGACGTGTTCCTCGTGCTCAACGAGCGCCCCGACGGGTGGCTGTCGGTGACTCTTGAGTGGCGCGTCGGCCTGTTGCCGGACGAAACTTCCGGCGCGCTGCTCGGGCAGCTGCGCACTCTGCTCGAGGCGGCGGCGGACGCGCCGGGCACGCGGTTGTCGCACCTGCCACTGCTGACCCGGGCTCAGGAGGCCGAGGCGCAGTCGTTGGTGGACCAGGTCGGGGAAGCGCCCGCGGCGGACACCCTGCTCGCTGGTCGGGTGCTAGGCCCGTGGGAAGCGACCCGGGCGGTACTGGCGCCGGGTGAAACGGTCGTGCTGGACGGACCTGGATGGTCTGCCTGGCTGGCCCGGCGGTGGGCCGCGGACGGCATTCGCCTGTTGCGGTCCTGGGCGCCGTCCGCCACCGAACGTCCGGTGCTCGCGGGCCCTTGGCAGGACGCACCCGGAGCGCCCCGCGCGCCGCTTGGCCGACCGCTGCCCGGAGTGCGGGTGCGCGTGCTGGACGGCGCAGGCCGCCCGGTGCCGGTGGCGGTGCCGGGAGAGCTGCACGTAGTTGTCGGCGACGCCGCGCAGCGGGCTACCGGCGTGCTAATGCGGGTACTGCCGGACGGGCAACTGGAGTACGTCGCGCCCGTTCGGGCCCCGATCCGGGTCCGCGGTTACCCCGTCGACCCGGAGACCGTCGAGGCGGTGCTGCTCGATCACGCGGAGGTGATCGCAGCATCGGTGACTGTCCACGACGATCTGGACGACACCTACCTTGAGGCATATGTGAGCCTGCAACCAGACGCACAGGTGACGGGTGCCGATCTGCACGCCTACCTCGCGAGACGGCTCAGCCCTTACGAGCTGCCGGTCTCAGTCATGGTGTTGGCCGACCCGACTCTGGGCGAGGACGGCTCCCTCGTCGACGACCGGTTGCCGGCTGCTTTCGACGGGCTGGTGGCGCCGGTGCCGGTGCCACCTCGTACCGAGGTCGAGCGTCAGCTGGCGACGATCTGGGCGGCAGTGCTCGGCCACGATGAGGTCGGCGTGACGGACAACTTCTTCGCCCTCGGCGGCGACTCGTTCTCCTCCCTGCAGGTCGTGGCGGGTGCCGCCGAGGCCGGGCTGGCTCTGTCCGCTGTGGATGTCTTCTCTCGACAGACGATCGCCGAGCTGGCTCGAGGGCTCACGGAGGGAGCCGCTGGAGGGGATGTCGCCGAGGGAGCGCCGGTTCCTGCGGCGGTGCTGCGCCGGCTGGACCCACGGCCCGTGCTCCTGGCAGAGCTGGACCGGCCGCTGGACCCGGCGGCGCTGGCGGAGTGGGGACCAGTCCGGATGGAACCCGCCGAGTCCGCCGCGGGCCCCGTCCGTCTGGTTGGCGACGGCGCACTGCTCGACGACTGGACCTGGACCTCGCTGCTGGCCTCGCTAGCAACGGGCGCTGAGCTGCCACCGGCACCGGCGGCGATGTCGCTGCCGGTCATCCCGCCGAAGCCCTCGCCGGCCGGCGAAGGCCCAGGGCTGGTCGGCGGCGCGTGGTCGGCGAGCCAGGTAGATGTCCCGCTCGACCTGGACACGGCTCGGGCAGTCTTCGGGCTGGCGCCTGTGGACCTCATCGTGACCGCGCTCGCCGCGGTGCTCCCCGGCCCGAGCTTCGTCGTCGAGGTGTCCGATGCGGACCGGGTGCTCGCCGAGGTCGGCTCGGACCACCTGAATCGCCCGGCTGGACGATGGGCGCGGGACGTCCGGGCGTCGGTGCCGGCCGGTGCGGTCGGCACCGACATGATCCGGTCGGTCAAGGAGTCCCTGCGAGCCGCTGCCCGGGACGACGGCGGGACAGCCGAGTCACCGTATGTGGAGGTCACGATGGTGCCTGCGCTGCCGGCGGGTGTACGCGACATCGACGACGGCACAGGTGCGTTGGTCGCCCCGCTGGACGTGCGAGCGCGGATCTCGGCCGGATCTGTAGAGATGGTGCTGCGTGGGCTGGCGTCGCACTGGCCGCCGGACGAGTTGCGCGCCCTGGCCGATCGGGCCGGCGCGGCACTGCGAGCTGTCGCCGATGCCGTCGCCGTGCTTCCTGGCCGCGTCCACACCCCGTCCGACTTCCCCGAGGCCGGACTGTCCCAGGATCAGCTCGATCGGCTGCTCGGCCGGCTCAGCGACACGGACCGCTGATGGTCGTGGTCACAGCTCGCGAGCGAGCTTTGCGCGCCGAGGTGCGGCACGCGCTCAGCACCGCCGAGGTACAGACCTCGCTGGCCCGCTTCGATACCGCGGTGGTCGCCGGCGAAGAGCCTGATCCGCGCCCGTTGTACCGGCTACTCGGTGCCCGGCGGTTGCTCGCAGTGCACTGGCCCCTAGTGTACGGCGGTCGCGACGGTACGTCGCTCGAGCACGCGGCGGTCGTCGAGGAGTTCACGTTGGCGGGTGTTCCTGACACGCTCCACACGCTGTCGGTCCAGATCGTGGGCAGTTTCCTGCTCACGGCCGGCAGCCGGGCCCAACGGGCAGAGCTGCTGCCAGCCATCGCGGCTGGCGAGCTCGGCGCCGCGGTGCTGTACACGGAGCCGGCGGCCGGCTCCGACCTGGCCGGGCTGTCCACGAGGGCCGAGCCCGCAGCGGGCGGTGGTTGGGAGCTGACCGGCCGGAAGGTTTACGGCGTGAAGAGCCGGTACGCCGACGTGGGGCTTTGCCTGGCCCGCACGGCAGATGCTGCAACGCCGTACCAGGGACTGACGCTGTTCCTGGTCCCGCTGGCCGCAGCCGGGGTCCAGGTCAGCCAGCTGGACGCGGTCGCGGACGAGGCCTTTGCCGACGTCACCCTGGACGGCGTCCGGGTCGAGGCGGATGCCGTGGTCGGCCCGGTGGGGGGCGCCTGGCCGCTGGTCACCGGGGCGCTCGCGCTGGAGCGGACGGGCACGGACACCGCCGCCAAGGCCCGGCGCTGGCTGGACGCGGCGGTCCGCGCAATGGCCGACGGTGACTGCCTCGATGCGGATGTCACGGCCGAGACGGAGGTATCACTCGGCCGGCTGTCCACCGAGGTGGAGACGGCCAGGCTGCTGGCCAGGCGTGCCGCGGAGGTGGGCGCTGCGCTTGCTCCGGTGACGGGTGCGCGGACGAAGTGGTGGTGCGCCGAGACCGCTCGGCGGGTCACCTGGTGGGCAACGGATGCCCTCGGCCCGGCCGGGCTGCTCGGCCGGGCCGATCCGGAGGCGCGGGCCCAGGGGCTGCTCGAGGCGGCGTACCGGGAGGCGCCGGGATTGACCATCTCGGCGGGCACCTCTGAGGTGTTGCTCGACCTGGCCGCCGCGGGGCTGTCCGCAGATGCCGGACCCGACGAGCCGGATGATGCGGTCGCCGCTCAGCTCGCCCGCGCGGTCCGCGCAACCCTGGTCGACGACGATCCTGAGTGGGCGTCCCTTGCCGAGTTGGGTTTGTTCCGGTTTCTCGTCCCGGTCGCGGCCGGCGGTCTGGATCTCGGTTTCGAGGCTGTCGTGGCCACCTGCGTCGAGCTCGGCCGTGCCGGCGTCGACGGCGGTCTACTGGACACGCTGTCCGCCGTGGACCTGTTCGCGGCCGACGAACTGCTCGACCGCATCCTTGCGGGGGAGCTGCGGGCGAGCATCGTGGACTCGTCAGGTCGGGGGTACCTCGCGGCCGGCGCCGACCTGCTCGTGGTACCCGTACGCGGCGGGTGGCAGCTGGTCAATCAGGCTACTCGCGGGGTGGGCGTGCGGTCGTCGACTGCTGGCTGGGACAGGGTCGAAGTCGACCCGGCCCAGCTCGCCGCCGGTGTTCCCGCGCCGGTACGTCCGCCCACGGCCGACCGGATCCGGCGGGCGGCCTGGCTGACCGGTCTTGCTGCCGGCGGGCTCGGGCTTACCTTGCAGCGGGTCCGGGAGCGGCGACAGTTCGGACGGGCGGTGGCGGACAACCAGGTCGTGGCGCACTGGCTGGCCCGCTCGGCGATTGGGGTTGATGCTGTCCGCCTGCTGGTGGCCGAGGCGGCCATCCGTGCTGACGCTGGCGACGCGAGGGCCGGTGTCACTGCGACCGGCGCCGTGGCGGCCGCTGGCGAGCTGGCACTGGACGTGCTGCGCTCAGGCGTCCAGCTGCACGGTGCCTACGGCACTACCGCGGCCGCTCCGATCGCCAGGCTGTTCGCACTGGCACCGCTGGCGGTCGGACGGGCCGGCCGTCTGGCAGCGTTGTGGCGGGAAGTCGGACGGTCAGCCACTGGAGCTGATCAGACAGCGCCGCTGAGGGGCGTCGCGTGACGGCCGGGGCGCAGGCGCCGACCGTAACAGGCATCCTTCCGCTGACCCCCATGCAGGAAGGCATGCTCTTCCATGCGCTGAGCACCCCTGGGGCAGCTACGTACGTCCAGCAATACACGTACGTTCTTGAAGGCACGCTTGACCCGTGCGACGTGCACGCGGCGTACCGGACTCTGGTGGCGCGGCACTCCGCACTGCGGACGGGCTTCGTCTGGGAAGGCGTCGAACAGCCGCTGCAGGTGGAGTACGCCGCAGCCGAGCTGTCGTTCCGCTCGGTGGACCTACGCGGGCTGTCCGGGCCTCAGCAGGAACGGCAGATCGATCAGATATTGCAGGCCGAGCGGGCTGCCGAATTCGACCTGGCCCGGCCACCGCTGGTCCGGGCTGCCGTAGCCCGGACCGCCGAGGACCGGATGGTCGTCTTTGCTACCGAGCATCACCTGGTGGTCGATGGCTGGAGTGCGACGCTGCTGCAGCGCGAGCTCCTGCAGATCCTGGACGAGGGCGCCGACGCCTTGCAGCCGGCCCGGCCGTTCAGTGAGTACGTCTCCTGGCTGCGGCAACAACCCGATCCGGCGCCCTACTGGCGCGGGCTGCTCGGCGACGTCGCCTTCCCGACCCCGCTGGGCGTCGACCGGCGTGGGCGGGTCACTGCTGCGGATCGCTCGGTGGACTGGCAGCTGACCGAGCGATCCACCAGGGTGGACACGGGTGAACTTGATGCGGCGCGAGCACGAGGTCTGCTTCCCAGCACGCTCGTGCATGCTGCCTGGGCGCTGACCCTCGCCCGGCAGTCTGATGTGGACAACGTGCTTTTCGGAGTAGTCGTGTCCGGCCGTCCGGCCGAGTTGCCGGCGGCCGATGCCCGGGTCGGCATGTTCGTCAACACGCTGCCGTTCAGGATGGCGGTGCCGGAGACGAGTCTGGTCGGGCCCTGGCTTGCCGACGTGCAACGCCGGCTGGCCGAGATTCGGGAGCGGGAGCACACCGCCCTGGCGATCGCGCAGGACTGCTCCGAGGTGCCACGCGGGACGCCGCTGTTCGAGAGCGCGCTGGCATTCCAGAACGATGGGCCGGTGACGGGTCCCGAGCGGACGACTGGACGGCTTCGGCTGTCGACAGTACGGGCGTTCGACTACACCAGTCTTCCGGTGTCGCTGACGGCGACTCTGCGCCCGGCCGGGTTGCGGTCGCGGATGAGCACCGATGGCCAGCGGTTCGATCCTGAGGCTGCCTCACGCATGCTGGAGCGGTTCCACGGCTACCTGGCGGCGCTGGCGGTCGACCTCGACCGGCCATTGGCCGCGGTGCCGGAGCCATGTACGGACCTGCCGCCGGCTGCCGGCTCCATGACAATGGCTTTCCCGCCCGTGACAGAGGCGGTCGCTGGCGCGACCCTTGCCTGGTCGGTGACTGCGCCGGATGGTGAGTTGACCGGAGCCGCGGTGGCAGCGGAGGCGGCCGGCGTCGCGGCACTGCTCGCCAGCGCTCCGGAGGGTCCTGTCGGGGTGGCTGTCGGCGCGTCGGTGCACTTGCCGGCGGCATTGCTGGGTGCCCGTTCGGCGGGGCGCCCGGTGGTCTTGCTCGACCCCCGTGCCCCGGCAGCTGAGCTTGCGGTGGCGACCCCGACCGTCCTGGTCGCCGGTGACCTGGTGCCGGAGCTTTCCGGTGTCGCCCGCGTCGACGTGGCTGGGCTTGCTGCTCCGTCTACTTCCGTCGATTCGACCGACACGGTCAGGAAGCCTGAAACCGCGGGCCCGAACCCTCCCGCCGAACCGGCTCATGATGTCGCGGGCGGTCCGGCTGCCTTCCGTACCGGGGAGACCGTGCTTGCTGTGGCCCCGGTGCCAGAGTGGGCGGTGTTCGCAGCGGTGACGGCGGGTGCGCGGTTGCGTCTCGTCGATCCGGTCCTGGAACCGGTCGATCCTACCGGCGCAGACGTTGTCGTCGCCGCGCCCGGCCTGCTGGGCCAGCTTCTCGCCACGGGATGGCAGGGCCGCTGCGCGATCGCCACCGAACTGCTTCCGACGGCGCTGCGCAGGGATCTGCTTGCCGTTGTCGACACCGTCGTGCAGATCCACCAAGACGCTTTCGCTGCTGTGTGGACGGGGCCGCCCGAGCCGGAACATCCGGGGGAGGGTTTGCCGCTCGGTCGGCCCCTGCGCGGCGTCGACGCGTTGCTGGTGGACAGTCTCGGCCGGAGCGTGTCGGCGGATGCAGTCGGTGAGCTGCGAGTGGATGGCGTGCGGTCCGGCGACCGTGCCCGGCGCCGGCCGGACGGCTCGCTGGAGCTGGTCGGTGGCGACGGGAGCGGTTTCGCGCGGGTGGAGGCGGCGCTTGGCCGGCTTCCCGGCGTCGCCGCCGTAGCGGTCGTCGCCAGCGCGGGCGCTGAGCCCGCGACCGCCTGGGTGGAGTTGACTCCTGGCTCCGCGCCCGTCAGCGGGGCAGCGTTGCGCCGGCAGCTGCTCAGGGTGCTGCCTTCGTCCGATCTGCCCGACGTGACTGTGCTGCGACGGCTACCTCGGGATTCGGCCGGCCGGATGCTGCGCACTGCGCTGGTGGGACCCGCCCCGTCGTCTTCGGCGGCAGAGCCGCCGAAGACGTCGACACCTTCGGTGCGATTCGCTGCCCTGCCGGAGGCGACCAGGCGCGAGCTGCTGACCGCGTTCGACGCAGCAGTCGACCACTCCAGGCTGACCGAGACCCAACGGGCCCGAGTGCTCGCCTGGGGCGACGGCGGCACCGCGCCCATCCCGGACGCGACTCTGGGCGCCCTGATCGAGGCGGCCGCCGCCGCGGCGCCCGATGCGATCGCGGTCGACGACCATGGTCAGACCGTCAGCTACGGACAGTTGTGTGCAGACGCCCGCCGGCTGGCCCGGCAGCTGCGGGCGATGGGCGTGGAGCGTGAATCCCGAGTGGCGATCTGCCTGCCGCCCTCGGCAGGTTCGGTGGCGGCGGTTCTCGGTGTGCTGCTTGCCGGCGGCGCATACGTGCCGGTCGACGTCACCTACCCGTCCGGCCGGTGCCGATTCATTGTTGACGATGCGGCCGTCGTCGCGGTGGTGACCGTCGACGCGCTGTGCGAGCGGTTCGCCGGCGTGCCGACCGTCAGTCTCGACAGTGACGCCCTGACGCTCGCCGCCTTGGACACGGCACCGCTGGACGTACCCGTCGACCCAGCTGACGCCGCGTACGTCCTGTACACCTCGGGCAGCACCGGGACTCCCAAGGGCGTGCTTGTCGAGCACCGTGCGGTGGTTGACTTCGTAACCCAGATCAACGCGGCCTACCGGATCGACACGGAGACCCGGCTGCTCGCCTTTGCCGCGCTCACCTTCGACGTTTCCGTCTTCGACCTGTTCGCCGGACTGACCGCCGGAGCGACCATCGTGCTGGCCAGTCAAGAGGACCGGCCGTCGGCGGACCGGCTGCAGCGGCTTCTGGTCGAGCGGCGGGTGACAGCCGCCGAGCTGCCGCCGGCGGTCATGCCGGGGCTGCGGCCGGAGGAGTTGCCCGACCTGCGGCTGGTGTCCGTCGGGGGGGAGGCGCCGGCCGGCGCGCTCGTCGACGCCTGGGCGACCCCGGATCGGGAGTTCTGGAACGGATACGGTCCTACCGAGACCACGGTTGCGGTGACCCTGATGCTGTGCCGGCCGCCGTCTGGGGGGCGGATCCCGCCCATCGGACGGCCAATGCCCAACCACCGCGTGTACGTGCTTGACGAGCAACTCCGGCTGATGCCTCCCGGCGAGTCGGGGGAGCTGTGCGTGGCCGGCCCAGGATTGGCCCGGGGTTACCTCGGCCGGCCGGAGCTTACCGCGCAACGCTTCGTGCCCGACCCCTATGCCGACGGCGAGCGGCTCTACCGGACCGGCGACCTGGTCCGGTGGACAGACGACGGGCTGCTGGAGTTCCTGGGCAGGGTGGACCGGCAGGTCAAGGTCCGCGGGTTCCGCATCGAGCTGGGCGAGGTCGAAGCCGCGCTCGCCGTCGTGCCCGGGGTTCGGCAGGTCGTGGTCGAGCCATGGGACGATGCGTCCGGAACCCGGCATCTGGTTGCCTGGATCACTGGCAGCCCGCTCGGCCTGCCGGAGCTGCGGGCCGGCGCAGAGGCTCGGCTGCCGCAATACATGCTGCCCACCCGAGTGGTGCACATGGCGACCCTGCCCCTCACCGCGACCGGGAAGGTGGACCGGAAGGCGTTGCCCGAGCCGGGGGATCCCCCCGAAGCGGCCGCCTCGGATCTCCCGGACGACCCGCTGCAGGCCGAGTTGCTGACGCTCGTCACCCCTCTGGTCGGCGTACCCGGGATCGGTGTCGACGACGACTTCTTCGCCGTAGGTGGCAACTCGCTGCAGGCGACCCAGGTGCTGTCCCGGGTCCGGGATCGCTTCGGCGTCGAGGTCGGGTTGCCGGAGTTCTTCGCTGAGCCGACCGTGGCCCGGCTGGCGGCTCTTGTCGCGGAGGCCCGCGGGAACGCCCCCGACGGTCATCATCCCGGCGCCGACGTCGGGCCCACCGCCGCCCGCACGTCGGACACCGGTGCGCCCAACGGTCGCCCAGACGTGGCACCGCTTGCCCCGCAGCAGGATCGGGTCTGGCGGCTGTCCACGGCAGACCCCACCAACACGGCCTACCACATGATGTTGGCGCTGCGCGTTCGCGGCCGGCTCGACGTCGCCGCCCTGCGCGGGGCCTTTGTCGAGATGGTCCGCCGGCAGGCGGCGCTGCGTACGACGATCGAGGTGCGCGACGGTGAGCCGGTGCAGGTGGTGCACCCTGAGCCGCGGGTGCCTTTCGACCTTCTCGATCTCGCCGACGAGCCTGATCCCGAGCGGGCGGCAGCCCGGACGGTGCGAGAGGAGTACGAGCGACCCTTCGACCTCGCCGCCGGACCACCGTTGCGGGTACGCGTGCTCCGTCTCGGCGAGGACGACCATGTGTTCTGCTGGTGCACTCACCATTCGCTCAGCGACGGGTGGTCGGTCGGCGTGCAGCTACGCGAGATCTTCCCCCTCTACGGCGAGCTTGCGGTCGGAGACACCGGGCCCGGGCTGCCCGTCCTGCTCGCGTCCTATTCCGACTACGCCCGGCGCGAGCGTGACCGGACCGCGGGGGGCGGCCTCGACAGTGAGCTGGAGTGGTGGCGGCGGCGACTGGCCGGCGCGCCGCGTGAAGTCGACCTGCGACCGGACCACTCGCGCGCCGGAGGATCAGGCGGTCCGGTCCCACTCCGGGTCGGCTACCACTCGCTGGGCCTGACGGGTGAGCTGACCGCCGCAATCGCCGCCGTCGCCGCCTTCGCCCAACGTGCCGGATCGACGGTCTACATGGTCCTGCTCACCGCGGTCGCTGCCCTGATGGCACATCGTACGGGCCAGGAGGATGTGTTGGTGGTCACGCCCATCGCCGGACGCACCCGGTCGGAGTGGGAGCCGCTCGTCGGCTTCTTCGCCAATCGGGTCGTGCTCCGCGTCGACATGTCGGGATCGCCAACTGTGACCGAGGTGCTGGCCAGGGTCCGTGCCTCCTCGGTCGACGCTTACGCCCATCAGGCGATGCCCTTCGACCGGCTGATCACCGATCTCGGACCGGCCCGGCCGGCACTGCCCGTGCTGGTCGCGCTGAACAACTACCCGGGAGCAGGGCGGGGGATGGCCGCTCTGGAGTTGGCGCCGGCACCAGACGAAACCGAGCATCATTACAGCCCGATGCTGGAGTTCTACAGTCCCGAAGACGTGCCGTTCGCGCTGGGAGTCTCGCTCAACCAGATCGGCGAAGCCGTCTTCGGAGGCCTCCAGTACGACGCGTCGATGTTCACGGCCGACACCATCAGCGTTCTCGCGAATCAGTTGCTGCGGCTACTGGCCGCTGCCATTGCGAACCCGGACGCCCCGATCGCCGACCTGCTGGATCGCACGGACCCGGCTTGACCTCCGTCGCGCTGCTTGTCCCGCCGTTTCAGGGGCACGTCAATCCCGCACTCGGCACCGCCGCGGCGCTGGTCCGCGGTGGTCATCGTGTGGCGATACACCTGCCTGAAGACTTCCGAGTCGCCGTCGAGGGCGTCGGCGCCAAGCTGTGGCCGTACGATCCTCAGCCACCACCGGACTGGGCGGCGGTTGACGACGATCGGCTGGTTCGCTTCGCCTCCCTGCCAGCCCGGCTGGCCCATGAGAGTCGTACGGTGCTGCCGATAGTGCTGGCCGCGCTTGCCGCCCACCCGCCGGACGTGCTCGCCTACGACCAACTCTGCGTGTGGGGCCACCTCGCCGCGGCCGTGACCAAACTGCCGGCGGCACTGCTGTGCACCTCATACGCCGCCGGCCCTGGCTGGTCACCATGGGACCATCAGGCCTACGCCGCCCTACCGCCGGTGCCGGTCGCCGATGCCGCATGGACGGCGTCAATGGACGAAATGGCCGAGCGACATGGTGCACCGCGAATGAGCCTCCCAGACCTGTTCGGCGCTGTGGAGCCGGTCAACGTCGTCTTCATGCCACGAGTGCTGCAGCCAGCAGGGGCGACCTTCGACGACCGGTACGTCTTCGTCGGGCCGGCTCTGCGACCGGCCACAGGCAATGCGAGCTGCATCGGCGACACCGGCGAAGATCTGCCACTTGTGTATGTGTCGATGGGGACGATGTTCGGTGACTGGCCGCAACTGTCGGCCCTGTGCGACCTGGCGTTCGCTGATGGCCGGTGGCGTGTGCTGGTCGCCGATCCGGGCTCCGAGCAGGTCGATCGGGGACCAGTCGCCGTGCGCCGGTCCGTGGATCAGCTCGCGGTGCTGGATCGAGCTGCCGTCGCCGTCAGCCACGGCGGGATGGGCAGCGTGCTGGAGGCGCTGAACGCTGGCGTGCCTCTGGTCGTGGTGCCGCAAGTGCCGGAGCAGGAGATCACCGCGGATCGGGTGGCCGCGCTCGGCGTCGGCGTACGGCTGGACCGGGCCACGATGGACTCGGAGGTGTTACGCAGGGCGGTCGACGAGGTGGCCGACGATCCGCGGATACGCCGGGCGGTCGACCGGATGCGGTATGCGGTCCAGGCCCCAGGGGGCGCCTCGGCGGCGGCGTCCGCCCTGCTGCGCCGAGCGGAGACATCGACGTCCGACGCCGGATCGTCCGCCACGCCTCTGCTGTGAAGGGTCATCGTGCGGCCGCCGCGTTGGTGCGCGGAAACGCCGTGCGCGGCATACCTCTTCCGAGGAAGGGCGCGAGCTTCGACCAACGCTCGCCACCGCAGATGTTTATCACCAGCAGATCCTGCGGACGACCGTTGAAATAGCGAAGGACTCCCGCTGTGTAAGCGTCGTAGGCAGCCGAGAACGATTCAGTGTCAAAGTTCGCCGTGCCGTACAGCGTCTCGCTGATCCGCGCCATGTAAGGCCCCATCTCACCATCCGGGTCGGATTTGATCAGGGGCATGACCTCCGTGCGCCACCACAGTTCGCAGGATCTGAGCCAGGCCTCCTTCGTGCGCGTCGTGTACACGAACTTGCTGCCAGGGTAAGTCCGGTCGAGAGCCTGATAAACACACGAGACCGGAGTGTCCGTGAGGGCGTCGTGCTTCTCCAGCACGGTCAGCCTCAACGAGTGCTCCGGCCCCGCGACATGGCCGATGATTTGGCGTTGAGTCGCCGGGTCCGAGGGAAAATGCACGGCCCGGTAGCCAAGGATCTGGAGGGCTCCGTTGAGACTCGTCGTCCCTGTTCTGCTCAGTCCGATTCCAAAGACTTTGCTCATCGATGTTCTGCCTCAGCCTTCCGCAGGGTCAAGGTGGATTTCAGGCGGATCCTCCCAGTGACATGCGTACCGGGCTCGAATAATAGATGCATGGGAGGGGTGCCACGTTGGGCGAACGCGCTGACCAGGGGATTGGTCCGATCGCAGGCTATCGATTATGGTGGTTTGCCCCGGTGGCGTAGGTGGTTTGTCCGGCGTGCGCTGCATCTGGCCGGTCTCGTTCCGACGCCGGAAGCTGCGGAGGTTGAGGCCGCCTGGCTACGCCATGGGTTGATGGTGCAGGGCGCACTACGGGACCGTCGCGGGCGGCGCAGGGTGGGGTTTGCGGCTGGCGCTTTGAACGCGCGGAGGGACGTCGCGACGTTCGTGTCTCGTCGGGCGTCGCCTCCGCGGTCGGCGGGGTTGCATTGTCGAACCGCTGACGATCAGCCGATGGTGCAGACCGGGCGGCCGCGGAATCTAATGAGAG
>QHCA01000358.1 GCA_003244095.1 Pseudonocardiales bacterium | reverse complement strand
GTCGACCTGATGCGCCACCTGCGCGGCGCGCAGGCGCGACTGCACACCCGGATGGAGATCCCGTTCTACACCGGTGTCCGCAAGCCCGTGAGCGAGCTGGTCGCCGCCCTGCCGTGACGTGACCCGAGGTCAGGCCGGATCCGATTCCAAGGTCAGCGAGATCGAGTTGATGCAGTAGCGGTCGCCGGTCGGCGTCTGCGGTGCGTCGTCGAAGACATGCCCGAGGTGTGAGTGGCAGTTGGCGCAGAGCACCTCGGTGCGCCGCATGAACAGGCTGCCGTCCTGCCGCAGGATGACCCGGTCGCCGGCCAGCGGCGAGAAGAACGACGGCCACCCGCAGTGCGAGTCGAACTTGGTGTCCGAGCGGAACAGCTCGGCCCCGCACGCGCGGCAGCGGTAGACCCCCTTGGTCTTGGTGTCGGTGTACTCCCCGGTGAACGCCCGCTCGGTGCCGGCCTTGCGGAGCACCTGGTACTCCTCCGGTGTGAGCTGCGCCCGCCACTGTTCGTCTGTCTTATCCACCTGTGCTGACATGCGTCCACGGTACGACGGCCGCCGCGTGATCGCCTTACCTGCCGATTACGCCACCGCGCCGATTACAGTGCGCCTATGGCATCGCCGTACGTGGAGATCGAGGTCGGCGACCGGACGGTCAAGGTGACCAACCCCGACCGGGTCTACTTCCCGGCCCGCGCCGAGACCAAGCTGGACATGATCAACTACTACCTGTCCGTGGGCGACGGCATCGTGCGCGCGCTGCGCAACCGGCCGTGCATGATGCGCCGGTTCCCCACCGGCGTCCTGGGCGAGGACATCTACCAGAAGCGGGTGCCGGACTCCCGGCCGCCGTGGGTGGAGTCGGTCCGGGTGACTTTCCCCTCGGGCCGGCACGCCGACGAGTTGTGCGTCACCGAGATCGCCTCGGTGATCTGGGCGGCCCAGATGTCGACCGTGGAGTTCCACCCCTGGCACTCACGGCGCTTCGACACCGAGCGGCCGGACGAGCTGCGGGTGGACCTCGACCCGCAGCCGGGCACCGACTTCGAGGACGCCCGGGTTGCCGCGGGCCACGTACACGAGTTGCTGGACGAGCTGGGCTGGACCGGCTGGCCCAAGACCTCCGGCGGCCGGGGGATCCACATCTTCGTACGCATCGAGCCCGACTGGGTGTTCACCGACGTCCGCCGGGCAGCGCTGGCCCTCGCCCGGGAGCTCGAACGCCGTGCGCCGGACCTGCTGACCACCAAATGGTGGAAGGAGGAGCGTGGCGAGCGGGTCTTCGTCGACTTCAACCAGAACGCCCGGGACCGCACCATCGCGAGTGCCTACAGCGTCCGGGCCAAGCCGGAGGCGCTGGTCTCGACGCCGTTCCGGTGGGCGGAGCTGCCTGACGTCGACCATCGGGAGCTGACCCTGGCCACGGTGCCGGCCCGGTTCGCCGCCCTGGGGGACGTGCAGGCAGCGATCGACGACCACGCCGTCTCGATCGAGCCGCTGCTCGAATGGGCCCGGCGCGACGAAAGCGATCACGGCCTGGGGGACGCCCCCTACCCACCGAACTACCCCAAGATGCCGGGCGAGCCGATGCGGGTGCAGCCCTCCCGAGCGAGGAAAGCCATGACGAGGGACGACACGTAGCGTTAGCTTTCCGCTACCATATGTAGTGTGACGAGAAACGATCCAGCTATGAGTTCATCTCTTCTGCCCCGCCATGGCTGGGTGGTGGGCCTGGGCGTCGTCGCCCTGTTTCTCGTCACCGGCCCCGAAGCCGTGAACGCATCCGCACAGGTCGGCCGGACGGGCCAGGTCACGGCAACCACGTCGCTTGCTGCTGTCCCCGACGTGGGTGCTCCGGCGCCGCTCGCGATGGCCAACGGCAACATCCATCTGTTCACCCGTACAACGACGCTCTACACCGAAGCCCATTTCGGGTCGTTGGAACACCGGTTGCTCACGGGCGCTGGTTGGGCGCCGTCGCTGTCCCTCGGCGGGTCGCTGGCCGGTGCGCCGGCCGCTGCCTCCAGCGGACCGGGGAACCTGGCGGTCTTCATCACGAGCAGCACCGGCGATCTCCTGCAGAAGACCTCCGACTCCGCCGGGGTCTGGTCGCCATGGGTATCCCTGGGGGGCGGCCCGACCGGCCGGGCTGCGGCCTCCTCACCGGCCGCCGGGCAGGTCGACGTGTTCGTGGGAGGAGCCGATGGGGCACTGTGGACCCGGTCGACAGCCGTCGGCAGGAGTTGGCTCTCCCTCGGGGGCCGGCTCGCGCCCGGGAGCGGACCGGCGGCGGTCAGCACCCTCGGCACGACCACGGTCATCGTCCGATGGGCCGACAACTCGTTGTGGTCCCGCACCCGCGACAGCGCCGGAGTGTGGGCCGGCTGGAAGCCACTGGGCGGCGATACCTTGAGCGATCCGGCCGTAGCCGCGTCTGCCCCCGGGCGGCTGGAGGTCTACCTTCGCGGGACGGACAACGGCCTGTGGCACCGCACCGCCGGGACGGCGACCATGGCCTGGCAGCCGCTGGGTGGCCAGCTGGCTTCGGGACCAGGCGCTACAGCGGTGCCCGGTGGGGGGCCGGTGTCCATTTTCGCTCTCGGGGGCGGCGATCGGTACTATTCCGGCACCCAGACGGCCGCTGGGTCGTGGTCGGGCTGGACCCGGCTCCTGCCCATCTCGAAATCGTCATGGAATCCGGCCGTGCGGTGCTGGGCCACCCTGACTACCGTCGCGGAGATCATGGGTAAGGCGCGGTCGACCCTGGGCGGCGCAACGTTGGCCGGTGGCGACTTCCGGCCGGGGATCCCGGTCAAGAACAGCTTACAGCCGCCCTGCACGGTCAACGGCGTCGGGGAGTTCGTCGAGATCGACAACGTCCGGGTATCCAAGGAGTTCCACGGCGGAGGCATCTTCGGCGGCCCGCCCGGCGACGGCGATATCGTGGGGAATCTGGCAGATCCGACGCAACCGCTGTCACTGGTGAGCCAGATACACGGTGAGATCGCGGAAAGCTTCCGGACCGCTGGTGTCGCGCCGCCGGTGGTGCCCAACGACACGCTGGTCGACATCCAGGGCTTCGTCTATTGGGATCCGGGGCACGTCACCGAGGAGTGGCACCACTTCACCGGCTGGGAGATCCACCCGCTGTCCGCGTGGCGCCCTGCTCAGTAGGTCGTGACGCCGTGGCCGCATCATCCCCTCGGCCTACAGCGTCCGAGGGCAAGCCCTGAGCCGGTGAACCCGCCGTGCCTAGGAGCGTGGGCACGAAACACGCCGGGTGGGGTCGTTCAATGAGTTCCTGA
>QHCA01000357.1 GCA_003244095.1 Pseudonocardiales bacterium | reverse complement strand
CGCAGCGTGAGGATCTCGTCGATCTCGGTGGAGTCGTACAGCGCGCCCGGGCTCTCGGGGGCCAGCTCCGGGTAGTCGTACAGGATGATCGGCGAGGCGAGGACGAGGTCGGTGGCGCCTTTGTCACCGATGAGCACCGGCCAGCAGCGCCGGTTGGTGAGGCCGGAGATCGCGGGAGCGGCCCACTCCGGCGGGTCGATGACCGAGACGAAGTCGCTGCCCCGCACCGCCATCAGCAGGTGCGTGCCGACGAAGGACTGTCGGACGGCCACATCGCGGGGGCTCACCCCGACGGTGCCCTCGGGGGCGGGGACGAAGGCCGAGATGTTGTCGAGACGGGTACTCAGAATGGCCAGTGGTCGTGGGGACGCACCCGCCCGGGTGGACAGCGTCAGCCGGCCCTTGAGGGGAAGCCGCTTGCGCACCACCCGGCCGACGGCCTGGCCCGCGTCGTCGGTGAGCGACTCGATGAGCTCCTCGCCCTCCGCCGTCACCTCGACCGCGTGTCCGGCGGACAGCTCGGCCAGCGGGATGTCGAGGATCTCGATCTCCTGCTCCACCGCCTCGTCCCAGCTGACCCAGTTGGTGGCTCCGACCTGGAGCTCGGGGACCGGGGTGAACTCCCCTGGGCTGCCCTCGACTGCGGCCTCGACGGCCCGCGTCTGGATCTGCAGGAACCGGAGGTAGAAGTCGAGGCGGGCGTCGAGGTTGGCGGTCTCGACGAGGCAGTGGCACTGCATCGTCGGCTCCTCGCCCACACCGGCTTCGACGCCGCCTGCGGGCCCCACGATGCCGTACTGCCAGCGCACGGAGTTCTTGCCCGAGGTGGACCGGTAGGGATAGAGCAGGTAGCCCTCGTACAGCACCGTGTCGGCGATGCCGCGGGCCCCGTCGAGGTTCACGGCGACGTGACCGGCGCGGGTAGCAACTCTTCGAACGTCTGCTCCCATGTGGTGAGGGCGCGCGCGGTCTTGTAGCGCATCAGCGCGTCGAGCGTGTCGCGGTCGATGCGGATCCACCCGCCGCCAGGGAAGAAGGCGTCCATCATCTCGCGCCAGACCGCAACCGGCAGCCGGTAGCTGGCCTCGCAGTCCCACGCGACCTGATCGACACCGAACCCGTTGGCGTCACCCCGGGTGAACACCGTGCCGCTGAACAGCAGGGTGACCGGGATCTCGCCGTCGCGCACGGTGTGGAGGTACTTGGAGGCGATGACGTCGAAGTCGTAGGTGCAGGCAACGGGAAGGTCGAACTCCGTCACGTCGTGGAATCCCTGCACGGTGGCGGAGGCGTGGGTCCACAGGAAGGGCTTGAGCGTGTCCTTGTAGCGGTCCGGGGTCCCGAACAGGTCGCCCAAGCCCTCCTTCTCGTCATCGGTGTAGCCGCGCCGCTGCGGCTCGATCTTGAGCTGGACGCGCAACGCGATGGCGTGCACCGTGGCGCCGGTCTCCTCCTCCAGCCGGATCTTGAACAGCAGGTTGGGGGTCGCCGCGTAGCGCTCGGGCTGCACGTCGATGATCTCGAACTTCAGCTCCGTCGTCACTCGGCACCCACGGTGTCGATCCGGCTGCGATGGTGCACGTGCTCGAAGAAGCCGTCCATCTGCTTGTGGGCGTCCGACCCGCCGTCGAAGCCGCGCCACAGCTTGCGCAGGTGACCGACCAGCTCGTAACAGGCGTCGATCGGCACGAGGTAGCACTCGAAGGCACCCTCGCGGGCGCGGACGAGGATCGCCTCGACGTCTGGAGTCAGGACCTTCAGGCCCGGGTTGCCCGCGACGATCTCGTCCCACGCGCCGAGCGGCAGCTCCGATTCGGTGGCGCCGGCCGGGCTGGGGTAGAAGGCGACCGTCTGGCCGAGCTCGGAGTGCCGGAAGAAGAAGACCACGCTGACCGGGATCTGCAGGTCGTCCCACTGCAGGGGGGTGAGGGAGAACTCCGGGAAGCGCAGGTAGCGCTCCGGCACCGCGCGGTAGGCCAGCTCGGCATTCTCGTTGGTGAAAAGCAGGTAGCACGCCCGGCAGGCGCACATCAACGAGCGGCTGGCGGTGTTGACCACGTGGGAGTGCTCGTCGGGCACGTCCTCGCCGCACATCTCGCAACGCTCACCCGGCGGCGGGAGAGGACGGGTACGGACCCGCCGCAGGACTTCCAAGGGGCCGGCGTTGGGGTTCGACGGTTCCGGAAGTACAGAGTCGGAAGGCGCTGTCACGCCGGCACCGCGGCCGGAACCGCGATCTCGATCACGCCGCCGCGATCAAGGAGCGGCAGGGGATCGAGGTGCAGGCTGGCATCGTCGACGCCCCGACCGGCCTGCCGAACGTCGTAGTGGTTGCGGCACTGCGGACAGGTGATGACAGCCGAGCCCCCGAGGCCGCGTTCGATGACGCCACCGAACACGGTCGACGAGCAGGACGGACAGCTGTCGCGGTAGGCGTACAGGTCGGTGCCGACGCGCCCGATCACAACCGGCACGTCGGCGACCATCACCCGGCGCAACTCACCGATCGCGAGGTCACCAAGATCGGGCACGGGCTCCCACGCCGGGGGATTGGCCGACTCGGGCTCGGCCGGACGCAGCCGGGCCGTCAGCGCACTGACCGGAATGAGGTTGGTCGATCCGGGCTTGGCCGGCGCCGCCGAGGGTGACTCGACCTCGATGCGGACGATCTCCGGCGCCGCCTCTTCGATGGCACCCTCGACCGCCAGCTTCAACGTCACCGACGACGACGCACAGCCGTCGCAGCTGCCCTTGAGCCGCAACTGGACGACGCCTTCCTCTGTGACGGCGAGCAACTCCACATCACCGCCGTGCGACCCCAAGTAGGGACGGACCTTGATCAAGGCGCGCTCGATGCGCTCCTCGACGCTGTACGGGTGCAGGCCGTGAACCAGCAGCAGGCTGCTGACCAACTCGTCGTCCGCGAGCCCCTCGAGCGCCTCGTCGTTGAGGCCGCCCGCCTCGTGAACGATCTCCAGCACTCGCTCAAGGCCGCCGCCGTACAGCTCGACCACGAGGCGCACCAACTCTTCGGCGCGCTCCTTGGCCACCGGGCCACCGGCGGCGGACGCCTCGAGCAGGTGCTCGATGCGCTCGCCGCCGGCCCGCAAGTCACTCGGTGAAGGCATCCTTGGCTATTCGGCGGTCATCGCACTTGTCGGCGTGTGCATCTTCTGCACGGTCTTGCCGTCGCCGAGGTACATGTGCACACCACAGGGCAGGCAGGGGTCGAAACTGCGCACGGTGCGCATGATGTC
>QHCA01000356.1:10646-10783 GCA_003244095.1 Pseudonocardiales bacterium | reverse complement strand
TCGGCGATCTTCTTGCTCATGATCGAGCTGGCGATCAGCGGGATCGCCTCGACGGTGCCGGTGACGTCACGCAGCGCGTACAGCTTCTTGTCGGCCGGGACGAGCTGGGCGCCGGCCGCGCAGACCACCGCGCCGAC
>QHCA01000356.1:0-10598 GCA_003244095.1 Pseudonocardiales bacterium | reverse complement strand
CCGGGGATCGACTCGAGCTTGTCCAGCGTGCCGCCGGTATGACCCAGGCCGCGGCCGGACAGCTGCGGAACGGCCGCACCACAGGCGGCGACCAGGGGTGCGAGCGGCAGCGTGATCTTGTCGCCCACGCCGCCGGTCGAATGCTTGTCGGTGGTCGGCAGGCCTACCCCGGACAGGTCCATCCGCTCGCCGGAATCAAGCATCGCGCCGGTCCACCGCGACACCTCGTCGGCCGACATGCCGCGCAGCAGGATGGCCATGCACAGGGCGGCCATCTGTTCCTCGGCGACCTCGCCCTCGGTGTAGGCCGCGATCACCCAGTCGATCTGGTCGTCGGACAGCGTGCCGCCGTCGCGCTTGGTCCGGATGATCTCGACCGCGTCAAAGGCGCTCACGAGACGCTCACGAGAGATCTTCGGCGTCGAAGGCGTCGGGCAGCAGGTCGCTCATCGGGCGGGGGGCCGGCTCGGCATCGACGAGCAGCCCGGCGCCGCCCTGTTCCCACAGCAGTTGCCGGCACCGCCCGCACGGCATCAGCGGCGCGCCGTGGGGCCCGACACAGGCCAGTGCCACCAGGCGCCCTCCACCGGTCGCATGCAGCGAGGACACCAGGCCGCACTCGGCGCACAGGCCCAGCCCGTAGGAGGCGTTCTCCACGTTGCAGCCGACCACGACCCGGCCGTCGTCGACCAGGGCCGCCGCGCCGACCGGGAAGCGGGAGTACGGCGCGTAGGCGTGGGTGGCCGCCTCGCGCGCCGCCGTCCGCAGCGCCGCCCAGTCCGGCTGGGCGCTCACCCGCCCTGCCCCCGGCGGTAGGGCAGGCCGTCGGCGGCGGGCATGCGCAATCGCTGCGATGCCACGGCCAGCACCACCAGCGTCGTGAGGTACGGCGTCGCGTTGACGAACTGGCCCGGGACCTGGTCGGCGAGTGCGAACCACAGGAGGAACCCGGCCCCTGCCACGGCACCGAGGACGGCACCGAGCCAGCGCTGCCGCAGCAGGTTGCGTACCGCCAGCAACAGCAGGAGCAGACCGACGAACAGCAGCAGGGCGTGCACCGCGGACGGCTGCCGCAGTTGCAGGGCGTCGGCGTAGCCGAACAGGCCCGCCCCGGCGGCCAGCCCTCCGGGGCGCCAGTTGCCGAAGATCATGGCGGCCAGGCCGATGAACCCCCGGCCACCGGTCTGGCCTTCGCGGTAGATGCTGGAGGCCACCTCGGACAGGAACACCCCGCCGAGACCGGCGAAGGCTCCCGATGCGGCAAGGGCGACGTACTTCATCAGGTAGACGTTGACACCCAGCGACTCGGCGGCGGTGGGGTTCTCGCCGCACGAGCGCAGCCGCAGCCCGAAGGCCGTGCGCCACAGCACGAAGAAGGAGAGCGGAAGCAGCAGGACCGCGACGATGGTCAGCAGCGACAGCTCGGTGCACAGCCCGCCCAGGATCCCGGCGAGGTCGGAGGCCACAAACCAGTGGTGCTGCTCGATCGTGCCCAGCCAATTCGAGAGCCACGGCACCGAGACGGTCGCGATCTCACCGACCTGCGGCGACTGGGTCGGGCCGCCGCCGGGCTTGCCCGTGAAGAGGATGACGGCGAGGTAACGGGTCAGCCCGGGTGCCAGCAGGTTGATGGCCACCCCGGAGACGATGTGGTCGACGCCGAACGTGACCGTGGCCACCGCGTGCAGCAGGCCGCCCAGGGCGCCGAAGACGATGCCCGCCACGACGCCCGCCCAGGGCCCCCACTGGTACCCCGCCCAGGCACCGCCCCAGGTGCCGAGGATGAGCATGCCCTCGAGGCCGATGTTGACGACACCGGCGCGCTCGGCCCACAACCCGCCGAGCCCGGCCATCGCGATCGGCACTGCCGTCATCAGGGCTGCCCTGACAGTTCCGCTGGAGGTCACGTCCGAAGCACCGGTGGCCAGCCGCACGACCGAGACCAGCACGATCAGGCCCGCGAGCAGGAGCAGCACCCGGGCCGGTGTCACGCGCACCGCGGCGACCCGGCCCCGCAGGGAGGTGGATATCGGCCGCTGGAAGTCGGCGCCGCTCGCGCTCATGCAGCCGCCTCTTGGGGCTCGGTCGGCGTGGCCAGGTCGGTGCCCACCGCGCTCTGCTGCTGACGGATCCGCACCCGGCGGACGATCTCGTAGGCGACGACCACGGAAAGCACGATGGTGCCCTGCATGATCAGCACGATCTCCTTGGGAATGCCGTTGAGGTCGAGGATCTGCGAGGACTGGTCGAGGAAGCCGAACAGCAGGGCGCCGAACGCGATGCCCACCGGGTTGTTCCGGCCCAGCAGGGCGATGCCGATCCCGGCGAAGCCGAGACCGGCCGGGAAGTCGAGGGAGTACGAGTAGGACGAGCCGAGCAACTGCGGCATGCCGATCAAGCCGGCCAGGCCACCGGAGATGGCCATGGTCAGCAGGACCATCCGCCGCACGCTGACCCCGCTTGCCACGGCCGCCGATGCCGACAGGCCAGTGGCGCGCAGGTCGAAACCGAAGCGGCTGCGGTTGACCAGGAAGTGGAAGCCGACTCCCACCAGGACCGCCAGGAAGACCAGACCGAAGACCCTGTTGTCGGTACCCGGGAAGGCAATGCCGCCGATCCGGCCGGATGCACCGATCGGCTTCGTGCCGATGTTGTTGCTGCCGGCGACGGAGACGGAAAAATAGGTGGTCAGCAGGTAGGCGCCCAGCGCCGTGGCGATCGCGTTGAGCATGATCGTCGAGATGACCTCGTTGACCCCCCGAAACACCTTCAGGATACCGGCGATGCTCGCCCATGCCGCACCAACGGTGACCGCCACGACAACGATGAGTGCGACGTGCAGCGGGGCGGGCAGGTGGACGGCCCCCCCGACGAACGCCGATAGCAGTGCGGCCAGCCGGTACTGGCCGTCGACGCCGATGTTGAACAGGTTCATCCGGAATCCGATGGCCACCGCGATCGCGGCCAGGTAATACGTGGTGGCCTGGTTGACCGTGTTGACGATCTGGTCGGGCTTGAGCCCGAACTCCAGCATCGAGCGATAGGTGAACAGCGGGCTGGCGCCGCTACCGACGAGCACGATGGCCGAGATCAGGGCGGCGAACAGCAGTGCCAGGGCGGGGGCGACCAGGGTCAGCAGGAGCTTGTGGGGTGCCAGCCGAGCGAGCAGGCGACGCAGGGACAGGGTGCGCTGCGCAACGAACAGGTCGCTCACGGGCCCACCTCGGAAGCAGCACCGGTCATGGCCGATCCCAGGTCTTCGGGCGTCACCGTACGGGGGTCGGCGTCGGCGACCAGACGACCGCGCAGCAGCACCTTGAGCCGGTCCGACATGCCGATCAACTCGTCGAGGTCGGCGGATATCAGCAGCACGGCAAGACCCTGGGCGCGGGCCGTGCGCAGGTTATCCCAGATCGCCGCCTGGGCACCCACGTCGACCCCTCGCGTGGGATGGGCCGCGACGAGCAGGCTGGGGTCGTCACTCATCTCGCGGCCGACGATGAGCTTCTGCTGGTTGCCGCCCGACAGGGCCGACGCGGGCACGTCGATGCTCGGCGTTCGCACGTCGTAGTCCTTGACGATCCGCTCGGTGTCGCGGCGCGCGCCGGAGCGGTCGATGAACAGCCCCACCGTGTTCGGCGGGCGCGTCTGGTGCCCGAGGATGCGGTTCTCCCACAGCGGTGACTCGAGCAGCAGGCCCTGCCGGTGCCGGTCCTCGGGGATGAAGGCGATGCCCGCCTCGCGCCTGGCCCGCGTCGACAACGCGGTCACGTCCTGACCGGCCAGAACGATCCGGCCGGCCTCGGCCGGCCGGATGCCCATCAGGGCCTCGACCAGCTCGGCCTGCCCGTTTCCCTCGACACCGGCGATGCCCACGATCTCACCGCGGTGGATGGCGAAGGAGACGTCGTCGATGACGGTTCGGCCGTCGGCGGACAGGACGGTGAGGCCCTGGACCTGGAGCTCGACCTGGTCGGTCACGGTGGACTCGCGCAACTCGGGCACCGGCAGCTCGCTGCCGACCATGAGCTGGGCCAGGTCGCGTGCGCTGACCTGGCCGGGCTGCACGGTCGCCACCGTGGTCCCGCGGCGGATGACCGTGATGGCGTCAGCGAGTGAGAGCACCTCGTCCAGCTTGTGGGAGATGAAGATGATGGTCTGCCCTTCCTCACGCATGAGGCGGAGGTTGTTGAACAGCTCGTCGACCTCCTGGGGCACCAAGACGGCCGTAGGCTCGTCGAGGATCAGGATGCTGGCCCCGCGGTAGAGGACCTTGATGATCTCCACCCGCTGCCGGTCACCGACCCCGAGGTGCTCGACCAGATCGTCGGGATCGACGTCCAGGCCGTATGCCTTCGAGATCCCGTTGATCCGCTGCCGTGCCTCGGCGAAGTTGAGCCGGCCGGCGCGGGTCGGCTCGCTGCCCAGAATGACGTTCTCCAGCACCGTGAGGTTGTCGGCCAGCATGAAGTGCTGGTGCACCATGCCGATCCCCGCGGCGATGGCGTCCGCCGGCGAGCTGAAGGACATCTGCTTGTCCTGGATCTTGATGGTGCCCTCGTCCGGCTTCTGCATGCCGTACAGGATCTTCATCAGAGTCGACTTGCCCGCGCCGTTCTCCCCGACGATCGCGTGGACGTCACCACGCCGGACCGTGATGTTGATGTCGGAATTGGCCACCACGCCGGGAAAGCGCTTGGTGATCCCGATCAACTCGACCGCGGTGCCGGCGGACGCCCTCGGGCTGGCAGGCTGCTCGGCTGATTCGGAGATGACGCACGCTCCCGGAAATGCAGTACGGACCCGGGAGAGGGGATATCCCCCGCTCCCCAGGCCCGCGCTGCGTCGTGGTTCGTTGACTGCTACTTGTCCGGCACCGTGATCTTGCCATCGGCGATCTGCTTCTTGTAGTCGTCGAGCTTGCTGACGATGTCGTCGATCTTGCCACCGGACTTCGAGTAGCCCACGCCGTCCACCTTGAGGTCGAAGACCTTCGGGCCGGCCTTGAAGTTGCCGTCCGTGAAGTCCTTGATGAAGGTGAACACCGCGATGTCGACCCGCTTCAGCATCGAGGTCATGATCACCGGCTTGAGGTCGGCCGACGCGCTCTCGTACTGGTCGGAGTCGACCCCGATGGCCAGCTTGTTCTTTGCCTTCGCGGCCTGGAACACGCCCGTGCCCGAACCACCGGCAGCCGCGAAAACGATGTCGGCACCGCCGTCGTACATGCCCTCGGCCGCCGTCTTGCCCTTGGCCGGGTCATTGAAGCCGGTGAAGTCCGGGGGCTGGGTCAGGTACTTCACCTGCACCTTGGTGGACTTGTCCACGGCGGCGACACCGGCCTTGAAGCCGGCCTCGAACTTCTGGATCAGCGGGACCTGCACGCCACCGACGAAGCCGACGTTCTTCGTCTTCGACTTCAGTGCCGCGGCAGCTCCGACGAGGAAGGAGCCTTCGTTCTCGGCGAACACCAGGTTGCTGATGTTGGCGCCCTTGGCGGCCAGGTCGTCGATGATCGCGAACTTCACGTTCGGGTATTTCGGCGCGACCTTGGCCAGTGCCGCGGAGTAGGCGAAGCCGATGGCGATGACCGGGTTGTAACCGCCGTCGGCCAGCAACTTGAGCCTGGTCTCCTTGGCCGCATCGGTCTCGCCCGGTGCCGCTGACAACTCCTTGATCCGCAGCTTGAGGTCAGTCTTGGCCTTGTCGAGTCCGACGGCGGCTGCGTCGTTGAAGGACTTGTCGCCGCGGCCGCCGATGTCATAGGCAAGACCGACCTTGGGGCCGGTCTTGGGGGTGGTGCCGCTGCCCGAGTTGCTCTTACCGCAGCCGGCCACCGCCAGGGCTGCAACGGCGAGTACGGCGGCGAGCTTCGTTGCACGCTGTCGGCGCAAGGCCTTCTCCTCCCACAGTGCACCGCCTGAGCGCAGTGCGGACGTCGCGGACTCTAGTACGCCCGAACGACGTCCGGCAGGGCTTCCACCGGCCGACACGCATTCGTGACCGCTGGCGAAGTCTCACCGGTTGGGTAACGTGAGAACCCTATGCGCCTCCTCACCCGGGCCGGGACCATGCTGCTGGCCTGCACCCTGTTGACCGGTCTGTCCGGTTCGACCGGCAGCGCCGCGATCGCGTCCGTCGCGTCCGTCGCCGCCTCGGCTCCCGGCCTGCCGATCGGGGGGCCGGCCCTCGGCACGACCGGCACTGTCACGGCAAAGGGCAGCCGCTCGCTGCCCGTCACGGTCACGGCCGCCAGTTTCGTGGTCGCCGATCTCGACAGCGGCGCCGTCTACGCGGCGCGCAACCCGCACCTGCACTCCCTGCCGGCCTCCACCCTCAAGACGCTGACCGCCCTGGTCCTGCTGCCCCAACTCGACCCGGCGACGGTCCTCGTCGCCAGCCAGTCCGACGCCGACGTCGACGGCACCCGGGTGGGCATCGTCAGCGGCGGTCGCTACACCGTCGAGCAGCTCTTCCAGGCGCTGCTGATGATGTCGGGCAACGACGCCGCCGAGCTGCTGGCCCGGGCCAAGGGCAGCCGGGCCGTGACGCTCGAGCAGATGAACGCCAAGGCAGTCGAGTTGCGGGCGCTCGACACGCACGCGATCACCCCGTCCGGCCTGGACGGCCCGGGTCAGAGCATCTCCGCGTACGACCTGGCCCTGATCAACCGGGCCACGATGGCCCTGCCGGCCTTCCGCCGCTACATCGCGATACGCCGGTCGACGTTCGGGGCTGCCGGAGGGCTGCACTTCGCCATCGAGAACAAGAACCGGCTGTTCCGGGCCGGCTACCCCGGCGCGATCGGGATCAAGGACGGGTTCACCGACGCGGCCCAGCACACCTTTGTCGGGGCGGCGACCCGCGGCGGGCACACCTACATCGTGACGCTGGTCCGCGCCGATCGGACCTACGGCGTGCAGGCGGCGGCACTGCTCGACTGGGCCTTCGCGCTGGGTCCGGCGGCCAGGCCGGTGGGCGAGCTGGTGGATCCGGTGCAGCCCGGTGCCGGCGGGCGGCCCAGGCCCGCCCCGACGGCGCACCTGGCCGCCGGCGGGGGACCGGCCTGGCTGCGCGGCCGCGGCACGCAGGTCGCGGCACTCGCTGCCGCCGCCTCCGTGCTCTTGGCCACCCTGGTGCTCGCCCGCCGCGGCCGGCTGCGCAAGCGCCGGAGGTTGCCTCTGCCGTCGGCTTAGCGCCGGCGGCGCAACCAGAGCCCGAGCAGGGCGCCGGCAGCGGTGCGCGCCCGGCCGCCCGGCCCCCGCGGCGCGTCGTCCCGGGAAAGGACGGCGGTACGCGGCCGGCCGTCGCCGGACCTGCTCTCGACCGGCTCGCCCTCGTCCGGCCGGCCTTCGTCCGGCCGGCCACCGGCGGGCTTGCCCTCTATCGCGGCCTGCAAAGGTGCCGGGGCACCCTCCTGGGTCAGGGCAGGCGCGGACTCGCCCTCGCGGCCCACGAACTCGGCCGGCATCCCCGCCTCGCGCGCGGCCTCGGGGCTGGACGTTCCCGACGGCGACACATCGCTGTCGCCGGCCGCCGTGACGACCCAGGCCGCGGCCAGCAGCAGGATCCGGCTGACCAGGTTGATCCAGACGAGCAGGCCGACCGAGACGGCGACCGTCCCGTACACCGGATTGTGCGTGGTGCGCTTGATGTAGTACGTACCGACGAGCTTGAGGATCTCGAACAGCACGGCGCCCAGGACGGCACCGCGGAACACCCGGCGCCAGGGCGTGCGCAGCCGGGGCAGCCAGGTGAAGAGATAGACGAACAGCAAGGTGTCGGTCGCCAGGGCGATCACCGCACCGAGCACGCGGGCGAACACCGTGGCCACCAGCGTCTCGTCGACGCCGAGATGGCGCAGCGCGAACGACGTGGCCGCCGTCACCAGGGCCGTCACGGCGAGGGACAGCCCGAGAGCGGCGCCCAGCCCGACCAGCGCGACGACGTCGCGCACCTTCTTGACCACGAAGTTGCCGGCGACGGTGTTCTGGTGCCAGAGGGTGCGGATCGCGCCACGCAGGGCGTCGATCCAGCCGAGACCGGCGACCAGCAGGCCGACCAGGCCGATGATCCCCGCCGACCGCTTGGCGGCGATGATCTGGTTGACGTCGAGGCCGCTGTGGCCACCGATGAGGCCGGGGAAGTTGGCCTGCAGCGTGCGGACCAGATCGGCCTGCGCCTGGGCGTCACCGGCGATCACGTAGCCGAGGACGGAGAACGCCAGCGCGAGCAGGGGGAACACCGACAGGAAACCGAGGTACGACACCGCGGCGGCAAGCCGGTCGCCGGCGTCCGCGGTGTAGCGGCCGTAGGCCCGGATGGTGTGGTCGACCCAGGGCAGCCGCTCGCGGATCGCGGCCAGCCGGGCCTTGAGGTCAGTCACCGAACGTGAAGCTGCGATGGGGTCGCCACATCCCGTCTGTTCTTTGCTCGAACAGCGTGAAACCGCGGACCGCGAACATCGCCTCGAAGTTGGCCAGGCCGTCGTAGGCGCGGTCGAGCGCATCGCCGGGCAAAGACTGCGCGACGGTCACGTGCGGGTGGTACGGGAACTGCGCCGCGCGATGCATCGGGCCGGAGCGCACAGCGGCCTCCAGCACCTCGCACTCCCCGATCCCGCTGGCCACCGCCACGAACACCACGTCGGAGACCGGCCGGAAGGTGCCGGTGCCGCGCAGGTGCAGGTCGAACGGCGCGTGGGCGGCGGCCACGTCCTCGAGGTGCGCCTCGGCGGCTGCCGCGCCGTCGTCGGCCAGCCCGGTGGGCGGCAGGAGGGTGACGTGGGCGGGGACGGATTCGGCCTGCGGGTCACCGACCTTGGCCCGCCATGAGGTGAGCTCGGCGGCCCACGGCTCGGGGATCGGGATGGCCACACCGATCCGGCGGATCATGGCCTGCTGCCCCGGCCGCTGCCTCCGGGCAGCAGGAAGCCGACGTTGTCGTGGGCCACCGCCAGCGTGGCGCCGGCCACATCGCGGGCCCGGGTGCGCCCCTCGAACAGGGCGTCGTCGACGGTGGTGCCCTCCGCCATCAACTCGGCGTAGCGCCGCTGCACCGGCGCGACCTCGGCGATCACCGCGTCGGCGACGACGTCCTTGAAGTCGCCGTACCCGGACCCGGCGAATTCCTTCTCGGCCCGCTCGACGGACTTGCCGCTCACCGCGGAGTAGATCGTGAGCAGGTTGGTGATGCCCGGCTTGTGCTCGGCGTCGGCCCGCACGTCGCGGTCGGTGTCGGTGACCGCCGACCGGAGCTTCTTGCGGATCTGGGCCGCGGGGTCCATGACGTTGATGGTGCCGGCCGGCGGCCGCGACTTGCTCATCTTCTTGGTCGGCTCCTGCAGGTCGGCGATCCGGGCCGCCTCGTGTATTTCGTACGGGCTGGGAACCGTGAACGTGGGGCCGAACTGCGTGTTGAACCGCCGGGCCAGGACCCGGGTGAGCTCGAGGTGCTGACGCTGGTCGTCGCCCACCGGCACCTGGTCGGCCTGGTAGAGCAGGATGTCGGCGGCCTGCAGGATCGGGTAGTTGAACAGCCCGACGGTGGCCGACCCGAGTTCCTTGCGGGCGCTCTTGTCCTTGAACTGCGTCATCCGGGCGGCCTCGCCGTACCCCGTGATGCAGCCGAGGATCCAGCAGAGCTGGGCGTGCTCGGGCACCTGGCTCTGCACGAAGATCGTGCACCGACCGGGGTCCAGGCCGCAGGCGATCAGCTCGGCGACAGCCTCCCGGGTGCGCCGGCGCAACGCCGCCGGATCGTGCGGCACGGTGATGGCATGCAGGTCGGGGATGAAGTAGTAGGCGTCGAAGGTGTCCTGCATCGCCACCCACCGGCGCAGCGCCCCCAGATAGTTGCCCAGGTGTGAGCCGGTGCCCGTCGGCTGGATGCCGGACAGCACGCGCGGGCGTGATTGCTGCATGACGCGCATTGTGTCAGGCACCTGGGACAGCCTGATCACCGTCGAGGATCCCCTGCTCGCTGTGGTCCGGCGGGGCCAGCTCCACCGGGGTCAGCCGCAGGCGGGAGATCCGGCGGCCGTCGAGCTCACCGACCGTGAGCCGGTGCCCGTCGATGTCCACCGTGTCACCCACCTGCGGCACGGAGCCCAGCCGGGACATGACGTAACCCGCGGCGGTCTCGTACGGGCCGTCCGGCAGTTTCACATCGGTCAGCTCGGCGAACTCGTCGAGGTTGAGCAGCCCGTCGACCTCTACCGGCCCGCCCTTGGTGCCGCGCGGCTCCTGCTGCGGCTCGTCGTACTCGTCCCGGATGTCGCCGATGACCTCCTCGATGAGGTCCTCCAGGGNNCCGCCGTACTCGTCGACGACGACCGCCATGTGGTGGCCCTCCCGCTGCATCTCCGACAGCGCGGGGATGACCCGTTTGGAGCCGGGGACGCGCTTGACCTCGCGGATCAGGTCCCGCAGGGTGCGCGTCCGGTCGCCATCTGGCTCGCCGAACAGATCGCGTACGTGCACGAAGCCCAGCACGTCGTCCTGCGACTCCCCGACGACCGGGTAGCGTGAGTGCGGCGAGCCGCTGGCGATCTTGGCCGCCCGGCTCACCGTCGTGTCGGCGTCGAGGAAGTCGACCTC
>QHCA01000355.1 GCA_003244095.1 Pseudonocardiales bacterium | reverse complement strand
ATCCTCGATCCGCGGCTGGCCACCGCGCGGTACGGCGGCTTCCTGCGTGCGTCGCTGCCGCCGTTCTGGGCCACCACGGATCCGGCGGTGGCCCGGGACGCGCTGCGCCGGCTGGCCGCCCAGGCGACCGCGGTCGAGGACGCCCAGCACCGCATCGACGTCCCGCGGCTGGTGGCCGACCGGGCCCGGATCGTGGCCGTCGGGTCGTCGTCGGAGCAGCTACAGGCCGAGCAGCAGCGCTCCCTCGACGCGATCGAGCAGCAGTTGGAGGTGGCCTCCCGGCTCGACGAGGCCCGCAACATCCTGTTGGCCAAGATGCAGTCGACGGTGATCGGCCTGGAGGGACTCGTGGCACGCCTGGCCGAGGTGCTCGCGCTGTCGGCCACCGCCGGGGGCATCGACACCGCGCACGGGCAGATCTCCGACCTCAACGGTGAACTCGACGGCCTGCGCTCAGGGCTGGCCGAAACCGAGGAGATCTCGCGCAAGGCACTGGGCCCGCAACAGAGTCCACCGGCCACCGCATGAGGCAGTGCCTATCCTGGGAGCATATTCACCGCGCCTGTGCTCAGGTGCTGACTGGAGGACAGCAACATGGCTAACCCGTTCGTGCGGGGCTGGAAATACTTCATGGCGTTGCTCTCGGGCAAGCTGGACGAGTACAGCGACCCGAAGATCCAGATTCAGCAGGCGATCGAGGAGGCCCAGCGCCAGCACCAGGCCCTGACCCAGCAGGCGGCGGCGGTGATCGGCAACCAGCGGCAGCTCGAGATGAAGCTGTCGAGGAACATGGGCGACGTCGAGAAGCTGCAGGGCTCGGCCCGCCAGGCCCTCGTCCTGGCCGACCAGGCGCGGGCCAAGGGCGACGAGGCCAAGGCCACCGAGTACGAGCAGACCGCACAGGTGTTCGCCACCCAGCTAGTCTCCGCCGAGCAGTCGATGGAGGATCTCAAGGGCCTGCACGACGGCGCCCTGCAGGCCGCCGAGCAGGCCAAGAAGGCGGTCGAGAACAACGCGCTGGCACTACAGACCAAGCTTGCCGAGCGCACCAAGCTGCTCAGCCAGCTCGAGCAGGCCAAGATGCAGGAGCAGGTGTCCAAGTCCCTGTCGCAGATGTCGGAGCTCACCGCGCCCGGCAGCACGCCGTCGCTGGGTGAGGTGCGCGAGAAGATCGAGCGCCGGTACGCCAACGCGCTGGGCTCGGCCGAGCTAGCCAGCAACTCCGTCGAAGGCCGCATGCTGGAGGTCCAGCGCTCGACCCTCGACTTCGCCGGCTCCTCCCGCCTGGACCAGATCCGGGCCAGCATGGCCGGCGAGCAGCTGGCCAAGGCCCCTGACCGTCCGGCGGTGACGGAGGCAGCCAAGGACGCCGACCAGATCGCCCGAGAGCAGGTCGCCGCACCGAGTGACGACGAGCTGGCCAAGCGCAGGGCTGCCGAGCAGGCCTGAGATGTTCGGCAACGTGCTGGCGCGGGTGGCGGAGACGGTCGGCGCGTGGCAGGACCCCGTCGTGCGGCACCAGCGTGCCCTCACCCGCGCCCGCGAGGCCGTGCGCCGCAGGATCACCGTCGCGGCGGGCCTGACCGGGGCGACCGCGATCCTCCTGCCGTACGGCGGCGGGGTCGGGCTGCCCGATGCCGGCTGGGCCGCGGCGGCGGGCGCGTCGGTCGCCTCGGCCGTGTGGGCCGGACGACGGCTGGCCGAATTGCGCGCTCACGTCCCGCCGCCGGCCCGACCGCGGCGGCTGTCCTCGGCGCGGCCTGCCGTTGACCGGCTGGGCCGGGCGGTGGCGTCACTGCAGGCCCTGCTGGTGCGGCTGGGGTCGGCGGGCGAGGACACGGCCATGGAGGCCGTGGCGGCGGAGCGCTCCCTGCGTGAGTTGGCCGCCCGGGTCGACGCCGTCGAAGGCGCCCTGATGGTCAGCCCGGCCGAGGCCCATGCCGGCCTGGACGAGGCGCAGGCGACCCTATTGGGCCGGCTCGACGAGGGGACGCAGGCCTACGAGTTGCTGGTCGCCGCCGCGGCGCAGTGCGTGGCGGCGACGGTGGAGGGCCCCGGCGACGCCTTCGCCAGCCGCCGGCTGCAGGAGGCGACCGAACGCCTGCACGGCCTGGCTGCCGGGCTGCACGAGGTGCGCGGCGTCGGTCGGGCCCACCGCGCCGGCTGACCCCTCACGCACCGATCTCGGCCAGCCGGCGCAGCAGCAGGTCGCGGTCGGCCGGCGACCTGGCCAGCGCGAGCGCTGTCCGGTAGGCCGCTGCCGCCTCCGCGTCGCGGCCCAGCCGCCGCAGCAGGTCGGCCCGGGTCGAGTGCAGCAGGTGATAGCTCGGCAGGTCGGCGGCCAGGCCTTCCACGATGGACAGCCCGGCGGCCGGCCCTTCGTACTCAGCGACCGCCACGGCGCGGTTGAGCGTGACGATCGGCGAGGAGGTCAGCGCCTCGAGACCGGCGTACAGCGCGGCGATGCCCCGCCAGTCGGTGTCCTCGGCCCGGTCGGTGGTGGCGTGCCGTGCCGCGATCGCGGCCTGCAACTGGTAGCCGCCGAGCCGGGCATGCGAGGCGGCACGGCCGAGCAGCGCGACCGCCTCGACGATGGCGCCGCGCTCCCAGCGCGTGCGATCCTGGTCGGGCAGCAGCACGAGCCGCCCCGCGCCGTCGAAGCGGGCATCCCGCCGGGCGTGCTGCAGCAGCAGGAGCGCCAGCAGTCCCAGCGCCTCCGGCTCGTCCGGCGCCAGGGCCACGAGCACCCGGGCCAGCCGGATCGCCTCCTCGCACAGGTCGCGCCGGATCGCGACGTCGCCGGTGGATGCGCTGTAGCCCTCGTTGAAGACCAGGTACAGCACCGCGAGCACGCCACCCAGGCGGTCGGGCAGCTCGGCGTCGCTGGGCTCGCGGTAGGGAATCCCGGCGGCTGCGATCTTCTTCTTGGCCCGGGTGATGCGGGCGGCCATCGTCGGCTCGCTGACCAGGAACGCCCGCGAGATCTCCGCCGTGGTCAGGCCGCCGACGCAGCGCAGGGTGAGCGCGACCCGCGACTCTATCGCCAGCGCCGGATGGCAGCAGGTGAACAGTAGGCGCAGCCGCAGGTCGGGAATCGTCGACATCTCCGGCCCTTCCTCCGGCCCTGGCTCCATGCCCAGATGCAGGAGCAACGGCAGCTTGCTGCGCAGGACCCGGTCGCGACGCAGCCGCTCGACGGCGCGGTTGCGGGCCGTGGTGAGCAGCCAGGCGGCCGGCTGCGCGGGCAGGCCGCTGCGCTGCCAGGCGGTGACGGCCAGGGTGAAGGCGTCCTGCAGGGCCTCCTCGGCCATGTCCAGGCTGTGCAGTTGCCGGGTGAGCAGGGCCAGGAGGCGTCCCCAGTCGCTGCGGTGCGCGCTGTCGAGCGCTGCGCCGACAGCGACCGGATCGGTCCGCTGGCCCCCCCTGGTCACCACATCAGTCTGGCCCGCCCGGCCTCACCCCTGCTCGTCCACGGACATGAAGGGGTTCACCGGCCGTACCTCCACGGCTCCGCCCGGGCCGACAGGCAGCTGACGGGCGTACTCCAGGGCCTTGTCGAGGTCGGAGCACTCCAGCAGGTAGAAGCCGCCGAGCTGCTCCTTGGTCTCGGTGAACGGGCCGTCGGTCACCAGGCGATCGTCGCCACCATCGGCCGGCCGACGGAGCAGTGTGGCCGTGCCGCTGGCGTGCAGCCGCTCGCCGCCGCGCACGACGCCGTGGTCGTGCAGCATCTGCCAGTAGGCCCCGTGCGCCTCACCCGTCTGCCTTTCCTGCTCGGGGGTGTACTGCGCCGTCTCGTCGCCGTAGATCAGAAACAGGTACTGCATGGCTGACTCCCTCTGCTCGTCCTGGCCGGGTCACCTGGGTGACGTACGACGATGGCCCGGATCGACAGCCGCCGTACGGTGAATCGCTACTTCGGCCGCGGCTGGCAGTTCGGGCACCAGTAGCTCAGTCGCTGGTACGGCGGATCGCCCTGCTCGGCGCTGCGGATCGGCGTGCCGCACCGGCGACAGGATCGACCGGATCGCTCGAACACCCAGTGCTGCCGGCCCGGCGCCGTCTCGCCCGTGGTGATCTGCTCCCAACGGTCCTTGTTGGCGTGCAGCAGCCGCCGGGCAAGCCCGACCAACGCTCCCAGGTCGGCCACCTCACCGACCGGCGTCCAGGGCGACAGCCCGCGCAGGAAGAGCGCCTCGCTCTTGTACAGATTGCCGATGCCGGCCAGGTTGCGCTGGTCGAGAAGGGCAGGACCGACCGCGCGCCGGGGTTGGTCGTGCAGCCGGCGGAGCGCGTCCGCGAGGTCGGCTGACGGGTCGAGCAGGTCCGGCCCGAGATGGCCGACGAGGGTGGGCTCCTCCACCGTCGGCAGC
>QHCA01000354.1:10001-13254 GCA_003244095.1 Pseudonocardiales bacterium | reverse complement strand
ACTCGCCGCACAACCCGACCGGGACCGTCTTCACGCGATCGGAGATCACCGCGATCGCCGAGCTGTGTGTCGGGTACGACCTGCTGGCGGTGACCGACGAGGTCTACGAGCACCTGACGTTCGACGGGGTCGCGCATCTTCCGCTGGCGACGTTCGACGGGATGCGCGAGCGGACCGTGTCGATCTCCTCGGCCGGCAAGACGTTCTCGGTCACCGGCTGGAAGATCGGCTGGATCTGCGCGCCGCCGCCGCTGGTCGCGGCCGTCAGGACGGTCAAGCAGTTCCTGACCTTCACCGCCAACGGCGCGCTACAACTTGCCGTCGCCCACGCCCTGGGCCACGAGGCGCCATGGGTCGAGTCGCTGCGGGACTCGCTGGAGGCCAAACGCGACCGGCTGGCGGTCGGGCTGGTCACGGCCGGTTTCGACGTGCTCCGGCCGGCGGGGACGTACTTCATCCAGGCCGACGTCCGTCCGCTCGGGCTGACCGACGGTACGGAGCTCGCGTGGGCGCTGCCCGAGCGCGTGGGGGTGGCGGCCATCCCGACGGCGGTGTTCTACGACGATCCGGAGGCGGGCCGGCCGTTCGTCCGGTTCGCGTTCTGCAAGCGCGACGAGGTGCTGGACGAGGCGATCTCGCGGCTGGAGAGGCTGTCCCCATGACCGCGCTCGGATGGCTGCCGGCGCTCGACCGTCGTGACCTGCTGGCCGCAGTGGTCGCTGCGGCGCTCGGGCCGGCCGACGGGGTCCAGGTGGTCGAGATCGACCCGGCGCTGGCCGATACGGCAGCCTTCTGCGCCCGCTACGGCGTGGCGATGGCCGAGTCGGCCAACTGCGTGGTCGTCGCCGGTCGGCGCGGCGGCGAGACCCGGATGGCCGCCTGCATGGTGCTGGCCACGACCCGGGCAGACGTCAACGGTGTGGTGCGCCGCCGGCTTTCCGCCCGCAAGGCGTCGTTCGCCGCGATGGACGACGCCGTGGCCCGGACCGTCATGGAGTACGGCGGGATCACGCCGGTCGGCCTGCCTTCGGGGTGGCCGGTCCTGGTCGACGCGGCCGTGGCCGTGGGCGCGTCCCTGGTCATCGGCAGCGGCCTGCGCCGCTCGAAGCTGCTCGTGTCGGGTGCCTGGCTCGCGGCGCTGCCCGGAGCGGAGGTCATCGACGGACTGGGTCTGCCGGCCTGACATCTCGCCTGTGGACGACCGCTTGGGCGGCGGCGAAACTCCCTACGCTTGTCAGCATGCCGGAGATCAGTGTCGACCCCGCCAGCCTGACCGCTTTGAGCAAGCACCTGACGTCCCTTGTCGGGCGTACCGACGCCGCCCGGCGTACGGCCATCGGCTGCTCCGACTGGGACCGGTCTGTGGTCCACGCCGCCGCCCTGGGTGCCGAGGTCGACTGGTTCTACCGGCGCACCGTCCAGACGATCGAGACATTGCGTGACCTGATGTTCGGCGAGGCCCGCGGCATCGCCGTCGCGCACGACGTCTACACCGACACCGACCAGTCGATCCAGCACGACATCGACCCGGGACCGCCCGGGCGGATGCGGAGGACAACATGAGTCAGCGGGCACCCTACGAGAGCGACCGCTCTCTCGACGATCCGCTCGCCGGCCTGGTCCGGCCCTCCGGTGACCCGGTGGCGGTGCGCAGCCGGTGCATCGACTTCCGCGGGGCAGCCGGTCAGCTGGAGGACATCGGACGGCTGATGGAGGCCTACCGTGCGGGTGTCGCGGGGCACTGGCACGGCGACGGCGCGCGGGCCTTCACCGTGCGGACGGCCACGCTGCCCCGGTCCTACGCCTACTCGGCCCGTCTCTACCGCAGCGCGGCCGGTGCTCTGGACAGCTACGCGGGAGTGCTGGCCGACGCGCAGCGAACGTTCGACCAGGCCCACGCGCTGGTCGCCGCCGACGATCGGCGGCAGCGGGCGATCCTGGCACACGATCCCCAGGCCGTCGCCGACCTGCTCGCGGTCGACCGGGTCCGGGCGCGGCGGTTGCTCGAGGAGGCGCTGGCGAGGTTGGCGGTCAGCACCGTGCGCACGTTGGTGATCCTCCAAGGCTTGGAGGCCCCGCAAGGCAAGCGACCGCCTGTGCTGCCCGACATCTACCGCGGGGCCAACAGCTCGTTCCACCAGGGCCTCGACGAGCTGCATGACAAGAGCAAGGACATGCTCAGCGCCTGGTGGGCGGAGTTGCAGATCCTCAACCCCAAGAAGACGTTCAGTGTGGCCGAGCAGATGCTGCTCGCCGGCGTCGCGGACCAGGAGCGCTTCAACGACAACCCGATCGCATACGTCGGCGCCGAGGCCTACGACATGCTCGACCTCGAGGAGATGCAGTCCGGCAACGACGCCCGGTGGGCGGCCGGGGTGGCCTTCGAGCTCGTCACGCACTGGCCCAAGAAGTTCGCGCGGCTCGCCCGGGGCCCGCGGCCCGGCGACCCCGAGGAACGGCCGGACTGGCATGCGCCCCAGGTGCCGCCGCCTCCGACGAGCGGGGCCAAGTCTGCCGGTGGAGGTGGCGGAGGAGGGTCGGGGTCGAGCTGGTGAGCGGGTCACAGCGAGCCGCGGCACGCCCGCAGGACCGCCGTGGCCAGCGGGGTCCCGTCCGTCCCCAGCCCGCGGCCGTAGGTGGCGAGCACCTGGCTTTCCCGGGACAATTCGATGCGCACGCCGCCGGCGGCGACCCGGGCGGCCTGGATCTGCCGCGACAGCGCCTGGCGCTCCTGCACCATCCGTACCAAGGCGTCGTCGAGGTCGTCGATCTGGCTGCGAACCGTGCCGATGAAGGCGTCGAGGTCGCCGGGCTCGACGTGCTGGGGCGGGACGGTGGTGGCGGTGGTCATCGGGTGCTCCTGAGGGTTCGTAGTGTCCGGTCCGAAGTCCCCCAGAACGCGAATCGCCCCGGGCTTCGAGCCCGGGGCGAGTGGTCGTGGTCTGGTTTCAGACGTCAGCGACAGGCACCGGACTTCGGTGCCCATAAAACTCCTGCGCGTACGTCATGACAATCAGTGTGAAGTACCGCAGGCCGATCGTGCAGCCGCTTCCCGCATGGCGGGACGTGTCGGTCCGCGCACCTAGACTCGGGACCGATGACAACCCTTTTCGACGACGTCCGACCCGAGCCCGAGCGCCCGCGGGTGCGCCTCAAGGTCGACCCCGACACCCTGCTCGAATGCCTCAACATCCAGCAGCGGCAGGCGGTCACCCATTCCGGCGGCCCGCTGTTGATCGTGGCGGGCGCGGGG
>QHCA01000354.1:0-9907 GCA_003244095.1 Pseudonocardiales bacterium | reverse complement strand
TTCACCAACAAGGCCGCCGCGGAGATGAAGGAGCGGGTGGCCGCCCTGGTCGGGGGTCGGGCCCGGGCGATGTGGGTCTCTACCTTCCACTCCATGTGCGTGCGGATCCTGCGGACCGAGGCCAAGACCCTGGGGCTGAAGACCACCTTCTCCATCTACGACCAGGCCGACTCCGTGCGGCTGATGACCCTGTGCCTGCGTGAGCTCGACCTCGACCCCAAGCGCTACCCGGCCCGGCAGTTCGCGGCCCAGGTGAGCAACCTCAAGAACGAGCTGGTCGACGAGGTGACCTGGGCGGCGCAGGCCCAGACCGGGCCGGAGAAGGTCCTGGCCGAGACCTACACGCTCTACCAGCGCCGGCTGCGCGAGGCCCATGCGCTGGACTTCGACGACCTGATCATGACCACCGTGCACCTGCTGCAACGTTTTCCGGACGTGGCCGAGCACTACCGGCGCCGCTTCCGGCACGTTCTCGTCGACGAGTACCAGGACACCAACCACGCGCAGTACGTCTTGGTGCGTGAGTTGGTCGGCGGGGCGGTGAGCCAGCAGGAGAAGCGCACCGCCGACGGCGACCTGGTGGGAGCCGCCGCGCCGGCCTCGGCCGATCGGGTGCGGCCGGCCGAGCTCTGCGTGGTCGGTGACGCCGACCAGAGCATCTACGCCTTCCGCGGCGCCAACATCCGCAACATCCTGGAGTTCGAGCGCGACTATCCCGACGCCTCGGTGATCATGCTCGAGCAGAACTACCGCTCCACCCAGACGATCCTGTCCGCCGCCAACTCCGTGATCGCCCGCAATCCCAACCGCAAACCCAAGAATCTCTGGTCCGAGGCCGGCCCCGGCACGCTGATCGAGGGTTACGTCGCCGACAACGAGCACGATGAGGCGGCCTGGGTGGCCGGCGAGGTCGACCGGCTGACCGATTACGAGGACGTGGAGCCCAGTCAGGTGGCGGTGTTCTACCGCACCAACGCCCAGTCGCGGGTATTCGAGGAGATTTTCATCCGGGTCGGTCTGCCGTACAAGGTCGTCGGCGGCCTGCGCTTCTACGAGCGGCGCGAAGTGCGCGACATGCTGGCCTACCTCCGCGTACTGTCCAATCCGGCCGACACGGTGAGCGTCCGGCGGATCCTCAACACCCCCCGGCGCGGCATCGGCGACCGGGCGCAGGCCTGCATCGAGTCGCTGTCGGCCCGTGACCGGATCCCGTTCGCCGACGCGCTCGACCGCGTCCTCGACGCGCCGGGGATCAACCCGCGATCGGCGCGTGCGGTCGGTGAGTTCAACGCGATGATGACCGAGCTGCGGGCACTCGTCGCAGCCGGTGAGGGGCCGGCGGCGATTCTCGATGCGGTGCTGCAGCGCACCGGCTATCTCGCCGAGCTCGAGGCCTCCGACGACACCCAGGACGAGCAGCGCATCGACAACATCCAGGAGCTTGTCAGCGTGGCCCGCGAGTACGAACAGTCGGCGGAGGGCGGCGACCTTGCCGGGTTCCTCGAGCGAGTGTCCCTCGTCGCCGACGCCGACAGCATCCCGGACGCCAGTGGCGGCGTCGTCACGCTGATGACCCTGCACACGGCCAAGGGCCTGGAGTTCCCGGTCGTGTTCCTCACCGGCCTGGAGGACGGCGTGTTCCCGCACCTGCGCACCCTCGGTGATCCCGACGAGCTCGAGGAGGAGCGCCGGCTGGCCTACGTCGGCATAACCCGCGCCCAGCAGCGCCTCTATCTCTCCCGGGCAACCTCGCGCAGCGCCTGGGGCCAGCCCAGCTACAACCCGCCGTCGCGCTTCCTCGAGGAGGTGCCGGCCGACCTCGTGCACTGGGAGCGCATCGAGCCGGCCCGCCAGGCACCCGCCCAGGCTCGGGTCGCCGCCGTGGGGCTGGCGCGGGGCACGTTGCGCGGCGGAGCGGGCAACCGCCCGCTGATCGACCTCGACATCGGCGACAAGGTCACCCATGACGCCTTCGGGGTCGGCACGGTCACCGAGACACGCGGGCAGGGCGACAAGGCCCAGGCCCAGATCGACTTCGGCAGTAGCGGCGTCAAGTGGCTGCTGCTGCGCTACGCCCCCCTGGAGAAGCTCTAGGGTTGCGGCTCCCGATCAAGCCCTGGACGTCGAGACCACGTTCAAGGACAGGTCGCGCACCACCGTCTCCGTCAGACCAGGTAGCTGGTTGTGGCTGATGGTTACGTGCCGTAGTGCGGCTATCCCGATAAGCCCTGACAGATCGTTGCCGCGAATATCGGCATCGCGAAGATTGGAGCCGTCGAGGCGCGTGTCCCGCAGGTTGCATCCGTCAAATAGCACCCCGGTGAACTGGCATCGGCTGATGGTCGTTTCAATCAAGGAGCATCCGACGAATGCCACTGGGCCCGTAACGCGCATCTGGTCAAGAGTGGCATAGTCGAGAAGGCAATTCTCGAATATGACATTCTTCAGGGTGCCGTTGGACAGGTGAGCACCGATAAGTGTGCTGCCACGGATGAGGCAACGGTCCCAGTTGACCCCCTCGAAGCGGGCTGACGACAGGTCCGACGCCGTGAAATAGCTGCGCGCGATCGTCACACATGAGACAGTCGCACGCGTCCACGCCGTTCCCGAGATGATCCGGCCGGTCACCCTTATGCCATCACCGGGTAGCCCGTCCAGGGAGTCGAGATCGCCGGATTCCAGTCCTGGTAAGAGAACAGTCATCCGGCGGATAGTGCGTTGATCCACGATAACCACCAGGTGAGTTCATGGCGATGTGGTCGCCCACAGTAGTAGAGACGACCACATCGCCGCGGTCCAACTAACGTCGCATCCAGTTGTGCCATGTGGGCCGGCTGTCAAACGATGTCGACTGGCTGCTGGCGCGCCTCGCTCACGAGCTTGGCCATCGTCCCGTTGCCTTGTGCCCAGTCATCCGCCGCCGGTCAGGTGTCTCCAGACAGGTTGCCAAGCGTCGTGATGTCTCCGCTGTCCGGTTCAACACTAGCGAAGCGCAGTACGGATCGTTTGCGACCGAATGCGCCGCGCCTAGCCCTGAGAACTTGACCTTCCGTGATCGGAATGTTGGTCCCGAGTCGCGAGCAGTTGTCGCTCGTCCTCAACAACCTAACGCGACAACGACCGTTGAGGCCGAGATCCCGCTGTCCAGAGAGTGGAATCATGGCGTGATCGCGGGTCATCACGTCAGCTCCCGGACGATGTCCCCGAGCACGCTGCTCCACCAGTGGTCCACGTCCTCCAACGCGCGCCTGTCACACGAATCAAAGTGTCGACGAAGGTGTTCAATAATAGCCTCGGTCTCCTCGGTGCTGGCCTGGGGCAGGCGCGATTCGTACCTCGCTTCATAGAGTGCCAGAAATAAGACGAAATCACATATTCGCGAGTTGACAAAAGTCGCCGCAAGGTTCCCGCTGGGGTCCACTGCCCACAGCTCGTCGGTACCCCCCTTCAAACCAAGCATAGTTCCGTAGTCGTCTCCCATCACAAGGTAGTCAGTTCCTCCTGCGGATATTGACTGCAGCAGTCGCTCATCATGGTAGAAGGTGACCAATAGTGGGCACCCCGTGGGAAGCCCGACCTTCGTCAAAAAGGACCTGCTGGAGTCAGAGATATTTGACTCGATCAGACCATGCGGGATAGGCGCAAGTTTGTCTTCCCACATCTGTCGAACCTCCCGCCATTCTGACTCTTCTGGTTGCCCAGTCCGCAAATCTCGCTCCATATCGAGGCGCTTCAAGATCGATTGATGGTGTTGGCGTGTAGATGAGCGAAGTGCCAGCCCGGTAAGGGATTGTGGCTTGTCGAGAGTCCATGATCGCCGAACCGAGGCACCTTCCGCGTGCACGCTACTCGTACTCGTCCCGCGGTTGTGGTGTCCGCTGATGGTGCGGGTGTGGTGTCGCATGCCGGGTCGCGACTGTTCGCCGATCTCGCGGATCGCACGACCCTCACAGCGCAGTTGTCGGCTGTGTTCGCTGGGTGGGTGGCGCTGCAGACTGTGCATGATCCGGGCTGGGTACTGACGTAATCCCCCGACCCAAGACTGAAACCGAAGCTGGCTGGTCGTCGAAAATCTAGCGCCGCCGGCGCCGGCGGCCACCCGTACTCCGGCCAGCATCGCGCTGCGCCCGCAGGCGGGCGTCGGCGGTGAGGTATCCGGCCAGCGTGACCAGGAAAACCGCGTACCAGGTCAGGTTGTGACCTGGCACGGACAGGGCGCTGAGGTGGCCGAGGAAGACGTCCATCCACCGCTGGTGCGGGATCCCGAAGGCGAACAGGAAGTCGGGGGCCATCGCGACCGCGTGCCCGGCGAAGATCCAGATGGCTGGATAAGGCACGCGGCGCTTCTCCTCCGCGATCCACACCGACATCGCGATGAGCCCGACGGACGCGCCGATGAAGAAGTGGGTGAACCAGTGGTAGCGGGCCTCGTGAGCCTGATAGGTGACGTACAGCCCGACCTCGGCGCAGATCGCCAGGAGCGCGACGAGCAGACTCCCGCGACCCTGCGTCATCGCAGCGCCTTGAGCATCGTGCGGACGTCGGCCAGGCGCCGGGTGACGTCGGGGTCGAGCGTGCGATAGCGGATCACACCGTCGGTGCCCACGATGGCGTACCCGACCGGATAGCCGCCGTCCCGCGGCACCCGCATGCCGTAGCCCCGGGCCAGGGAGCCGTCACTGTCGGTCAGCACGGCGATCGGCGCTTCGGAGAGGTTGACCGGTCCGCCCACGATCGCCGCGTCGACCGTGGGCGGCAGCGCCCCGGGCTGCGACAGCCGGGCCAGCAGCGGTTGCTGTTGAGCAGACCGTACGAAGAACACGATGGTGACCCGCCGGGTGGCCGGGATCGACGTCGTCACGGGGGGTGCCTCGCTGCGGGCGCCGACGGAGTCGAGGAGGCCGGGCCGCTGCATCGCGAGATCGCGATCGTCGAGCGGCGAGCCGCGGTGGTCGGCAACGAGCAACGCGACGCCGAAGAACAACGCGATGAGCAACCAGATCCCGGCCGCCCGGACGGCGTGCGTCACCCGCACGGGTGTCCGCCGCGTTCGTGTTCGACGTGACCGGCCGGTTCCAACTGGAAGGTGCAGTGCTCGACGTCGAAGTGGTCGGCCAGGCAGTCGCACAGGTTGTCCAGCACGCGGCCGCCCTCGCCGGCGGCGACCGTCGCCTCGTCGATCACCACGTGCGCCGAGAGGACCGGCAGGCCGCTGGTGATGGTCCACGCGTGCAGCTCGTGCAGGTCGACGACACCGGGTACGTCGAGCACGTGCGCCCGGACGTGTGCCATGTCGACCCCGGCCGGCGCGGTCTCCAGCAGGACGTCCATGACCTCGCGCAGCAACCGCCACACCCTGGGCACGATCAACCCCGCGACGGCGATCGCGGCCACGGCGTCGATGCGGGGCTGCCCGGTGATCGCGATCAGGGCTCCGGCCAGCAGGACCGCACCGGAGCCGAGGGCATCGCCGAGCAACTCCAGGAAGACCGCCTTGAGCGTGATGCTTGCCGTCCGGCCGCGGGCGAGCAGCAGCATGGCGACGAGGTTGCCGAGGACGGCGATCGCGGCGAAGACCAGCACCGCGGGTCCTGCGACGGGCGGCGGGTCGATCAGCCGGCGTACCGCTTCGACGAGTACGACTGCCGCCACCCCCGACAGCAGCAGGGCGTTGCCGAGGGCGGCCAGTACCTCGGCGCGCTGGTAGCCGAAGGTGCGCTGCACGGTGGGCGGCCGCGCGGCGTAGTTGATGGCCAGCAGGCTCAGGCCGATGCCGGCCGCGTCGGTCGCCAGGTGGCCCGCGTCGGCGAGCAGGGCGAGGCTGCCGGATAGGACGGCGCCTGCGACCTCGGCCATGCCGACGGCCAGGACGACGACCAGCACCGCGATCAGCCGCTGCCGGTGCACCCCGGTCGCGGTGAGGTGTGGCGTGTGGTCGTGGGTGTGCACCGCGTCATTGTCCCAGGGGCGGTAGTGCGGGTCAGATCTTGACCCCGCGGCGCGCCAGCCACGGGATGGGGTCCACGGGGGCGTTGTCGATGTGCAGGCCGAAGTGCAGGTGCGGGCCCGTGGAGAAGCCGCGGTTGCCCACCAGTGCGATCACCTGGCCGGCATGCACATGCTGCCCGGCCTTGACGAGGATCTTCTCCTCGTGGCCGTAGAACGTGATGGTGTGCACGTCGTGCCGGATGACGATGAGGTTGCCGTATCCGGACGCGGCACCGGCACTCTCGACCACTCCGGCTGCGGCGGCATAGATCGGCGTGAGCATGGGGGCCGCAAGGTCGATGCCGTCGTGGAACGCGCCCCAGCGCCAGCAGAAGCAGGTTGTCAGGACGCCGCCCCTCACCGGTCGGGCGGCCATCGGATAGCGCACCGTGCTGCGGGAGGCGTGCGTGGACATCAGCCCCGGGGCGTCGCGGGAAACTGTGCCGTGCAGGGTGACTACCCCATCACCGAGGCTGTTGGCCCCGACCGCGGTGAAGATCGACGACTGGCTTCCCGCCGCCGCGGGCGCCCCGGGTGAGGGAACCGCTGCCGCGGTGCCCAGTGCGACGACCCCGGCCCCGAGGACGGCCGTCGTGGCGACGGCGGCGTACCGGCTCTTGGGTGGCGGAGCGACCCGGTGCCGACCGTTGGCGGCTGTCCTCGCGGTGGCGCTCGCGGGTGCACTTGGTGCCGCAGCGGCGCCGCTGCGGTGTCGACCAGAGTTGCGACCGGAGTCCTGGCGGTGGGACGACACGCACAGCCTTCCTGGAGGTGCGACAGGGGTGCGAACAAGGCAGTAGCCCGCAACGAGACCGAACCGTAACCGTTACCAGGGATTAGGACAAGTCCGGGAGAATGGTTGTTAAGAGGTCTTCGTCAGCGCCCGTACCGGGGACATCTGCCGATCCCGGCACGGCGCGGGTTAGGCTCGGGACGATCACGCCCCAGCGCACTCGGAGGTCTGGCCCATGGGCTCGCGCATCCGCGTCGTCGTCGCCAAGCCGGGCCTGGACGGCCACGACCGTGGGGCCAAGGTCGTCGCCCGGGCGCTGCGCGACGCCGGCATGGAGGTCATCTACACCGGCCTGCACCAGACCCCCGAGCAGATCGTCGAGACGGTGATCCAGGAGGACGCCGACTGCGTCGGCCTCTCCGTGCTCTCCGGCGCGCACATGACGCTGTTCGCGCGTGTCCTGGAGTTGCTCAAGGAGCGCGGGGCCGAGGAGGTGGTCGTCTTCGGCGGCGGCATCATCCCCGAAGATGATCTGGCCGACCTGAAGCGGCTCGGCGTGGCCAAGGTGTTCACCCCCGGTGCCACCACCGGCTCGATCGTCGCCTGGGTCACCGAGCACGTGGGCGCACCGGCCGCCTGAGCCCGGGCCGGTGCCGGTTGCCGGGTGTCGGCGCAGGTCAACGTCATATGTGAGATAGCGTTGAGCCTCGTGACCGACCATCAGCTCGACGACTACCTCCGCGGCATCGGCACCCTTGTCCGGGACTCGCGGCGACACCGCGGCTGGACGCAGACCCAGCTCGCTGAGGTCCTGGGCACCAGCCAGAGCGCGATCAACCGGATCGAGCAGGGCCATCAGAATCTCAGCATCGAGATGGTGACCCGCATCGGAGACGCCCTCGACTCCGAGATCGTCTCCCTGGGTCACGCCGGCCCGATGCACCTGCGGGTGGCCGGCGGCGCCCGGCTGTCGGGGGCGATCAACGTCAAGACCAGCAAGAACGCCGGGGTGGCGCTGCTCTGCGCCGCGCTGTTGAACTCCGGCCGCACCACCTTGCGCAAGGTGGCCCGCATCGAGGAGGTCAACCGGATCCTCGAGGTTCTGGCCAGCGTCGGCGTGCGCTACCGCTGGCTGGGCGACGACAACGACCTGGAGGTCGTCCCCCCGGCCCGGCTCGATCTCACCAGGATCGACACGGATGCAGCCCGGCGCACCCGCAGCATCATCATGTTCCTCGGACCGCTGCTGCACTCACAGGACCACTTCGAGCTGCCTTACGCCGGTGGTTGCGCGTTGGGCTCCCGTACCGTCGAGCCGCACGTGGCCGCCCTGCGGCCGTTCGGGCTGGAAGTCACCGCCAAGGGAGGGCAGTACGTCGCGCGCGTGGACCGTACGGTCTCGCCGTCCCGCCCCATCGTGCTGACCGAGCGCGGCGACACCGTCACCCAGAACGCGCTCATGGCCGCCGCCCGCTTCCCCGGTGCCACGGTGATCCGCAATGCCAGCCCCAACTACATGGTGCAGGATCTGTGCCTGTTCCTCGTCGCGCTCGGGGTCGGCATCGAGGGCATCGGGACGACGTCGCTGACCGTGCACGGGGTTGCCGACATCGCCGTCGACGTGGACTACTCGCCGTCGGAGGACCCGATCGAGGCGATGAGCCTGCTCACCGCGGCGATCGTCACCGAGTCGGAGGTGACCATCCGGCGGGCGCCGATCGAGTTCCTCGAGATCGAGCTGGCGCTGCTGGAGAACATGGGCCTGGACTACGTCAGGGGCCCGGAGTACTCGGCCGCCAACGGCCACACCCGCCTCGTCGACCTGCTGGTCCGGCCGTCAGAGCTGCGGGCGCCGATCGACAAGATCCACCCGATGCCGTTCCCCGGCCTCAACATCGACAACCTGCCGTTCTTCGCCCTGATCGCGGCCACCGCGCACGGCTCGACGCTGATCCACGACTGGGTGTACGAGAACCGCGCGCTCTACCTCACCGACCTCACCAAGCTCGGCGCCAAGGTCACCCTGCTCGACCCGCACCGGCTGCTGGTCGAGGGCCCGACCCACTGGTCGGGTGCCGAGGTTATCTGCCCTCCGGCGCTCCGGCCCGCCGTGGTGATCCTGCTGGCCATGCTCGCCGGCAAGGGCACCTCGGTCCTGCGCAACGTGTACGTGATCAACCGCGGGTACGAGCAGCTCGCCGACCGGCTCAACCTCCTCGGCGCAAGGATCGAGACCTTCCGCGACCTCTGAGGCTCCGTCCGTCCACCCACCCGCCCCACGCACCCAGCGTTTTCCCGGAAGTTGTCGCTTTCCGGCGGCGGCGACGGGCCGGGGAAGGCGGCTGGCTAGAGTCGCTGGCAGCCCCAGGCACGTGCTCCGGCGGCGCAGAATCGGCCAGCGCAGACTCACACGCAGCAGACTCACACAAGGAAGTGGCCCGTGGACCTGTTCGAGTACCAGGCGAGGGATCTCTTCGCCGCTCACGGCGTGCCCGTCCTCGACGGAGGAGTGGCGCAGACCGTGGACGAGGCGCAGGCCATCGCCGAGCGGCTCGGCGGGCAGGTGGTGGTCAAGGCCCAGGTCAAGACCGGGGGCCGGGGCAAGGCCGGGGGGGTGAAACTGGCCGATTCGCCGGATGCGGCTGCGGCGGCCGCCGAGGCGATCCTCGGCATGGACATCAAGGGCCATACCGTGCATCGGGTGCTCGTCGCGGAGGCCAGCGACATCGCCGAGGAGTACTACTTCTCCTTCCTGGTCGACCGGGCCAACCGGACGTTCCTCGCGATGGCCTCCCGCGAGGGGGGCATGGAGATCGAGCGGATCGCCGTCGAACGGCCCGAGGCGCTGGCGATGGTGCCGATCGACCCGCTGGCCGGGGTGGATGCGGCGACAGCGCGTGACATCGCGGCCCAGGGTGGGTTCCCGGCCGAGATCCTCGACGACGTGAGCGGGGTCATCGTGGCCCTGTGGGAGGTGTTCACCGCCGAGGACGCCACCCTGGTCGAGGTCAACCCGCTGGTGAAGACACCCGACGGCGGGGTGCTCGCCCTCGACGGCAAGGTCACCCTCGACGACAACGCCGGCTTCCGGCACCCCGACCACGCGGCCCTGGCCGACACGGACGCGGCCGACCCGCTGGAGGCGGCGGCCAAGGCCAAGCACCTCAACTACGTCAAGCTCGACGG
>QHCA01000353.1 GCA_003244095.1 Pseudonocardiales bacterium | reverse complement strand
GCCGCGATCGCCTCGGTCGCGCCGACGGTGACCAGCACCTCGGTGTCGGGGTCGTAGTCCAGCGCGTAGCGCGTGCTGCGGTGCGCGGCGATGGCCGACCGCAAGGCGGGCATGCCCGGCCCGGGCGGGTACTGGTTGACCCCCTGCCGAATGGCATCGACGGCGGCCTCGATCATCGAGGCCGGCCCGTCGGTGTCCGGGAAGCCCTGGCCGAGGTTGACGGCGCCGGTGCGGGTCGCCAGCGCGGTGATCTCGGCGAAGATCGTCGTGCCGTACGGCTGCATCCGGGCGGTCAGCGGGCTGCGGTCGGCCACCCCGCGAGACTAGCGTTGCCAGGGTGCTCGTCGCCGCCGTGCAGTTCACCGCCACGCCCGACAAGGCGGCCAACCGCGACCGGGTCGCCGCCGCGGTACGTGTGGCCGCCGGCCGGGGCGCCGACCTCGTCGTGCTGCCCGAAGCGGCCATGCTGCCCTTCGGCCGGCCGGAGGAGTCGCTGGCGAGGGCGGCCGAGCCGCTCGACGGCGCGTTCGTCGGCACGCTGCGCGCCGCCGTCCACGGCACCGGCGCCACCGTACTGGCCGGCATGTTCGAGGCTGTCCCGCGCGACGACCATGTCTTCAACACCGTCGTCGCCGTCGATGCCACCGGCCTGCGGGGCAGCTACCGCAAGGTGCACCTGTTCGACGCGCTGGGCTGGCGGGAGTCCGACCGGCTGCGCGCCGGCGACCCAGGCCAGCGCCTCACCCTCGACGTCAGCGAACTGACCGTCGGCGTACTCACCTGCTACGACCTGCGCTTTCCCGAAATGGCCCGCGTGCTGATCGACAATGGCGCGACGGGGCTGGCCGTCCCGGCGGCCTGGGTGGCCGGCCCGCTCAAGGAGGACCACTGGGTCACCCTCGCGCGGGCCCGGGCGATCGAGAACACCTGCTACCTCGCCGGTGCCGGCCAGGGGCCGCCGACCTACGCGGGGCGCAGCCTGATCGTGGACCCGATGGGCGTGGTGATCGCGCAGCGTGGTGAGCACGACGGCATGGCATTGGCGGAGGTGTCGGCGCAGCGGGTGGCCGAGGTCCGCGCCAAGCTGCCGAGCCTGGAGCACCGCCGCTATTCCGTCACGCCTGCGGCAGAGTCGGAAACCATCGGCCGGTAGGATTCGCGGTCGTGGCTCCCCTTCCCGACTCCGATATCGAGCGCGTCCTCGTCGTCACGGCGCATCCCGACGATGTCGACTTCGGCGCGGCCGGCACCATCGCCGGATGGACCGCGGCCGGCATCGACGTGTCCTACTGCGTGGTGACCTACGGCGACGCCGGCGGATTCGACCCGGCCGTGCCCCGCTCGGAGATCCCGTCCATCCGCGAGGCCGAGCAGCGGGCGGCGGCGGCGATCGTCGGTGTGGAGGACGTGACGTTCCTGGGTCACCCCGACGGCCGGGTCGAGGTGACCCAGGACCTGCGCCGCGACATCTCCCGGGAGATCCGGCGGGTCCGGCCCCAGCGGGTGCTCACCCAGTCGCCGGTACGCAACTACCAGCGGATCGGCGCGAGCCACCCCGACCACCTGCACACCGGTGAGGCGGCCCTGTGCGCCGTCTACCCCGACGCGCGCAACCCGTACGCCCACCCCGAACTACTGCTGAACGAAGGCCTGGAGGACTGGAAGGTCGCCGAGGTGTGGCTCATGGGTGGGCTGGAGCGCGACCACTACGTCGAGGTCACCGACACCTTCGACAAGAAGGTGTCGGCACTGCGGGAGCACAAGAGCCAGACCGAGCACATGGACGATCTCGAGGGGATGCTCCGGATGTGGCTCACCCTCGGGGCCGAAGCCGCCGGCCTGCCCGAGGGGCGGCTGGCCGAGGGCTTCCAGATCGTCCACACCGCCTGACCCCCCGCCTCGGCCGCTGACATGACGTTGTCCCCCCGCGAAGCACACATGACGGCCGTGGCCCGGGCGCAAACGTCATGATCGACGGGGCCGGCTTCGCCTCTAGACGATGCGGCGGTCGGTGGCCCATCTCGTCAACTCGTGCCGGTTGGACAGCTGCAGCTTGCGCAGGACGCTCGAGGCGTGCGTCTCCACCGTCTTGATCGAGATGAACAGCTCGGTCGCGATCTCCTTGTACGCGTAGCCGCGGGCCAGCAGGCGCAGCACCTCGCGTTCGCGGGCGGTCAGCAGGTCGAGCTCAGGATCGCTGACCTGGGCATCGGGCCGGTGGGAGAAGGCGTCGAGCACGAACCCGGCCAGTCGCGGGGAGAAGACCGCGTCGCCCTCGGCGACCCGGCGGACCGAGGCGGCGAGGTCCGGCCCGGAGATCGTCTTGGTGACGTAGCCGCGGGCGCCGGCGCGGATGACGCCGATCACGTCCTCGGCGGCGTCGGAGACGCTCAGCGCGAGGAACCGCACGTCGGGATGCGTCGCGCGGATCGCCTCGATGACCGCCCTGCCGCCGCCGTCTGGCATGTGCACGTCGAGCAGGACCACCTCGGGCTCGCTACGTCGGATCCCGGTCACGGCGTCGGCGACCGTACCCGCCTCACCGACGACGTCGAGCAACCCGCCGAGCTCGGCCCGCACACCGGTGCGGAACATCCCGTGGTCGTCGACGAGAAAGACTGTGGTCACGATGACATCCTCCTCATCGTCAGCCGGACCTCGGTGCCCTCGCCGGGGGCGCTGCGCACGTCGGCGCTGCCGCCGTGGCGCTCCATGCGGCCCACGATCGACCCGGCCACCCCGTGCCGGTCCTCGGCGACGGCGGCCGGGTCGAAGCCCTTGCCGCGGTCGCGGACGAAGACGGTCACCTCGTCCGGCTCCACCTCGGCGTACAGCGACACCTCGGCGACGCCCGCGTGCCGGGCGGCGTTGACCAGCGCCTCGCGGGTCGCGGCGACCAGCGCCGTGAGTCGCTCGTCGACCGGGCAGTCGGCGACCACGACGGTCTCGACGGACACCGCGAACTCGTCCTCCACCTGCGCCGCGGCGGCTTCCAGGGCGCCGGCGAACCGCTCGTCCGGCGAGCCGGCCGGCCGGTAGAGCCAGCTGCGCAGCTCGCGCTCCTGCCCGCGGGCCAGCCGGGTGACCTCGCGCGGGTCGTCGACGTGCCGCTGGATCAGGGCCAGGGTGTGCAGGACGGAGTCGTGTACGTGCGCCGCGACCTCGGCCCGCTCCTGGGTACGGATCCGCTCGCGGCGCTCGGCGGAGAGCTCCTGCCAGATCCGCCACAACCAGGGCCCGGTCACCACGGCCAGGCCGATCAGGATGACCGCCGTACCGATCAGCCCGCGCCGGATCACGCCGAGCTGACCGCTGATCGCCAGCGCGCTGGCCAGCCCGATCGCCACCAGGACGATCCCCAGCGCGACCCGCAGGACGAGCATCTTGCGCCCACTCCCGGCGCCGCCCATCATCCGCTGCCACCTGACCCGCTGCGCGTCGTCGGCCTGCCGCCAGATCAGCGCGGCACCGACCACCACCACGGCGGCCGGCAGCAGGAAGATGCTGCCGGCGCTGAACTGCTGCACGGCGATCAGCAGGCCGGCAGCCAGCGCTCCGAAGGCCACCAGCTGCCCCGGCACCTCGCCGCGGCGACGCGGCGCGGCGACGGCGGCCGGGTCGGCGGGCTGCTCGCGGACGAATGCCCAGAAGGCGGCGTACAGCAGTGCGCCCAGACCGTTGAAGACGGTGAGACCGACGAACGTCAGGCGCACCGCGAGCAGGCTGACCCCCAGGTGGTCGGCCAGACCGCCGGCGACGCCGGCGACGAGCTTGCCGTCGCTGCGCCGGTGGAGCTTGGGGGGACGGGAGTCGGTGATCGTCATCTGCCATCGATCGTCACACGGCGGCGGGGCTTCACACCATCGGGTCCGACCCCGAGATTGCGGCCGGCAAAGATCAGGGGCGACTCAGGGTGCGCCCCGATAGCCGGGGCCCGGCCAGGTGGACAGGATCGAGGCATGACACAAGATGACGACGCCACCCCGGCCGACCAGAGCACCTCCGTACCGCCCTCAGTTCCCCCCCCGCCGACAGCACCACCCCAGGCCCGGCCCCCGCTGCGGCGCAGCAGGTCCGACCGCAAGATCGCCGGCGTGGCCGGCGGCCTGGGCCGCTACACCGGGGTCGACCCGATCGTGTTCCGCGTCGTCCTGGCCGTGCTCACCCTCTTCGGCGGCATCGGCCTGCTGATCTACCTCGGTGCCTGGCTCTTCCTGCCGGCCGACGGCGACACCGCCTCGCCCGTGGAGGCGCTCCTGGGCCGCGGGCAGAGCAGCACGTCGGCAACCAACGCCGTACTCCTTGCCGTCGCGGGAGTCGTGGTCGCCTGCCTCTTCGTCGCCGACCGGCCGAGCATTCCGTTGCTGGCGCTCGTGGTGGTGGGTGTCGTCCTGCTCGTCCGTCATCGACAGCCGGGCGGCATGGCGGTGATGGCCGGCCCCCCGGGCGCCGCCACCATCGACCAGCCCGGCCCGGTCCAGCCGGCCGCCGTGCCGCCACCGTACGCACCGCACGGGCCCTACGGCCCGCCGTTCGTCCCACCGCCCGTGGTCCCGCCGCCGGTGAAGGAGAAGAAGAAGCGCTCGCCCCTGGGCCGGATCGTGCTCTCGGCGATGCTTCTGGTGCTCGGCGCCATGGCAGCCATCGACCAGATACACGGGGTGAGCATCAGCGGGGCCGGCTACGCCGCTGCCGCGTTGGCAGTCGTCGGCGCCGGACTCGTCGCCGGCGCGTGGTTCGGTCGCGCCCGTGGGCTGATCGCCCTCGGCATCGTGCTCTGCTTCGTGCTTGCCGGGGCGGCCGCCAGCCCGCACGTCCGGCACCTCGGCGGCGGCTCGGGGAACCGCACCTGGCTGCCCACGACCGCGGCGGAGGTCAACCGTGAGTACCGGCTCGGCGCCGGCAATGCCACGCTCGATCTGACCCATGTGGCCTTCACCGACGCCGACGTCACGACGACGGTGCGGCTGACCGTCGGGCAGGTTCGCGTCCTGCTGCCGGCCGACGTCGACGCGACCGTACGGGCCAGCACCGACGCCGGGAACCTGCGGGTGCTCGGCAAGAACTCGGACGGGACCGGACTGCGGGAGACGGTCACCGACCTCGGCGCCGACGGCGCCGGCGGCGGCCACCTGCGACTGACCATCGAGAACGGACTCGGCGACGTGGAGGTCACCCGTGAGTAAGCGCCAGATGGCCCCTCTGAGCAAGCACGGCAGCGATGTCGTCTCACTGGTCGCCGGGCTGATCTTCCTCGGCATCGCCGGCCGGTGGGCCCTCGGCGGGACAGACCTGTTGCCGGGCAACGGCGGCTGGCTGCTCCCGGTGATCCTCATCGCCGCGGGCGTCGCCGGGCTGCTCAGCGCCCGGCGGCGGCAGAGGGAAGCCGACGATGAAGGCGAGCGCGATGCCGACCGGAATGCCGACCGGAATGCCGACCGGGAGGGCGGGCAGGCATGACGTCCGCGCTGCTGGCCGCGATGGTGCTGCCGGTCCTGCTGTTGCTGGTCAGCCTGCAGTTGATCAGCTGGGCCGAGCCGCCCGAGGGCACCGATCAGCGCGAGCCGGGCGGCTCGGCCGGCAGCGGTACGCCGAAGCCCCGGACGGCCAGCTTGAGCAGCACCTGGCCGGGCGCGCGCAGGCCGGCCACCTGCTTGGCACTGAGCTCCTCGAGGGCGCCCAGGCGAGCGGCGTCCGCCGCCGGCCCCCTGCGCCGCGCCTGGTCGAGGTCCCTCGCGTTCTGCCAGACCTTGCGCCGGGACTCGGTCAGGAACCGCTTGGCACCGAGTCGGTTCAACGGCGCCAGCAACCGGTCGGTCCACGTACGGCCGAATGCGGCGAGTGCCGCATCCTCCGCGGGTACCCGGGTGGCGAGCACATCGTCGACGTGCCGGTGATCGCGCTCTCGCCGCCCGACGGTCGCGGTCGTGTCGAAATCCTCCGGGGTGATGACCGCGACGAGCCGCGAAGGCGACGTCCCACGGGCCGGACGGCGTCTTGCCGTCGCGCGCAACAGGGCATGGTGTGAGACGTTTGCTCGCATGCCTGACGAGGATCCCCGCGAACGCACCAATCGCGAGTTCATGGAGTTGCTCAACGAGTTGCGGGTGGCGATCCCCGGCGTCCAGGTGCTCTTCGCGTTCCTGCT
>QHCA01000352.1 GCA_003244095.1 Pseudonocardiales bacterium | reverse complement strand
GCCGCGCTCGATGCTCACTCGACGGAGGCCCGCCGGTCACCCGGAGACCGGCGGCAGATCAGCGGGCACCCTGGCCCGGATCCAACTCCGCCAGCAACGCGCGGCGCTGGTTGTCACCCAAGCCGCGCACCCGCCTGCTCTCGGAGATGTTCAGCTCTCGCATCAGCTTCTCCGCGCGGACCTTGCCGATGCCGGGCAGGGACTCGAGCACGGCCGACACCCGGGTCTTGGCGACGACCTCGCTGGACTCGCCGGCGTCGATCACCTCGGCCNNTTGAGTCGCTCCTTGAGCTCGGAGCGCTCCTTGCGCGCGGCGGCAGCCTTCTGCAGGGCAGCGGCTCGCTGTTCGGGACTCAGTGGCGGCAAAGACACTCGGGCTTCACTTTCTGCTGACGGTCGGACCCGAGCGCGCGGGTCGGCTCCGGGCGGTCTGATCGAAGCGAACCTAGCGACCCAGCGGCCCCGAGAGCAACGCCAGGGTGGCCAACGGCCGCCGACAGGCGGAAGAAAGGGCCGGGACGGCGGCGCCGCACCGACGACATCCACGCTGCGTTCGCAGGACACGAGGCGCCTCAGCCGGCCGGCATCGCGGCAACGGTTTCGGGGAGCGGCCGCCGGGCCGCCCGCAACGCCTTCGCCACCGTGCCGGGCCGCAGAAGCGACTGCGGCTCCTTCCGCAGGTTGAGCACCTGCAGGAACAATCCGTGCAAATCGGCGTCGCGCAACGTGGCGCGGGTGTAGAGGTCACCGACGCGTTGCGAGAGCCACAGGCCCCGTGGCCGGTCACCGGTGACATGCGGCAGCCGGAAGTCCTCCGTCACCGAGGTCCTCCAGATCGAATCGAGGGTCTTCCGCAGGTGCTGGAAGTAGCCCTGGGCCGGATCGTGGGGGGACGCGCCGGAAGCGAGGTACGCGGTCAGCGCGGCGGCATGCAGGGCGGCCGAGGTCATCCCCTGGCCATAGATCGGGTTGAACGACGCGACCGCGTCACCGGCGGCGATGAGGCCGCCGGGCAGCCGCATCGTGTCGAAGTCCCGCCGCACGCTGCCCGGGAAGCGGTAGACGGCGACATCGGTGACCGGCTCCGCGTGGCTGGCGAAGTGGTGCAGGGACTCCACGGGATCCCCGGCCAGCCGGCCGGCGTAGTCGGCCGGGTCGGGACCGGGCCGGTCTCCTGCATAGCCACTGAGCATGACCATCCACCGATGGTCCTCGACGGCGAACGCGGCCGCTCCGCGTTGCACGCCCCCGGCGGCGGGCAGCGACATCACGGTGAGCGCCCCGGCAAGCCTCTCATCAGGCAGCCGGCGGAAGAACCGGGTGGCGTACCCGAGGTCCACCGCCACCGTGCGCTCTGGCACCGGGCCGTAGCCGAGCGCGCCGAGCCACGCGTCGAGCCGGCTCGACCGCCCGGTGCAGTCGACGACCAGGTCGGCCGGCACCCGGTCCTCGCCGTCGTCGCCCGCGAGCAGCACCCCGGCGACCCTGCCCGCCGAGGCGGTGAGTGCCGTCGCCCGCGCCCGGACGACGCGAACACCCGGGACCGCGGCAAGCCGCCGCCGCAGGTGCCATTCGAGGAAGGGCCGGGTGCAGGTGATCCCGTGCCCGCCTGCCACGGCCGGCTTGCGGACCCCGCCGACGTGCCAGTGGCAGTCGATCCCGATGTCTCCGGGCGGCGCACCGGCAGCAATCAGCTCGGCGGTGAAGCCGGGGAAAGCGCCCTCGATCTCGTCCAGCCCGCGGACCAGGAGGCCGTGCAAGTGCCGGCCCTGCGGCACGCCGCGCCTTGCCCCCGGCCCGCCGGAGACGTCGTCCCTCTCCACGACGACGACCTCCGTGGCGAAATCGGCGAGCGCCCGCGCGGCGAGCATGCCCGCGACGCTGCCACCCAGCACCACTGCCCGGTCCACCGTGATACCTCCCGACTGTTGACCCGGACATTACCCGCCAGATCTCCCGGCCGAGTGGGGCTGCCGGGCTCAGCGTCCGCCAGGCCCGGCCAGCGAGCGGGCCAGGTCGGCCACGGCCACCGCCGGATCGTCGGCGCCGGTGATCGGCCGACCGATCACGAGGAGGTCGGCCCCGTCNNGGCCAGGGCCTGCTGCGGCGTGGCCACCCGGGACTGGTCGCCGGGGGCGGCGCCGGCCGGGCGTACGCCTGGGGTGATCAGCACGATCCCCTCTCCGATCTCCTTGCGCAACACGGCCACCTCACGTGGCGAACAGACCAGCGCCCGCGCCCCGGCGTCGACAGCGATCACTGCCAGCCGGCGCGCCGCATCTGTCGACGGCCCGCGCAGGCCGATCTTGGCGATGTCGTCCTCGGACAGGCTGGTGAGCACGGTGACCCCGGCGATCAGGCACTCGGGCAGCGCGTCGACGGC
>QHCA01000351.1 GCA_003244095.1 Pseudonocardiales bacterium | reverse complement strand
GTCCATCCGCAGGTGCGAGTGCAGCGTCTGTCCGTCGTCGAAACGCATCAGTAGGTGTTTGCCGCGGGGCACCACTTCGAGCACGCTGCGGCCGGAGACGTCGGCCGTAGCGAGCTGGGGGAGCCGGAAGTCGCTGGCCAGCACCCGCTCACCGGCCAGCGCCTCGTGTAGTCGTTTGGCCGTCAGGTAGACGGTGTCGCCCTCGGGCATCTCTCCATGATGCGGCTCTGTCGACGGTGGCGTCGGCCGGGTTGATCGCGCCGATGCCGAGCGGGCTCACCTCTTGACGTGGCTGCCCGACGTCAGCTCGAGGACCCGGCTGAAGGCCGGCTTGTTGGAGGGCCGGCCGCAGGTGTAGTCCGACACCCGCAGGTCGCCCATGACGAGGGTGACGTTGAACCCGTCTGCGCACTTGCCGCTGCCGCTAGACTTCCCGCGGGTCGCCTCGTCGCGGATCTCCTTGCCGGTCAACAGCGAGCGGAGCTGGGTCAGGTCTGCCGGCTCTATGTGGCCGATGACCGTGCCGGCCTCGTTGCGCACCGTGCCGTCGGAGGCGACATCGATGCGCTGGCTGACGCCGGCGAAGCCACCTGTCCTGGTGATCGTGAACGCCGCGAACGCCGGCTGCTGTCCCCCGGGTAACCTGCCCGGGTCGTGGCCGCCCTGCGTCGACTGGGTCGCGCACCCGCCGAGCAGCATCGCCGTGCTGAGGGCGGCGAGCAGCCCGCGCACCGCGCAGATCGATGGTGTCCTCATGGTCATGGGACGCGGGCCGTCCCTGCGGGGTTCCGCCCGGAATCGCGGTGCGCCACCGCGAAGATCCGCCGGAACGGCAGCAGCGTGCCGAACTCGTGCCGGGGATAGGCGGCCCGCAGCCGTGCGGCGTAGTCGGCGACGAACTCCTCGCGCGCGGCCCCGTCGAGCACGGCGAACACCGGCCGCAGCGCCGTTCCCCTGGTCCACTCCAGCACCGCGTCCTCGCCGCGGAGCAGGTGCAGGTAGGTCGTCTCCCAGACGTCCGGTGTGAGCCCGAGCCGGACGAGGGCGTCCAGGTAGGCGGCCGGCTCGTGCGCGGCAGCAGCGCGGGCGGCGCCCGACGAGAGCTGGTCGCGCCAGCGGGGGCTCTCCCTCAGGGCGGTCAACTCGGTGTGGCTCGGCGCCTCGAAGTTGCCGGGGACCTGGAAGGCGAGCCAGCCGTCGGGGGCGAGCAGCCGGGCCAACTCCGGCAGCAGGTCGAGATGATCGGGCACCCACTGCAGGGTCGCGTTGGACACGAGCACGTCCACCGGATCGTCGGGCTGCCAGTCGCGGGCGTCGGCGTGCACGAAGGCCAGCCGGCCCGGCACTGCGTGGGCCTGCGCCGCGTCGATCATCTCGGGCGAGCTGTCGACGCCGACCACCCGCGCGGCCGGCCACCGCCGCAACAGGGTCGCCGTCTGGTCACCGGGGCCGCAGCCGAGGTCGACCACCAGCTGCGGGTCGTCGGACCGGACCCGGCCCAGCAGATCGGTGAAGGGTCTGGTGCGCTCGTCGCCGTAGCGCTGGTAGAGGGCCGGGTCCCACATCGCGACTCCTGTCAGGCCCGCAGCCGCAGCCCGCGCGGGGTCGGCCGGAACCCGGCCGCCTCAAGTGCCTCGGCCAGGACCGTGTCGGCGACCCGCTCGCCGTCGGCGCGTTCGACCGCGAGCTTACCGAGCCAGCCGTCGCGCACCGCCAGCGCCAGAGCGTCGACGGCCGGCTGCAGCAGCCCGCGGTCATCGGTCCACGACAGCAGGGTGCGACCTCCGCGCTCGACGTAGAGCACCAGGTGGCCGTCGACCAGCACGACCAGCGCGCCGGCCTTGCGCCCCGGCCGGTGGGAGGTGTCCGCGGGCCGGACCGGCCACGGCAGTGCGGCGCCGAACGGGCTGGCCGGGTCGGTGGCGGCCAGCACGAGCGCTCGCGCCTGCTCGGGGCGGTCGTCACCGGTACGGGCAAGGGAGCGCAGGTGGTCGACCGCGCCCGGGACGGCGAACTGCGCGCCGCCGAGGGACTCTACGAAGTACCCGCGCCGGGTCCGGCCGGCCTCCTCGTAGGCCTTGAGGATGGGATAGACGCCGGCGAACCCGCCGGGCACCCGCTCGGCCACGACAGCCCCCCGCGTCACGACCCCGTGCCGGTCGAGCAGCGCCTCGGCGGCGGCGTGGGCCCGCCGGGTCGGGTCGGTCTCCCGCTCCGGCAGCCGCCACCATCGGCCGGCGGCCAGCGGCGGGCCGATGCGGCTGGGCAGTGCGGCCCGGCCCGGCCGGCCGTACCTGGCCCGTGGCGCGGCTCGCCGGGTGGCGTGGGCGGTGCGCCCGGCGCCGAGGAGCGAGCGCAGCGGGGCCAGGGTGTCGTTGGTGAGATAGCCGGCCCAGACCAGGTCCCACATCGCGGCCACCAGCGCGGTGTCGTCGGTCGTGCCGCACCGGTCGGACAGCGACCGGAAGAACAGTGCCTGGCCGTCGCCGAGGGCCGCGAGCACGTCATCGTGTAGCGGGGTCTGGCCGACCTCCGCGTCGGGCGGGGCGAGCAGCAGGTGGGCGGTGTCGGGCAGCGCCAGGCTGACCCAGCCGTCGTTGCCGGCCAGGGCGCCGGACCCGGCCCAGAGCACCTCGCCGGCCGCGCACAGCTCGTCGAGCATCGTCGGGGTGTAGTCGGCCACCCGCGCGGGCAGCACCAGCCGCTCGAGGGCCGACGCCGGCACGGCGGCGCCCTGCAGCTGCTCGATCGAGCGCAGCAGCGCGTCGACGCCCCGCCCGGCTGCCGGGCCGATGTGCTGCCAGGCCGGCAGGAAGCGCGCGAGGGTGTCGACCGGCACCGGCTCGACGTCCTTGCGTAGCTTGGCCAGAGACCGCCGCCGGATCATGCGCAGCACCTCGGCGTCGCACCACTCGATCCCGACGCCACCGGGCCGGAACTCCCCGGACACCGTCCGGCCGGTCGCGGTCAGCCGCTCCAGCGCACCGCTCACCACGGCCACCCCGAGCCCGAAGCGGGCCGCGCACTCGCCGGCCACGAACGGCCCGTGGGTGCGGGCATAGCGCGAGACGAGGTCGCCGAGCGGGTCGCGCACCGGCTCGGTGTAGGCCTCGGGCACGCCGACCGGCAGGGCAGCCCCGAGGGCGTCGCGCACCCGGCCTGCGTCGGTGATGTCGAACCACCGCTCCACGTCGGCCACCCGCACCCGGATCGCCCGGCGGGTCGCCTCAAGCTCGGCCAGCCATTGCGAGGTGCCCCCCCGCTCGCGGGCCTCGGCGGTGCTCAGGCCGCCGAGGAGTCGCAGCAGGTCGGCCGTGCCGTCGAGGTCACGAGCGGCCCGCTCGGGCGTGAGTCGTTGCAGCTCGGCGCCGATCTCGGCCAGAGTGTCGGGATCGATCAGCTCCCGCAGCTCGGCCTGCCCGAGCAGCTCGGCCAGCAGCGTGGAGTCGAGTGAGAGGGCCTGGGCCCGGCGCTCGGCCAGCGGGGCGTCGCCTTCGTACATGAACATGCCGACGTAGCCGAACAGCAGCGACCGCGCGAACGGTGAAGGTTGGGCGGTCTCCACCTCGACGATCCGCACCCGCCGGGCCGCGACGTCACTCATCAGGGTGACCAGGCCGGGCAGGTCGAAGACGTCCTGCAGGCACTCGCGCATCGTCTCGAGCACGATCGGGAAGCTGCCGTAGTCGCTGGCCACCTGCAGCAGCTGGGCGGCCCGCTGGCGTTGCTGCCACAGCGGCGACCGGCGACCGGGCTTGCGCCGTGGGAGCAGCAGTGCCCGGGCGGCGCACTCGCGGAAGCGGGCCGCGAACAGTGCCGAGCCGCCCACCTCGGCCGTGACGAGACCGTCGATCTCGTCGGGCTCGAACAGCGCGAAGCCCCCCGGCGGTTCACCGTCGGTCTCCGGCAGTCGTACGACGATGCCGTCGTCGGAGTGCATCGAGGCCACGTCGAGGCCGTAGCGCTCCCGCAGCCGGGCGGCGATCGCCAGCGCCCACGGCGCGTTGACCTGGGCGCCGAAGGGCGAGTGGATGGCGATGCGCCAGTCGCCGAGCTCGTCCCGGAAGCGCTCCACCACGATCGTGCGGTCGTCTGGCAGGTGACCGGTGGCCGCGCGCTGCTCGGCGAGGTAGGCGACGAGGTTGGCCGCGCCCCATGCGTCCAGGCCGGTCGCGGCGGCCCGCTCCAGGGCCGCAGTGGGCGCCAAAGCCGACAACTCGCGGACGAAGCCGCCGATCGCCCGGCCCAGCTCCAGCGGGCGGCCGAGCGCGTCGCCCTTCCAGAACGGCATCCGGCCGGGCTGGCCGGGGGCGGGGGAGACCAGCACCCGATCATGGGTGATGTCCTCGATCCGCCAGCTGCTGCTGCCGAGCAGGAAGACGTCGCCGACCCGGGACTCGTAGACCATCTCCTCGTCGAGCTCACCGACCCGGGCGCCGGGCTCTCCCTCTCGGCCGGCCAGGAACACCCCGAACAGCCCGCGGTCGGGGATCGTGCCGCCGCTGGTGACGGCGAGGCGCTGCGCGCCCGAGCGGGCCGACAGCGTGCCGCCGATGCGGTCCCACACGATGCGCGGTCGCAGCTCGGCGAAGTCGTCGGAGGGATAGCGCCCGGCCAACATGTCGAGCACCGCCTCGAACGCCGACTGCGGCAGCCCGGCGAATGACGCCGCGCGGCGGACCAGCGCGGCCAGGTCCTCGACCGGCCAGTCCTCCATGGCCAGCATGGCGACCACGTGCTGGGCGAGAACGTCAAGCGGGTTGCGCGGGTAGGACAGCGCCTCGATGGCGCCGGCGCCCATCCGCTCGGCGACGACGGCGCACGGCACCAGGTCGCCGCGGTACTTCGGGAAGATCACGCCGCGGGAGACGGCGCCGACGTGGTGCCCGGCCCGGCCGATCCGCTGCAGGCCGCTGGCGACCGAGGGCGGCGACTCGACCTGCACCACGAGGTCGACCGCTCCCATGTCGATGCCGAGCTCCAGGCTGCTGGTGGCGACGACCGCCGGTAACGTGCCGGCCTTCAGCGCCTCCTCGGTCAGCCGACGCTGCTCACGGGAGACCGACCCGTGGTGCGCCCGGGCCACGTCGACCCGGGCGGCCGCACCCGAGCCGGACTGCCCCATCAGCTGGGCAGGCGGGCCGCCGGGCAGCGGCCCCCCCTCGGGATGAGCCTGTTCGTAGGCGATCTCGTTGATCCGAGAGCACAGCCGCTCGGCGAGACGGCGGGAGTTGGCGAACACGATGGTGCTGCGATGATCCTGGATCAGGGCGAGCACCCGCTCCTCGACGGCCGGCCAGATCGAGGTCCGGCGCTGCGGCTCGTCGTCGGGGGCGTCCTCGATGTTCTCGCCGAGCGCGGCCATGTCCTCCACCGCCACAACGATCCGCACGTCGATGGTCTTGGCAGCCGGCGGCTGCACGACCGTCACCTCGCGGGAACCACCCAGGAACCTGGCCACCTCATCGGCCGGCCGCACGGTCGCGGACAGCCCGATGCGCTGTGCCGGCCGCTCCAGCAAGGCGTCGAGCCGCTCCAGCGACAGCGCCAGGTGGGCACCCCGCTTGGTGGCGCACACCGCATGCACCTCGTCGACGATCACGGTCTCGACACCCCGCAGCGCCTCGCGGGCCTGGCTGGTCAGCAGCAGGAACAGCGACTCGGGCGTGGTGATCAGGATGTCGGGCGGCCGCCGGCCGAAGTCACGTCGCTCGCTTGCCGGCGTGTCGCCCGAACGCATGGCCACCGTGATGTCCGGCTCCGGCAGGCCGAGGCGGTGCGTGGCCTGCCAGATGCCGGCCAGCGGTGAGCGCAGGTTGCGCTCGATGTCCGCGGCGAGTGCTTTGAGCGGGCTGATGTAAAGCACCCGGCAGCGGCGCAGGGGCTCGGCAGGCGGCGGGGCGGCGGCGAGCCGGTCGAGGGACCACAGGAACGCGGCGAGGGTCTTGCCGGAGCCGGTCGGGCCGATCAGCAGGATGTTCGACTT
>QHCA01000350.1:5797-7411 GCA_003244095.1 Pseudonocardiales bacterium | reverse complement strand
TCGAGTCGCTCAAGCGGTTCAAGGACGACGCGACCGAGGTGCGTGAGGGGTTCGAGTGCGGGATTGGGCTCGGCTCCTATAACGACCTGGCGATCGACGACACGATCGAAACCTTCGAGCTCCGTGAGAAACCGCGGGCGTAGGGGCCGGTCGGCACGAAAGGGGACCTCTGATGTTCGTGGGGTCGGCGCTCTTTGACGTTCTGCTGCCGGCTGGGGTGGCTTCTTTGAAGGAGAAGCGAGCCTACGTTCGACCGGTAGTGGCGGCTTTGCGGCGGCTTGACGTGGCCGTGGCCGAAGTGGGGGGTCTGTCGTTATACCAGCGGGTTGAGCTCGGCGTGGCTAGTGTGGCTGCCGACGCGGCGCATGTCCGCGACGTGCTCGATGCGTGTGAACACCTGGTGGAGGGAAGGCCCGAATTGGAGTTGCTGTCCGTGCGGCGGCAACTGAGGAGCTCAACCGATGAGGAGTACGCAGGTCATGGCTGACGTGGCACGGGCCCGCAAGCTCGCGGTCCGCATCCGCGAGATCATCGCGGAGACCCTGCGTACCCAGGTCAAGGACCCCCGGCTGGGCATGGTCACTCTGACCGATGTCCGGGTCACCCCGGACCTGCGTGAGGCGACCGTCTTCTACACCGTGCTGGGTGACGCCGGAGAGCAGCAGGCCTCGGCGATGGCCCTGGAGAGCGCCAAGGGTGTGTTGCGGGCTCAGGTGGGCAGGCAGACGGGGGTGAAGTTCACGCCGACGCTGGCCTTCGTGCCCGACCGCATCCCCGACAGTGCACGGCAGATCGACGAAATCCTGGAGCGCGCACACCAGGCCGACGCGGAGGTGCAGCGGGTGGCCGCCGGAGCCTCACCGGCGGGCGACGCCGATCCCTACCGGCGACCCGCCGAGGACATCGACCGGCTGGGCGGCACCGACGTCGACCGGCCGGCCGGAGACGCCTCGTGACCTGGGCGCTGCCGGTCGAGGCCGACTGGGCGGCCGCCGTCGCGGCACTGGCGACACCGGGGGAGTTGCTGCTTACCTGCCACCTCAACCCCGACGGCGATGCCCTCGGCAGCGCGCTCGCCCTGGGCTTGGCGCTGCACCGCTTGGGCAGGCGGGTGTCGGTGTCGTTCAGCGAGCCCTTCACCGTCCCTGACACGCTGGCGCACCTGCCCGGTCAGGACCTGCTGGTCCCTCCCGCCGATGCACCGAACCGCCCCGACGTGCTGGTGACGTTCGACACGGGGAGCCTGGACCGTCTCGGCGACCTCGCGGGCACGGTGCAGGCTGCAGGCCTGGTGATCGTCATCGACCACCACCCCTCCAACACCGGCTACGGCGACATCCACCTCGTCGACACCGCCGCGGCGGCAACCGCCGTGCTGGTCGTGGATCTGCTCGACCGGCTGGACGCGCCGATCGACCACGACGTGGCCGCCTGCCTCTACACCGGCCTCAGCACCGACACCGGCTCCTTCCGGTACGCCGCCACGACGCCGCACGTCCACGAATTGGCCGCCCGCCTGCTGGCGACCGGGATCCGGCACGATCTCATCGCCCGGGAGCTCTACGACAGCCATCCCTTCGCCTGGGCGTCCCTGACCGGCGAGATCCTCTCCCG
>QHCA01000350.1:1844-5758 GCA_003244095.1 Pseudonocardiales bacterium | reverse complement strand
ACCGCCCGCGAGGCCGAGGTCGCCGCGGTCTACAAGGAGTTGTCGGACGGCTCGTGGGCGGTATCCCTGCGCTCCAAGGGCGCTGTCGACGTGGGGCAGATCTCGGTCGATCTCGGCGGCGGGGGTCACCGGTTCGCCGCCGGCTTCACCGCGCACGGCCCGCTCGAGGTCGTCGTCAAGCAGTTGCAGGCCGCGCTGGACACCGCGCCCCATGTCACCGGCTGACGGCGGGCTCTGCGTCGTCGACAAGCCGGCCGGTCTGACCTCTCACGATGTCGTGGCGCAGGTCCGGCGCCTGGCCGGAACCCGCCGGGTCGGCCATGCCGGCACGCTGGACCCGATGGCGACCGGCGTCCTCGTGCTGGGCATCGAGCGGGCCACCCGGCTGCTCGGACACCTCGCGCTGACCGACAAGTCCTACGACGCCACGATCCGCCTCGGCCAGTCGACGGTCAGCGACGACGCCGACGGCGAGGTGGTCGCCGCCGTGCCGGCCAGTCATCTCACCGACCTCGATGTCCGTACGGCGCTGCCGCGGTTAGTGGGCGAGATCGAGCAGGTGCCCTCCGCCGTCTCGGCGATCAAGGTGGACGGGCGCCGGGCCTATGCCCGGGTCCGGGCCGGTGAGGAGGTGGCGCTCGCGCCACGCCGGGTGACCGTGGCCCGCCTCGACCTGCTCGCGGTGCGGCGCGACCGCCCGGACCTGGTCGATCTCGAGGTATCCCTCGACTGCTCGACCGGCACGTACGTCCGGGCGATCGCTCGCGACCTCGGGGCCGCCCTCGGCGTTGGCGGCCACCTCACCGCGCTGCGCCGGACCCGGGTCGGGCCGTTCACCCTGGCCGGCGCCCACTCACTCGACGCCCTGGCCGCGCTGTCGTCGCCGGTGACCCTGGGCCTGGCCGCGGCGGTGGCCGCCTGTTTCTCGCGCCGTGACGTCGACTGGGACCAGGCCCGGCTGCTGTCGCACGGGCGGCCGCTGCCGGCCGCCGGCATCACCGGCACCTATGGTGCGTTCGCGCCCGACGGCGCCGTCCTCGCCCTGCTCGCCGAGAGCGACGCCCTGGCCCGCCCGGTCGTCGTACTCGCACCTGCCGCCGCCCCGGGCGGCGCATAGGCTCGGGCTGGTCGAGCAGGAGGAGGCAGCGTGCAGCGCTGGCGCGGGGTGCGGGACGCACCCGGAGGGTGGGGCCGGTGCGTGGTGACCATCGGCGTCTTCGACGGCGTGCACCGCGGCCATCAGGTCATCATCGCCCGGACCGTCGAGCGGGCCCTGGCCACCGGGCTGCCCGCGGTCGTCCTCACCTTCGACCCGCATCCGGCCGAGGTGGTCCGGCCGGGCACCCACCCGTCGGTCCTCACCAGCCAGCGGCGCAAGGCCGAGTTGCTCGACGGGCTCGGCGCCGACGTCGCCTGCGTACTGCCCTTCACCCTGGAGTTCAGCCGGCTCGGTCCGGCGGAGTTCGTGCACGAAGTGCTGGTCGAGCACCTGCACGCCGCGGCGGTGGTGGTGGGGGAGAACTTCCGGTTCGGGCACAAGGCCGCCGGTGACGTCCCCCTGCTGCGGGAGCTCGGCGCCCGCTTCGGCTTCGCCACCGAGGGGGTGGCCATCATCGGCAGTGACGACACGACGTACTCCTCGACGTTCATCCGGTCGTGCATCGATGCCGGCGAAGTGGCGGCCGCCGGTGCTGCCCTGGGGCGTGACCACCGCCTCGAAGGGGTGGTGGTGCGCGGCGACCGTCGGGGCCGCAAGCTCGGCTTCCCTACCGCCAACCTGGAGTTGGCGGCGCATGCCGCCGTACCGGCCGACGGCGTTTATGCCGGTCGCTTCCTCGGCCCGGAGGTGACCCGGCCGGCGGCCATCTCGATCGGCACCAATCCGACGTTCGAGGGCCGCGAGCGGCGGGTGGAGGCCTACCTGCTGGACTACGACGGGGATCTCTACGGCGAGCGGGTCGCCTTGGACTTCGTCGCTCGGTTGCGCGGTATGGAGCGCTTCGACACGGTAGAGGCGCTCACGGCACAGATCGCCGGGGATGTCGCGGAGACCCGGCGGCTGGTGTCGTCCTGATCGGTGTTTTTCGCCTGCCCGTGGCCGCCTGATACCCTCGGTGGGCGCCGAGTGATCGGTTCACTCCGGTCAATCAGCGACGTGCAGCCTGCCCGCGTGCCAGAGACCGCGGACCACGCAATGCCTAAGGAGACCAGTGCCGCTCGCGAGCGAGACGAAGAAGACGATCATGGCCGAGCACGCGACGGTCGAGCGCGACACCGGCTCCCCCGAGGTGCAGGTCGCCATGCTCTCCCGCCGGATCGCCGATCTGACTGAGCACCTGAAGCTGCACAAGCACGACCATCACAGCCGGCGTGGCCTGTTGCTGCTGGTGGGCCGGCGTCGCCGGCTGCTGAAGTACCTGGCCAAGACCGACATCAACCGCTACCGGTCGCTGATCGAGAAGCTCGGTCTGCGCCGCTAGCGGGCACCACAGGGCGGGGGACGTCGCTCCGCCGCCCGACCTCGCACGGCACCCGTCGTGCGATCCCACCGAGCCGGACAGGCTCGACGCCCACCGCGGGCGTAGCGCCGGTCCTCGGTAGTGGCCCTCGGGAGTTTCCCCGGGTGCTTCGATCGAAGACCGGCAGGCACACCCCGCCGGCGTCGTCGCGCCGCCCCGGCCGCACACACAGGAGGTCCGCCTTGTCGGACACCAATACCTACGAAGCCGTTGCCCGTATCGACAACGGCTCCCATCCCGCCCGCGAGGTTCGCTTCCAGACCGGCCGCCTCGCCCGACAGGCCGCCGGATCGGCCGTCGCCTACCTCGGCGACACCATGGTCCTCGCGGCGACCACCGCATCGAAGAAGCCCAAGGACAACCTGGACTTCTTTCCCCTGACCGTCGACGTCGAGGAGCGGATGTACGCCGCGGGCCGCATCCCCGGCTCGTTCTTCCGGCGCGAGGGCCGGCCCAGCGAGGACGCGATCCTGACCTGCCGGCTGATCGACCGGCCGCTGCGCCCGTCGTTCGCCAAGGGCCTGCGCAACGAGATCCAGGTTGTCTGCACCATCATGGCGCTGGACCCGGACACCCTCTACGACGTGGTGGCGATCAACGCCGCGTCGCTGTCGACCCAGCTGGCCGGCCTGCCCTTCTCGGGGCCGATCGGGGCCACCCGGGTCGCCTACATCGACGGTGAATGGGTCGCCTTTCCGACCCACTCCGAGATCGAGGAGGCGACCTTCGACATGGTCGTCGCCGGTCGGGTGCTGCCCGACGGTGATGTCGCGATCATGATGGTCGAGGCCGAGGCCACCCCTGGCGCCTTCGTCAAGGTGCAGAACGGCAAGCCGGCCCCGACCGAGGACGTGGTGGCTGCCGGACTCGAGGCCGCCAAGCCCACGATCAAGGCGCTGGTCGCCGCTCAGAACGAGATTGCCGAGCAGGCCGCCAAGCCGACCAGGGACTATCCCCGGTTCCACGACTACGAGGACGACACCTACGCCGCCGTCGAGGCCGCGGTCAGCGATGCGATCAGCCAGGCGATCACCGTCGCCGACAAGCTCGAGCGCGAGGAAGCGCTCGACCGGATCAAGGAGCAGGCCAAGCAGCAGCTCGCCGACGCCTTCGAGGGCCGCGACAAGGAGATCTCCGGTGCCGTGCGGGCGCTGACCAAGAAGCTGGTCCGCCAGCGCATCCTGCGCGACAGAGTCCGCATGGACGGCCGCGGTCTCGGCGACATCCGCCAGCTCTCCGCCGAGGTCGACGTGATCCCGCGGGTGCACGGCTCGGCGCTGTTCGAGCGCGGCGAGACGCAGATCCTCGGCGTCACCACGCTCAACATGCTGCGGATGGAGCAGCAGCTCGACACGCTGGCGCCGGAGACCCGCAAGCGCTACATGCACAACTACA
>QHCA01000350.1:0-1815 GCA_003244095.1 Pseudonocardiales bacterium | reverse complement strand
ACTACAACTTCCCGCCGTACTCCACCGGCGAGACCGGCCGGGTGGGCTCGCCCAAGCGCCGCGAGATCGGCCACGGTGCGCTGGCGGAGCGGGCGATCATGCCCGTGCTGCCCAGCCGCGAGGAGTTCCCGTACGCCATCCGCCAGGTCTCCGAGGCCCTCGGCTCCAACGGGTCGACCTCGATGGGCTCGGTCTGCGCCTCCACGATGGCGCTGCTCAACGCCGGGGTGCCGCTCAAGGCGCCGGTCGCGGGCATCGCGATGGGCCTCATCAGTGACGAGGTCGACGGCAAGACGCAGTACGTCGCCCTCACCGACATCCTCGGTGCGGAGGACGCCTACGGCGACATGGACTTCAAGGTCGCCGGCACGAAGGACTTCGTGACGGCGTTGCAGCTCGACACCAAGCTCGACGGGATCCCCTCCGACATCCTGGCCGGCGCGCTGGCACAGGCCAAGGATGCTCGCCTGGCGATCCTCGAGGTGATGGGCGAGGCGATCGACGGGCCCGACGAGATGAGTCCGTACGCTCCGCGCGTCACCACGATCAAGATCCCGGTGGACAAGATCGGCGAGGTCATCGGGCCCAAGGGCAAGATGATCAACTCGATCCAGGACGAGACCGGTGCCGAGATCAGCATCGACGACGACGGCACGATCTACGTCGGGGCCTCAGACGGCCCGTCTGCGCAGGCCGCTGTCGACAAGATCAACATGATCGCCAACCCGGTGATGCCCAAGGTGGGGGAGCGCTTCCTCGGCACGGTCGTCAAGACCGCGGCGTTCGGTGCCTTCGTCTCGCTGATCCCGGGCAAGGACGGCTTGGTGCACATCTCCAAGCTGGGCAACGGCAAGCGCATCGGCAAGGTCGAGGACGTGGTCAACGTCGGCGACAAGCTGCAGGTCGAGATCACCGAGATCGACGCCCGCGGCAAGATCAGCCTGGTGCCGGTGCCCGATGCCGCAGCTGCCGCCGCAGGCGCCGCATCAGCTGAGTCCTCCGGCGCGTGATGCGCCCGGCCGGCCTGCAGAAGGCCGGGTCGACCCAGACGCTCTCGGCGGGACGGTACGGCGGCACGATCCCGCGGACCGTCCTGCCCGGGGGACTGCGGGTGATAACCGAGGCGCTGCCGGCCATGCGTTCGGTGGCCTTCGGTGTCTGGGTGGGCATCGGCTCGCGTGACGAGGCGCCCTCCCTCGGCGGCTCGTCGCACTTCCTGGAGCACCTGCTGTTCAAGGGGACCAAGACGCGCAGTGCCATGGACATCTCGGCGGCGATGGATGCCGTCGGTGGCGAGATGAACGCCTTCACCGCCAAGGAGTACACCTGCTACTACGCGCGGGTGCTCGATGTCGACATGCCGCTGGCCGTCGACATCGTCAGTGACATGGTGGCGTCGTCGCTGATCACCAGCGACGACTTCGAGGTCGAGCGTGGCGTGATCCTCGAGGAGATCGCCATGCACGACGACGACCCCGGAGACGTCGTGCACGACGTGTTCGCCGAGGCGGTCTTCGGCGACCATCCCCTGGGCCGGCCGGTGATCGGCACGGTCGACACGATTCAGGCGATGGGCCGCAACCAGGTGGCCGGCTTCTACCGCCGGCGCTACCGGCCGCCCACGATGGTCGTGGCGGCCGCGGGCAACCTCGAGCATGCCAAGGTGGTCCGGCTGGTCCGCAAGGCGTTCGGCCGGGCCGGGCTGCTGGCCGATTCCGCCGCCCCGCCGGCCGTGCCCCGGCCCTCGCAGCGCCGGATCGCGCAGGCGCCGGCGACGGTCCGCGTCGTCGACCGCCCCACCGAGCAGGCCCATGT